>JAJTCQ010000019.1 GCA_021323315.1 Gaiellaceae bacterium | reverse complement strand
CGAGCGCGATCACCCACGGCGCCGGGTCGATCACGGAGTCGAAGTAGTCGATGTTCTCCGAGGTCGTGCCGCCCACGAGGACCTCGGCATCGGTGCCCGAGAAGGTCTCGTCGGCGATCTCCGCTCGCAACTCGCGCACCGCGTCGATGGCCTCGCTCGACGCCGGGTCGCCCGGGACGGCGACCGTGAGCACGGCAACCTCGCCGTCGGCGGAACGCTCGACCGCCGTTCCGCCAAACCGCGGGTCGCCCACGATGCGCGCCCGCAGGCTCTCGACCGCGGCCGAGACCTGCGGACTCGTGGCGTTCGAGACGACGACCGTGGTCGGATCGGGCGTGACCCTCGAGAAGTCCTGTTCGAGCGCGAGGTACCCCTGCTTGGAGACGAAGCGGTCCGGGAGGGAGGAAACCCCGCTCGTGCCGACGTTCATCGTCAGCACGGGCAGCGCGAGCGCGAGAAGCGCCGCGACGGAGAGCGTCAGGCTCAGCGCCGGGCGCCGGAGAACGCCGCGCACGATCGCGCCCCAGAACCGACCCTCGGTACCGGCTTCCTCCGAGCGTCGTCCGACGACCGGGATACGGAGCGCGTTCACGCGGTCCTTGAGAAGCCCGAGGACGGCCGGAAGGAGGGTGAGCGCGGCGATGACCGAGACGATCCCGACGAGGATGGCGCCGGTCGCGAGACTCCGCATGATGGAGCTCGGAACGAGGAGCATCCCGAACATCGCGATCACGAACACCGTGCCGCTGAACAGGACGGCTCGGCTGGCAGTCGCGCCCGAGATCTCGATGGCCGCGAACTCGGCGTTGCCCCTGGCGCGTTCCTCTCGGTAACGCGAGACGACGAACAGCGAGTAGTCGATCCCGAGGGCGAGGCCCATGCCCGTGAGCATGTTGATGACGAAGACCGAGAGCTCGAACTGCTGCGCGACCAGCGCCGTCAGCCCGAGCGCGACGACGATCGAGACCATCGCCATCAGGAGCGGCACCAGTCCGGCGACGACGGCGCCGAAGACGAGGAGAAGGATGATCAGCGCCGCCGGCAGGCCGAACTTCAGCTCGCCGTTCTCCAGGTCCTCCTGCGAGAGGAGGTTGAAGTCGTGATCGAGCGTCTCCTCGCCCGTCACCGACACCGCGAACGCGCCCTCGTCGCCGATCGCCCCGACCCGCTCGAGGAGCGCCTCCGTCTCGTCGTCGCTCGTGAGCGCGATCGGGACGATGGTCGCGTGGCCGTCTTCCGACACGAGACCGCCGGCGTTCGGATCGTCGAGATACGTGCGCGCGCGGCCGAGGGCGGTGATCTCGTCGTCGCCGACGAAGTCGCGCACGTACTCTTCGAACTCGGCGGAGTCCACGGTGTGCTCGTCGGCGCGGATCACCACGATGTCGGTGACGGCCGTGCCAGGATCGGGCGGAAGCGCCCGGAAGAGCGCTTCGTCGGCGCGCTCCGACTCGGGGTTGTTCGTGGGGGCGCCCTCGGTCGTGAGGCTCCCGCCGAGAAGCGTCACGATCGCGAAGACCGCGAGCACGACGATCGCGATCCACGCGCCGATCGTCCTCCACGGGTGCCGCGCGCTCGCCGCGGCGACTGTCTGGGTCGAGAGTCTCATCGCGTCGCCTCCTCTCGTTCGGACGTCCTACGCAGCCTCGGGTTGGGGGACGAGGTCGCGGTCGTGGTCGACGACCGGCACGGCATCCTCACGACGCTTGCGTGGGATGAGCAGCGCGACGAGCGAGCCCACGGCCAGAACGCCGGCCCCGATCCACAGCGCGGGGACGAGACCGTCGTTGAAGCTCTCAGGTGACTCGTAGCCGCCGTAGCGCGCGAAGATCGACGCCAGCACGGCCACACCGAGCACGCCGCCGACCTCGCGGATCGAGTTGTTCGTCCCGGACGCCTTTCCCTCCTCAGGCGGGCGAACAGCTGAGAGGACGACGTTCGCGACCGGAGCGAAGAACAGGGCCATCCCGATTCCGGAGAGGATGAACGGCCCGACCAGAGACGAGTACGCGACCGTTGCGGTGGAGACCGCCGCGATCCAGGCAAGACCGATCGCCTGCAGCGCAAGACCCGTCGCCATCAGCGGCCTGCCGCCGATCCGATCCGAAAGCGCGCCGGCCACCGGCGCGACGAACATCGGCATGAGGGTCCACGGAAGGATGCGGAGGCCGGATCCGAGTGGCGAGTAGCCCTGAGCAGTCTGGAAGAACTGGCTGAGCAGGAAGATCGACCCGAACATCCCGAAGTACATGAGCAGCGACGCGCCGTTGGCGGCGGCGAACGCCCGGTTGCGGAAGAACCGCATCGGGAGCATCGGGTGCGGAGTGCGAAGCTCCCACGCCACGAAGGCCCCCAGGAGCGCCGCGCCGACGGCGAGCGCGCCGACGATCGACGGGCTCGTCCAGCCGTCGCCGTTCCCGTGGATGAGGCCCCAGACGATCCCGAGGAGCCCACCGCTCGCCAGCGCGAGGCCCGGGAGGTCGAGCGCCTTGTCCGGCCCGGTCGACTCACGGAGCAGCGTCGCAAGCGGAAGGAGGACGATCCCGACGGGGACGTTGAGCCAGAAGATCCACTGCCAGGAGATCCCATCGACGACGGCCCCGCCGACGAGCGGCCCCATCGCGACGGCAAGACCGGCGATGCCCGACCACGCACCGAGGGCGAGCCCGCGCTTCTGACGGACGACAGCCGCGCTGAGGATGGTCAGCGTGAGCGGCGTCACGATCGCCGCGCCGACCCCCTGCACCGCGCGTGCGGCGATCAGCCAGTCGGCCGACGGCGCGAGCGCGGCAGCCGCCGATGCAGCCGTGAACACCGCGACACCGAGCATGAACATGCGCTTGCGGCCGAAGCGATCGCCCAGCGCGGCCCCCGTGAGGACGAACACCGCGAACGTCAGCGTGTACGCGTTGACCGTCCACTCGAGCTCCTCGATCGAGGCGCCGAGGTCCACGCGGATCACCGGGAGCGCCGTCGAGACGACGAGGTTGTCGAGCACGACCATGAAGAGGGCGATCGACGTGATCGCGAACGTCCACAGCGTGCGGGTACCTGCCTTCATGGTGACCTCCTCGTGCCCGATCGGTAATGAGCTAGTGACTGATTACTCACCATCTGGAGAAAAAGAGAAGCGGCCTCACGTTCAGTCGTCCTCCCTGCAGCCCTCGGCCAGGCGTGCGGCCCAGGAGTCGTGAGGCTCACTCGCGAGCGAGTAGTCCATCGCAGCGAGGACGTTCATGAGCATGCCCTTCGCGAAGAAGCGCGCAACGGTGTTCTTGTCGGCGCCGGAGACGGCCTCGACGTAGTCGACCAGCCGGCCGTATCCTCGCGCGACCGCCGCGCGGATCTCCTCGTCGTTCACCGCCGCCGAGTACGCCTGCAGCTGGCCCTGGAGCATCGTCCGGTCGTCCTCGATGACCTCTCCGTAGGCACGCCCGATCGCATCGAGCGCGTCTTGACCGGTGGTCCCCGACGCAGCCGTACGGAACAGGTCGAGCGTGCGCTCGAAGCACGCGTCGTTCACGGCGATGAACAGCGCCTTCTTCGATCCGAACAGGCGGAAGAGGTACGGCTGCGAGATGCCCGCGCGGCGGGCGATGGCGTCCGTGGACGCGCCGTGCAGCCCGTGCTGGGCGAATTCGTGCCGCGCGGCCTCGAGGACGGCTTCGCGCCGCTCCCCTGCCGTTTGTCGTGGGACGGTCTGGCTCACGGCGAAGGAAGTTAGCACTCACTCACAACGAAGTCAAGACATCCGCGACGCGCTCGACCTCCTCCTCGGTCGTCGTCGTCGCGAACGGGAGCGCGAGCGCGCGCTCGAACGCCGTGTCGGCGCCGGGGAACGCGCCCTGCGCGCGGTACGGCTCGAGGCGATGCAGCGCCCAGGTGCCGATCTGTGCCTCGATGGCGCCCGCGCGCAGCGCTTCGAGGGCCTCGTCGCGCCGGTCGAGCTGCACGACGTACGCCTGCCAGCCGTGCCGGTCGCCGTCCCCCGCGCGGGGCGTCAGGACGTGGTGCTCGAGCCGCTCGGTGTACCAGCCGGCGACGCGCTCGCGGGCACGGAGAAGCTCCTCGAGCCGCGCCAGCTGCGGGATTCCGATCGCGCAGAGAAGGTCGGGCAGCCGGTAGTTGAAGCCCGGCACGGGCATGTCGCCGAGCGTCCTCCAGCCGTGATGGCGGAAGCGACGCACGGCCGCGTCGAGCTCGGCCTCGTCCGTGGTGACCGCGCCGCCCTCGCCCGTCGTGACGATCTTGCGCGGGTGGAAAGAAAGACAGCCCGCGACGCCGAGCGCGCCGCAGGGCGTGGCGCGGTACGACGCGCCGAGCGCACCGGCGGCGTCCTCGAGGAGCACGATGTCCTGGGGGATCGCGGTCTGCAGCGCCTCCCACTCGACGGGGCGGCCGAAGAGGTGCACCGCGATGACCGCGCGCGTGCGGGGCGTGACGGCGGCGGCGACGGCTGCAACGTCGACGTTGAACGTGTCCGGGTCGACGTCCACGAGAATCGCCTTCGCACCGCAGAGCTCGACGACGTTCGCGGTCGCGGGAAACGTGTACGCCGGGACGATCACCTCGTCACCCGGGCCGACCTCGAGAGCGAGCAGTACCACGTGGAGCGCAGCGGTGCCCGACGAGACCACCGCCGCATGCGCCGTCCCGACCGTCCCGGCGATCGCCCGCTCGAACTCCTCGACCTTCGGCCCCATCGTGAGCTGACCCGTGCCCACGACCTCTGCGATGGCGTCGAGCTCCGCCTCCCCGACGTCCGGCCGCGCCAGCCGGATCGGCTCTGTCATCCGGCCGGGTTCTCGCGGTACCACGCGATCGTGCGTTCGAGGCCCTCGTCCAGCTCGACCTTCGCCTCGAAGCCGAGGAGCTCGCGCGCCTTGTCGACGTTCGGGATCCGCAGCTCGACGTCCGAGTAGTGGAGGGGCTGGAACCGGAGCTCTCCGTCGAGACCGGTGAGGCGCTTGATGCGCAGCGCGAGGTCGTAGATCGTCACCGCCGAGCGCGCATTTCCGACGTTGAAGCTCTCTCCGACTGCGTTCGGGTGCTCGAGCGCGAGCAGCAGCGCCTCCACCATGTCGTCGACGTAGCACCACGCACGGATCTGCGAGCCGTCGCCGTGGATCACGAGGTCCTTGCCGGCGAGCGCCGTCTCGATGAAGGCGCGGATGGCACCGCCGCCGATCTGGCCGGGCCCGTAGACGTTGAACGGGCGCACGGAGACGGTCGGCAGGCCGAGCTCGTCGTGGTACGCGTGCGCCATGTGCTCACCGGCGAGCTTGGAGACGGCGTACGTCCAGCGCGCCTCCCCGACCGAGCCCTGCGTCGTGACGTGGAGCTCGTCGACCTTGAAGGCGTACGTCCCGAAGACCTCGCTGGTCGAGAACTCGATCACGCGTTCGACGGAGTTCTGCGTCGCCAGCGCCGCCTCGAGCGTGTTGTACGTCCCGATGAGATTGACGCGCATCGTCCGCACCGGGCTCTCGATCACCGTGTCGACTCCCGCGATCGCGGCCGCGTGAACGACGTGGGTCGCTCCGCGCACGATGTCGGTGAGGAACGGCGCGTCGAGCACGTCCCCCTGCACGAAGGTGAAGTTCGGATGCTCCGCGAGCGCGGTACCCCCGAGCGAGTCGCGATGAAGGTTGTCGACGGCGACGATCTCGTTCTCGTCGACGAGACGCCGCGCGAGCGTCGTCCCGATGAATCCCGCGCCGCCCGTGACGACCACGCGCTTTCCCGTCAGAGCCACGCGGGCGAGTGTAGTGGCGCCCGCGCGTTCATCCTCCGCTTACGCGCGGGGCTACTCTGATCCCGTGCGTGCGATCGTGATTCTCGCCGTCACGTGCGCCACGGTCGTTGCGTGTTCGTCCGCGGTCGGCGGGTCCGCCGCCGCGACGGCGCTTCGCATCGTGTACTGGGAGGACGGGATGGGCGCGAGGCCCGACGCCGTGTGGACGCTGAGGTGCAATCCGGCGGGCGGATCGGTCGACCGCCCCGCGCGTGCATGCAGTCGCCTCGCGGCCGGCGGGCGGGCACTGTTCGCGCCGCTGCCGCCGGACACCGTCTGCACCGAGATCTACGGCGGGCCCCAGCGAGCCCGCGTGACCGGGCTGCTCGACGGACGGCACGTCTGGGCGACCTTCACCCGCTCGAACGGGTGCCACATCGCCCGCTGGGCCAAGCTCTCGCCGTGGCTCCTGCCGCCGGGCGGCCCGACGTAGCCCCGTTAGCATCGCCCGCGTGGCGACGGTTCTCTTCGTGGGCGCGGGACGCCATCAGCGGCGTGCCATCGAACAGGCGCGCGCACGTGGCCTCCGTGTCGTGGCAGTCGATCGCAACGCCGAGGCGCCGGGACTGGCCGCGGCCGACATTGCGGAGGTCGTCGACTTCACGGCCGTCCCCGAGGTCGTGGAGGTCGCACGCAGGGTCGGCGTCGACGGTGTGCTGACGGTGTCGGCCGATCGCGCGGTGCCGGTGGTCGCTACGGTCGCGGAGGAACTCGGGCTCCCCGGCATCGGAACACCCATCGCGCACCTCCTGACGCACAAGCGGGCGATGCGCGACAGGCTCGGAGCGGCCGGCTTGCCGCAGCCGCCGTACTCGAGCCTCCGTTCGGCGGACGATGTCGACGCAGCGTTGGCGGTAGTCCCTTTCCCGGCCGTCCTGAAGCCCGTCGACTCGGGCGGCCAGCGCGCCGTGTTCCGCATCGAGAGCCGCGCCGAACTCGAGCGCGACCTCCCCGACGCAGTCGAGGAGTCGCCGACGGACGAGGCGCTGCTCGAGGGCTTCGTCGACGGGATCGAGATGAACGGGATCGTCATCGCGCGCGAGGGCGAGCCGGCGCTGATCACACTGTCGGACCGCCTGCGGCCGCCGGGCATCGGCTTCGGGGTGGGCTGGATCCACGTCTACCCGCCGTCGATCCCGGCCGAGCAGCTCCGCCTCGCCGAGCAGGTCGCAGTCGACGCGGTGCGCGCACTCGGCCTTCGTGACGCGATCGCCTTCCCGCAGCTCATCGCCTCGTCCGACGGAGGCGTGGCCGTCGTCGAGGTCGCGGCGCGTATCCCCGGTGGGCAGATGGCGGATCTCGTCCGCCACGCCGTCGGCGTCGACCTCGTCGAGGTCGCACTCAGGCAGGCGCTCGCCGAGGAGGTTCCCGACGGGATCGCGCTACCGCGGTTCACGCAGCCGCTTGCGATCCGCTTCTTCACGGCGCAGCCAGGGCCGCTGCCCACCGGGCTCGTGACGCGCATCGGCTCGCTCGACTCCGTCCTCGCCTCCGACGGCGTCGTCCAGGCCGACACGTATCTCCAGCTCGGCGAGACCATCCGGCCCGTTCGGAGGGACGGAGACCGTCGCGGATATGTCATCGCCACGGCCGACACGCCCGACGAGGCGCTCCGTCGCGCCGAGCTCGCGGCGACGCGCCTCGACGTCGAGGTGGAGGCTGCCGCGTGATCGATCCCCGGACACAGCTCGTCGCCGACGGATACGACGCGATTGCCGACTACTTCCTGGAGTGGAGCAGGCGGGTCGAGGGTGACGAGCGCGCGCGCTGGAGGCAAGAGCTCGTGCGCCGGCTTCCCGCTGGCGCACACATTCTCGAGCTGGGATGCGGCGCAGGAGTCGCCGACACCGGAGCGCTCGCCAAGCGCTTCTCGGTCACGGGGGTCGACATCTCGCCCGAACAAGTCTCGAGGGCACGGGTGAACGTGCCGGGCGCCGACTTCATGTGCGGCGACTTCACTCGCCTGGAACTGCCGGCCCAGTCGTTCGACGCAGTCGTGGCCTTCTACTCGTTCAACCACGTTCCCCGCGACCGGCTGGCCGGGCTTCTGGTGCGGATACACGCCTGGCTCGTGCCTGACGGGCTGTTCCTCTGCGCGTTCGGCACGGGCGATACGGAGTCGTGGACGGGCGAGTGGCTCGGTACATCGATGTTCTTTTCGAGCTTCCCGCCGGAAACGAATCGCCGGCTCCTCCACGAGACCGGCTTTACGCTCGAGCTCGACGAACTCATGACGATGGTCGAACCGGAGCCCGACGGCGAGAGTCGATGGCAATGGGTGCTCGCTCGGCGATGAGCTGCTCGTTCGATCTGGCGCACTACGCGGAGATCCTCGAGGCTGCGAAGGCCGGCCGGTACCGCTGGACGACCTTCGGCGAGCCCCCCTCGCGCGGCGACCTGTTCCTGCGCCACGACATCGACCTCTCGCTCGACGCCGCACTACGGATGGCGGAGGTCGAGGCGGAGCACGGCGTCGTCACCACCTACCTCCTCATGACCGAGTCGGTCTTCTACAACCTCGCCTCACACGAGGGCGTCGCAGCGATCGACCGGCTGCGCGAGCTCGGACACGCGGTCGGGCTCCATGCCGTCCATCCCAACGTCGAGCTCGACGAGCGCTTCGACCCGGTCGTGTCCTGGCACAACCCGAAGGCCGAGTACATGTCGGCGACCATCCCGGGCGCGATCAACGTGTACGCCGAGCCCTACTTCGACCGCGCCACGTACCGCTCGGACTCGAATCAGAACTGGCGCTCCGGCTGTCCTCACGAAGAGCTGCGCGGCGGGGGCTTCCCCTGGCTCCAGATCCTCGTCCATCCGGAGATCTGGGTCTACGAGGGCTCGACGATGGGGCTGACGATGCGCGCGATGCTGAACGCGGAGAAGGCGCGCCGCCTCGAGCAGCTCGCCGCCGACGGCATCGACCTCGAGTGACGCGCCCGCTGCGCGTCGTCCACTGCCCGGTGAACACCGCCGGCGTGCCCTGGGCGAACGTCCAGGCGCTTCGCCGCCGCGGGATCGACGCGCAGCTTGTCGTCTTCAACCGCTACCAGCTCCACTCGGAGGCGGACTGGTCGCTCGATCGGCGAGGCGGCTTCGTCCGGAAGCAGGCGACGCAGTGGTCGGCGCTCGCGCGCCTGCTCCCCAAGACGGACGTGTTCCACTTCTACTTCGGCCTCACGCTCGTCCCGCAGTCGGTGCAGTTCCCGATCCTGCGTGCGCTCCGCAAGAAGTCCGTGATGCACTATCTCGGCTCGGACATCCGGGGCAAGTCGCGCGAGGAGCTCGCATTCGGGAAGAAGGCCGGCGCCGAAGTCGTAGGCTCGTACGACGCCGTGCGCTGGGTGCCGGAGGCCGAGATGATCCCGCCGGGAATCGACGTGCAGGCGATCAGGCCCTCGCCTCCCACCGACCACGCGCGCCCGGTGATCCTGCACGCTCCCTCGTCACGCCGGCGCAAGGGAACCGAGCAGGTCCTCGCTGCCTGCGCCGGTCTCGACGCCGACCTCTTGCTCGTCGAGGGGCTGCACCACGACGAGGCATTGGAGCGCTACCGCGAGGCCGACATCGTCGTCGACCAGCTGAACGCAGGCTGGTACGGGCTCCTCGCGATCGAGTGCATGGCGCTCGGGAAGCCCGTCGTCACGTTCCTCCACGACGAGGCGCTCGAACGGACGGAGCGAGAGCTCGGCACCCGTGTTCCGATCGTGAACGCGACGAAGGGAAGCCTGCGCGCGCGGCTCGAGCCGCTCGTCGCGTCAGCAGCAGAGCGGCGTCGAATCGGCGCCGAGTCACGCGCCTTCGTGGAGCAGGTGCACGACCTCGAGCGCGTCGCCGACCGCCTGCTCGCGCTCTACGCTCGCCTCTGAGCATGCAAGTGGGAGTCACAGACACCGCGGCCGCGCGGCGGACGCCTTCAGGGATCTTCGCGGGCTCGGACTCCGCGCTCGCGGATTCCGCGCTCGCGCGATAGCCATGCCGCTCGGCGCTGAGCTCCGGCGGCTCGGAAAGCACTCCGCCATCTACGGCCTCGGCGGGCTCGTCTCTCGGATCCTCGCCGTCCTCCTCCTCCCGCTCTACACGCGCTACCTCACGACGTCCGACTACGGAAAGGTCGAGACGCTCATCGCGCTCACGACCGTCATCGGGATCGTGCTGCGGATGGGGATCCACAGCGCGTTCTTCCGCTTCTACTTCGACTCGAAGGAGCCGGCGGACCGTCGTCGCGTCGTCCGCACGTCGTTCTGGTTCACGATGGCGATGGCCACGGCGGGCCTCGCCGCCGGCCTCCTCCTCGCCGCGCCGATCGCAGACGTGCTGTTCGGCTCGACGGGAGATGCGGAGCTCGTCCTGGCGGCGTTCGTCGGGCTCTGGGCGGGGATGAACTACGAGCAGCTCACCTCGCTCTTCCGCGTCGAGGAGCGGTCGGTCGCGTTCGTGTCGGCGAGCGTCGCGAACATTCTCCTGACGGTCGGCGCGACGCTGCTGCTCGTCGTAGCGCTCGACAAGGGCCCCATCGGCGTGATCGTGGGCAACTTCACGGGCACATTGATCGTGTACGCCATCCTCGTCGGGTACCGCCGCGAGCAGCTCGGGCTCGAGTTCGACCGCGGCCTGCTGCGGGAGATGAATCGCTTCGGAGTCCCGCTCGTTCCCACGGCGCTCTTCCTGTGGGTGACGAACTTCTCCGACCGCCTGTTCCTCGTGAAGCTCGCGGACACGGAGGAGGTCGGCCTCTACTCGGTCGGCGTACGTATCGCGTCGGCGATGGTGCTCCTCCTCACTGCCTTTCGGCTCGCGTGGCCCGCGTTCGCGTACTCGATCGACGACGACCGCGAGGCACGCCGCACGTACGCGTTCGTCCTGACCTATCTCGTGGCGCTCACGACGTGGGTCGCAACCAGCCTTGCGCTGCTGTCACCGTGGATCGTGGACTGGATCGCGGCACCCGCCTTCGCCGAGTCGTCCCGCGTCGTCGGCCCGCTCGCCTTCTCGACCGTCGCGTTTGCGGCATACATCGCCGTCGCGATCGGCGTCGGCCGCGCCAAGCGCACGCAGTTCAACTGGGTCGTGACCGGCGCCGCGGCCCTCGTGAACATCGCCTTGAACCTGCTCCTCATTCCGCCGTACGGGATGATGGGAGCAGCAGTGGCGACCGTGGCGTCGTACTCGACGATGTTCATCGGGATGGTGTGGTGGTCGCAGCGGATCTATCCGGTCCCGTATCAATGGCGCCGAGTCGTCACCGCCGCCGCAGCCGGTCTCGCACTCGTCGCGATCGGGAAGCTGACGGACGCGGGGCTTCCAATCGCGCTGCCGCTCGCGCTGGTCTACCCGCTCGTCCTGCTCCCGCTCGGCTTCTACCTCCCCGCCGAGCGGAGGGCCGTCGGGGCGCGCCTGCGGCGGCCGACGCGCCCCGGACCCGACTCCCTCACCTGACGCGAAACGAACCGGTCAGGTTCGGTTGCCGCTGCGCCCGATCGCCTGCGCCCCCAGCTTGTACGCCGCGCGACGCGAGGAAGGCTCGCGGGATCTCGACGTGCCTCGCCGAGACGGGAAGGTCCGCACGTCGCGATTGAGAGCTAGCGAAGCGCCTCGATCGCGCGCACCGCGACATCGACGTGCTCGGGCGTGTTCACGATGCCCGGCCCCAGCCGCACGTACCGCGTCGCATACGGGGTGACGCTCGCGACGATGCCCCGTGACGCGAGCCGTGAGACGACCTCGGACGGGTCGCGACCCGCGACCTCGAAGCACACGAGACCCGCGGACAACCCCGGAGACTGCGGCGTCCGCAGCCGCACGCCCTTCACCTCGGCCAGAGCCGCCTTCAGCCGGGACGCGAGACCGCGGACCCGATCCTCGACGCGCTCCCGGCCGATCCCCTGGTGGAGAGCGAACGCTTCGGGAAGAGCCCACCGATGCTCGAACGACTGGAACCCCCCGGGGGTCAGGGTCGGTCCGTCCGGCACGCCGCCGGGGACGCCGCCCGCGACCCACGCGCCGTAGCTCGACCCGTCGAAGGACGGGATCGTCGGCCGCATGAGCTGGCGCAGGCGCTCGTTGCCCCACAGCACGCCGGTCCCACGCGGTCCATACAGCCACTTGTGGCAGCCCGAGACGAACGCATCGCAGCCGAGATCACGCACGGTCTCGGCACGCGCGCCGAAGCCGTGGACGCCGTCGACACAGACGAGCACCCGCTCGGGAAGCGCCTGCGCGATCGTCCGCACCGGCAGCCGTACGCCGGTGCTCGAGTGGACCCAGGTCAGCGCGACCAGGCGCGTCCGCCGCGAGACCGCGCCCTGGATGCGGCTCACGATCTCGTCCTCGGAGGCCCGGCGTGCGTCGGCGTAGAGCCGGATGCGCCGCACCCGCAAGCCGGAGAGCCGGAGCGACTCGTGCGTGGCGTAGAAGTCGTGCTCCGTCGTCACGACCTCGTCGGCTGCGCCGAGCGCGAGACGCGTATAGAGGAGCCCAAGTCCCATCGTCGTCGAGTCGGTGAGTGCAACCTCGGCCGCCGGGACGCCCAGGAACCCCCCGGCGGCCTCGCGCGCCGCCGCGCTCAGCCCGTCGCCGGGACCGTGCAGGTACTCGACGGGGTTCGTGTCGAGCCGCTGCCGGTGCGCGGCGATCGCGTCCCGCACGGCGCGCGGGTGCGTCGCGAGCAGGAAGGAGGTGAGGTGGATCTTCCCGGGGTCGAGCGCGAACTGCGACCGCACCGAGCCCCAGTCGCGGAGGTCGGGTGCCGCCTCTGCGGCCGCGGGCCGCGCACCGAGCGCGAGCGCGCCGGCGGCCAGACCGGCACGTGCGAGGACCTCACGCCGGGAGAGCTCGGCCACCTGCCCAGGCTACGCGACGATGCGATACACCTGGAAGCATTCCGCGTACTCGCGGTTCACGTTCACGCCGTGGACGCGCGAGAGATTCCAGATGTACTCGGGGTCGGCGTAGCGCCGGTGCTGCTGTGAGGCGTAGTGGGAGAGCGCAGCGACCTTGCGCTCGATGTGCGACTTCTCGAGCGTGATGTACGCGCCGTACGAGAAGTCGAAGTTGTTCCAGGGAACCTCGTAGCCGAGAATCGTCGTCCGCTTGAACGCGCGGAGCCCCTCCTGCGCGATCGTCTGGTGATCCTGGTGGACGTCGTGATGCGACGGCTGGAAGACGACGTCGGGCTTCCACTCCTCCCAGAGCGCGACGAGCAGCTCGAGGATGTCCTGCCGCCGGTCCGGGAACGTCCGCACGTCGAAGTCGTGGACCGTGAGCTGCGACTCCGCGATGCCGAGCTCGCTCGTCGCCTCACGCACCTCCCGCGCGAGCGTGTCCGGCTCGAAGCCCGGAGGAAGCGAACGCGTCGCGATCGAGAATGCGACGTAGCGCACCTCGCAGCCGCCCTCGACGAGCCGCGCCATGGTGCCTCCGCATCCGAGCTCGCCGTCGTCCGTGTGCGGCGCGAGCACGAGCGCCTTCTTCCAGGCCTCGATCACCGCGGAATTCGTACCAGGTAGTGCGTAACGTCCCGGAGCATGCGGTCGAACAGGCTGTACGGAGCGCGGCGCCTCGCCTGGCGCGCGCGACGAAGCGTCCCGCGAATCGCACGGCCGCTGTCGCGCGTCCTGCCGCTCGCGGAGCCCCCGCAGAGCCCGATCTTCGTGATCGGCTGCCCGCGCTCCGGGACGACGCTCCTCCTCGACGCCCTGCGCGCGAGCGGCGAGCTCGCGGCCGTCCAGAGCGAGGGCCACGTCCTCTGGGACGAGTTCCACCACCCGCGCGACCACGGGTGGAGCTCGGACGCCGTCGCGTCGAGCGGGATCGCGGGCCAGGAGCGCGCGTACCTCTACCTCGCGATCCGGCTCTTCGCGCGCGGCGGACGGTTCGTCGACAAGACCCCGGCGAACTGCCTCCGCGTCCCGTATCTCGAGGCGCTGTTTCCCGGCGCGACGTTCGTCTTCCTCCGTCGGCGCGGCGCCGACAACGTGAGCTCGCTGATGGAGGGCTGGCGCGCGCGACCGCGCTTCGTGCGCTATCGCCTGCCGGAGCCGCTCACGGGCATCGACGCGCTCGGCGGCGACCACTGGAGCTTCGTCCTCGTCCCCGGCTGGAGAGAGCTGCGCGCCGCCTCGCTCGAGGAGATCTGCGCGCATCAGTACGTCGAGTGCAACGAGGCGGTCCTCGACGCCCGGGCCACGAGCGCGGCATCCTGGATCGACCTGGCCTACGAGGACCTCGTCGCGTCGCCCGCCGACGCGCTGCGCCGCGTCTACGACGAGCTCGGCCTCTCGTTCACCTACGCGGTCGAGCGGTTCGCCGGAGAGCTCGCCGAACGACGCTCGGCGACCAGCCTGACGGCCCCACGGCGCGAGAAGTGGCGTGAGCGGAACGAGGCGGCGATCGGACGGGTCGCGCCGCAGCTTCAGGCTATGGAGCGCCGGCTCGGCTACGCCACGTAACGTACTCGCGCCGTGGAGCACACAGACGTCGCTCAGATCGCGGCGCTCGTCGGAGCGCTCGGCGCAGTCCTCGTTCTCATCCCACGCGGTGGGGCTTTCCCGCTCCTCGGGTTCGGGCTCCTCGGCGTCGCGATCGGCGGACTCGCCCTGTCGCTGATCGGCGGCGACGATCTGCGGCTCCTCGTCACCGAGCCCGCCGGCATCGCACTCGTCGGCGTTGGAACGATGCTGGCGCTCGTCGGTGCCGCAGCCCTCGTCCGCTACCCGGCCGCCACTCCGGTCGCGCTCCTGGCGGCTGCGCCGTTCCGTGTTCCCGTCGAGCTCGGGAGCGAGGAGGCGTTCCTGCTGCTCCCCCTGTACATCGTCATCGCGGCATCGGTGTTCGCGCTTGCGTACCGGATCGTCCGCGGGGAGCGACCGCCGCCGCCGCCGTTCCTGCTCTCGCTGCCGCTCGCGACGTTCGTGACGCTGACTGCGGCGTCGTTCCTGTGGACCTGGGACGAGCGCGCGGGAGCGATCGCCCTCGCGTTCTTCGTCTTCCCGTTCGTCGCAGGGCTCGCCGTGGTCGCGCGGGCGCCGCTCGCAGGCTGGCTCCCCCGCGCGCTCCTCGTCACCCTCGTCGCGCTCGGAACGGCGTTCGCCGCGATCGGGATCTGGCAGGCGCAGACGCGAACGCTCTTCTTCGCCCGCGACCTCGAGGTGGCCAACGCGTACACGTCGTTCTTCAGGGTCACGTCGCTCTTCAAGGATCCGAGCCTGTACGGCCGGTACCTCGTCATCCCCATCGCAGTGCTCCTCGTCGCGATCCTCGTCCGCCGGGGACGTAGCGCCGACTGGATCGCGGCGACGGCGTTCGTGGCGTTCCTCTTCTGGGGCCTCTACTACTCGTACTCGCAGTCGAGCTTCGTTGCGCTCTTCGTCGTGACGTTCGGCATCGCTCTCGTGGGGAGCGACCGGCGCACCCGCATCGTCCTCGTTGCGTGTGCGCTCGTCGCGACGATCGTCGCTGCAGGCGTCGCGGGGGCGGCAACCGACGGCCGCTCAGCGCGCGACGTCACGAGCGGCCGCTCGCGGCTCGTCGAGATCACCTTCGACGCGTTCAAGGAACGGCCGGTCGCGGGAGTCGGGATCGGTGGCCAGCCGCAGGCGAGCGCCGAGGCGGCTGGACGACGCTCCCCGAGGCGGAGCGCGTCACACACGACGCCGCTCACCGTGCTCGCGGAGCTCGGCGTCGTCGGCTTCGCCGCCTACCTGTGGCTCGTCGGCGCAGTCGGCTGGGCACTCGTGCTCGTGACGCGGGTGCAGCGCGCGTTCGGCATCGCGCTGGCGGCCGTGGCGGTCGCGCTCTTCGTCCACTCGCTGCTGTATGCCGGGCTCTTCGAGGATCCGCTCACCTGGGGTCTCGTCGGCCTCGCTTCCGCCGCGCTCGCCCGCGCGCCCGCGAGGAGGACGGCCGAGGAGCCCGCCGCGGATGCCCCGCCGGCCGCTCCGGGGCTGCTGGCACACTGACCGACGGCCGGCACGCCCGGACGTCGCTTCATGCCGAAAGCCTTCGCCTGGATCCTCGCTGCGGTCGCCGTGCTCGTGCTCGCCCTCTTCGGGCTCGCGATCGCGGTGTCGCTCACGATGCAGGATCCGCCGAAGGGAGCGCTCGACACCGACCTGGAAGGCGTGACGGTCGTCCCGCCGCAGACGACCACGACGGAGCCCGAGCCGGAGGCCCCTCCCGAGTCCGTCGGTGACCGCCGCTGCTGGCGGACGTTCGGTGCCGACCCGCGTCGCTCGCTCGGACGCCCGGACGCCGCGCTCGGACTTCCCGCGCGGCGCTTCACATGGACGCGAGGGCTGGGTACGTACATCGAGTTCCCGCCGGTGTACTGCGAGGGGGAGCTGTACGTCAACGGATTCTCCGGAACGACGTTCGCGCTCGATGCGGAAACGGGCCGCGTCCGCTGGACCAGGCGGGTGGGCGGGACGTTGCCCTCGAGCCCGGCGCTCGACGGGCCGCGCGTCCTCGTCGCGTCGCAGAGCGGAACGGTCACGGCACTCGACCGGAAGACGGGACGGACCCGGTGGGAGGTGCAGACGGCAGGCAAGGTCGAGTCCTCGCCCGTCGTCGTCGACGGAACCGCCTTCTTCGGCTCGCACGACGGCCGCCTCTTCGCGGTGAGCTCCGACACCGGCCGGATTCGGTGGGCGTACCAGACGGGCGGCCGGATCAACGCCAGCCCGTCGGTGTTCGGCGGCCGCGTCTGCGTGACGACGTACGCGGGGTCGTTCGTCTGCCTCGACCGGAGGACCGGCCGGGAGGAGTGGACGACGTACCTGAAGCGCGACGCGTTCCGGTACGAGAGCTTCTACGCGAGCCCCTCCTCCGACGGAGCGCGTCTCTACTCGCTCTCGCGAGCGGGCACGGTGTACGCGCTCGACGCGTCCAGCGGTCGCGTGGTCTGGCAGGCCGGAGTCGGCGGGCTCGGCTACACGACGCCGGCGGTCGCCGAGGGCCGCGTGTTCGCGGGCGGATTCGACGGACGCATGCGCGCCTTCCGCGCGACGAGCGGCGACGAGCTCTGGAGCACCGACGTCGGCGGACGGCTGCTCGGCGCACCCGTCGTGATCGGTCCCTACGTCTTCTTCTCGACCCTCGAGAAGCGCACGTTCGCGCTGCGCGTCGAGGACGGTTCGATCGCGTGGCGGCTCCGGCTCGGCAAGTACACGCCCGGAATCGCGACCGAGCGCACGTACTTCCTCTCTCTCAACGGCCGCCTCATCGCGACTCCGGGTCGCGATGCTCCGAAGTCGTCAGGCTGAGAGTCTCGGGTGCCTCCTCGACCATAACGGCGAGCGCTGGAGCAGAGAAGCGGAGGCGTTCCACGCTGCGAGACGGGCGTCGTACCACGCACGCGTGAGCGCCGGCCGGGCGCCGCCGGAGCTTCTCTGCGAGGCCACGTCGTACTCCAGCTCGCGCAGGAGATCGCCCGCGATCGCCTCGAACGCGGCGACATCCGCTGCCGCCATGTCGTCGCGCCAGCTCCGGACGCCGGTGGTCGGAGGCGCGAGCAGGCGCTGCTGATGCGGCTTCGACGAGACGTCGACCGCGCCTGCATAATCCAGCATCGCCGGCTCGAACTCGATGGCCGCGAACGCGCAGATCCCGCGCACCGTCGTGTCCGGATCGGCGACAAGCGCTTCGTAGCGAACCTCGTGGTAGCGCGTCCCGCCGACGCGGCGGCCCAGCGCGCGCGCCTCCGCGACCTCCTTCCGCCAGAGGCACGCGAACTGCGCCGGCGTCCTCGGGTGCGCCCACGTGCGGGTGAAGGTGCCCTCCGGCATCTGCAGGAACGAGAGCGCGGCGTCGCGACCGTCACGGATTAGATGGACGTACTGCGCGTCGGAGAAGAGCTCGTCGAGGAGTGCCAGGTGGCGCATGTACATCGGTGTCTTGTCGCCCCAGCGCGGCTTGCCGGCGGCGTCGGCGTACGCCTCGTAGATCGCCGCAAGCGCCTCGGCGATCGGCATTCCCGAGCGGATCCGGGGCGCCAGGGATGCCACCGACACGCCCCAGTCCCGCAGCTCCGGGATCCTGGCGATGTCGTCGAGGAACTGCTTCGCGTCCACCGTCTTCCCGTGACGGCGCGCGAGCAACGGGACGAAGAAGGACTCGTCCGGTATTGCGATCCCGGGCGACCGGTCGAGCACCACGCGGAGGAGCGTCGTGCCGGAGCGGCTGACGCCGAGGAGGATCAGCGGCCGGCTCACTCCGGCTCGTTCGCTATGGGCTCGATCACGTCGACCGCCGCACTCGCCGCGCGACCGCCCACGGTGACGTAGAGCCTGTAGCTCCCAGGCTCGTCGGGGGCGCGAAGGATCAGCACCTCGCGACGTCCCGCGCCTCGCCGGCCAGCAAAGAGCCACCGGTAGGCGACGGCATCCGTCCGCACCCGCACCGAGAAGCGCTTGCCCGCCCCCACCTCGATCCGCTCGCGGGAGAGCTCGACGAAGCGGACGCGCACCGGCACGGCACGCGTGCGCAACGAGCGGTTTCCGGCGCGGTCGGCGGCACGCATCCGGATCTCGTAGCTCCCTGGCCGCACCACCCGCCCGTTGACACGCCCGAACCAGACCAGCCTCCCCTCGCGCTCACGGAACTTGCTCTGCACGCGCTGCCGCCCGTCCACGAGCATGACCGCGCGGGCGCGCTCGTCGATCCGGTACGACGCCGTCACACGGTCGCGGCGGCCGTCGGCGTCGGGAGAGAAGACGCGAGGGAAGACGCGGAGGAGCGAGATGACGGGCGCGGTCGTGTCGACCCGGATGGGATTGGGAAGGACGATCGTCCGGCCGTTTCGCTCGAGCTGCACCCGCGGGCGGTAGACGCCCTCCGGAACCACGCGCTCGAGGTTGTCGCGCCCGTCCCAGGTGTACGACACCCGGCCGGCCGGCTCACGAAGGTTGCGCACGAGCGTCCGGATCGAGCGGCCGTCGCGATTCAGGATGTCGAGCGTGACGGTCTCCCTCCGGCGCAGAACGATGGAGATGACGGCGACGTCCCGCGCGCACTCGCAGACCGGCGAGAAGACCCGGTCGACCTGCGTGCCCGTCACCGGGCTTCGCTCGAGCTTCAGGCGCTCCGTCATTGCGAAGGCGGCCGCCGTCGCGCCGAGCAGGAGGAGAACGACCAGAAGCTGCGGCCACCGCGCCACGGCGCGCAACCTATCGCCTACCTCGTCCTGCACACCGCGAGGCCGCGACGCGGACCTCTTCAGCAATTCCCGCGCGACGGCGGTCCGGCTAGCGGATTCCGATTCCGCGCACGAGAAGGAACGGCTCTGCGTGCGGGGAGCCGCAGCTCGAGCCGTAGAACTCTGCCGCCGCACGAATCGCCCGCTCGCTGCGGGGATGTGGGTAGTCGCGCCGCTCGGTCTCGTAGTGCGCGAACGCCGCGACCTTCCGCTCGATCGTCGCACTCACGTCGACGAACCAGTTCGGAACGAACCAGTTGAGCGGCGCGGGCGTCCACTCGGTGCTCGAGGTCGGAGCGTACGTGAGGACGCGGCGCACGACCTGATCCGGCGCAGGCCGCGTCGCGACGGCGACAGAGTCGAAGAGGACGCGGTGATCCAGATTCACGTCGGGGTGAGGCGTGTACACGACGTTCGGTCCGAAGTCGTCGACGTGCTCCTCGACGACCCGGTTGACCTCGACGTGCGGGAGCGTGTCCAGCCGCATGTCGGGGAGATCGAGATGTCGGTAGTCGGTGACGCCGAGCTCGGCCGCCGCCCGTACCGCCTCGTCCTCCTTGCGCGCACGGGTTTCCGCGTCACCGGGGTACTGCGTCGAGGAACCGTCCGTCACGACGACGATGCGCAGCTCGTCCCCGGCGTCCGCGTGGACGGCGATCGTGCCACCCATCCCGAGGACCTCGTCGTCCGGGTGCGCCGCAAGCACGAGAATGCGGCTCATCCCAGCCTTGCTCCCACGACGAGCTCGCCGGTCGTTTGGATCTCCTCGAGCACGAGCCCTCCTTCGCCACAGGCCACGACAGGCCCTTCCGGTCCGACCTCGACGATGGTCCCCGCAGGCGCCGGCTGGCCGAGCTCGACGGGGCGCGCCGCCCAGACGATGACTTTCTCGTCGCCGAGGAAGCTGAACGCGCCCGGGTACGGCCGCGTCTGCGCGCGCACCCAGTCGTAGAGGTACGAAGCGCGCGTCTCCCAGTCGATGATCCCGTCCGCCGGCACACGCCTCGGCCAGGAGCTGGCGCGGCTCGGATCCTGTGGAATTCGGGGTGCCGTCCGCGCGACGAGCTGTGGGACGAGCTCGCGCGTGAGGGCGACGTGCGCCTCGGCGATCCGCGCGAAGAGCGTCGTCGCCGTCTCGTCGGGCGCGACGTCGAGCGTGACCTGGCCGACGATCGCCCCCGAGTCCGGGCTCGCATCGAGGATCTCGAACAGTGTGACCCCCGTCCGCGCGAGCCCGGTGAGGATCGCCCACGGGATCGGCGCGCGGCCGCGATGCCGGGGAAGCAGCGTCGGGTGCATCCCGAACACGCCCTCGCGCGCCAGCGCGATGAACGGGTCGTGGACGAGCTGCGACCAGCCCACGACGAAGATCAACTCCGGCTCGAGCTTCCGGATCGCATTCAGCGTCTCGAGGTCGTTCACGTCACGTGTCTCGACGAGCACCGCGTCGAGCCGCGCCGCGACCTCGTCGAACGAGCACTGGCCCGAGCGGTTCGGATCGATCGGCCCGGGGAGCGTGACGACGCCGACGACCTCGGCCCCGACGCCCGGCGCGGCGTGGAGGCAGTCGCGGCCGACCGTGTCGAAGCTCACCCAGACCGTGCGCATGGCCGCGCGATGCTATCGAGCTACTCGACGGGCGAAGGCGTGGCGCGGCCGCGCACGAATCGGATCCAGCTGTTTCGGGCGAGCCAGACGAAGAGCCCCACGGCGCCGGCCGCGAGGACCACGACCACGATCGTGCCGGCGAACGGCACGTCGAGCAGCTTGATCCCCGCCAGCCCGAGGATGCCGGCGAGCAGCAAACGAAGCCGCTGCTCGGGAATCGAGAGCGTGAGCCGTCCGCCGATCAGCACGCCGGGGATCGAGCCGAGCAGGAGCCAGCCCAGGATCGAGAAGTCGATATTCCCGGCCGCCCAGTGGGCGGCTCCGGCGACGTAGAGGAGGACCGCCGCGTGGAAGATGTCCGTTCCGACGACCTTGTGCGCGCGCAGCGGGAAGATGACGAGCAGCGTCAGCCCGAAGAAGACGCCGCTTCCGACAGAGGTGAGGCCGACGATGAAGCCGCCGAAGACCCCGATGAGGATCGCCGCGACACGGTCTCGGTTCGAGAGCTGCCAGTCGGCGTCACCGATCGGGCCGCCCTGGACGACGCTCTTGGCGATCAGCCCGACCGCGCCGAACAGCAACGCGGCACCCAGCACCTGCCCCATCACCGACTCGACGTCGTCGCCGTAGCGTTCGGTCAGCTGGACGTTCAGCCAGACGCCGAAGAGCGAGGCGGGGGCCGAGCCGATCAGCATCCACCCGGCAAGTCGCGCGCGGACGTTGCCCATTCGCCGGTGCTGCACCGCCGAGACCGTCTTGAACGCCGCACCGTGCGCGATGTCCGTCCCGATCGCCGTCGAGGGGGGGATGCCGAACAGGAAGACGAGGATCGGGGTCATCAGCGAGCCGCCGCCCATCCCCGTCATCCCGACGAGCAGCCCGGTCATGAGCCCGACGAGCGTGAGCTGCCACGTCATTGAGCCCTCCCGTTCTTACTGCCGGTATGCGTCGACGAGAACCTCGTCCTGCGAACGACCGGGACTCGCACGTGCGAGATCCCGTCGCGCCGGCAACCCCTGACGGCGGCCGCAACGCGGCTGCAACGCAGCGGTCCCCGCGGGCATCCGGAGGTGTTCAGTCGCGATATGCATCGATCAGGACTTGGGCGACCTCCGGCCGCGTGAACTCCACGGGCGGGACCTCACCTTCGCCGAGCATCTCACGGACCTTCGTTCCCGAGAGGAACACCCGGTCGTCCGGGCCGTGCGGGCACGACTTCGTGCTCGCCATCGAGCCGCACACGTTGCACCAGAACGTGTGCTCGAAGAACATCGGCTCGATGTCGAGCTCGTGCGGCTCGAACTCGTCGAAGATGAGCTGTGCGTCGTAGGTGCCGTAGTACTCGCCCACACCCGCGTGGTCACGGCCGACGATGAAGTGCGAGCAGCCGTAGTTCTTGCGGCAGATCGCGTGCCAGACCGCCTCGCGCGGGCCTGCGTAGCGCATCGCCGCCGGAAAGGCCGAGAGCAGGACGCGATCGGGTGGGTAGTAGCCGTCGAGGAGCGTCGTGTAGCACTCGACGCGTACGCCGACGGGGACGTCGTCCGACTTCGTGTCGCCGACGAGCGGGTGGACGAGCAGGCCGTCGACCGTCTCCAGCGCGACCTTCGTCAGGTACTCGTGTGCCCGGTGGATCGGGTTGCGGGTCTGGAACCCCACGACGCGCTTCCAGCCGCGCTCGGCGAAGATCCGGCGCGTCTCCGCGGGATCCCGAGCGAGCTCGGCGAACGCCGGCGTCGCTCGCTCGAACACGGTGACGCGACCGGCGAGGTAGAGCGGCTTCTGCGCGAACAGGCGCGCGACGCCGGGGTGGGCGTCGTCGGTCGTCCGGAAGCAGCTCTCGGCTTCGCGCTCCTTGTCGTACTCGAAGACCTCCTCGACCTCGAGGACCGCGACCGGAGTGCCGGCCTCGTTCGCGAGGGCGACTCGATCGCCGGTCGGCGCCGAGTCGACCGCGAGACAGACGGGAAGCGCCCACGGCAGGCCGCTCGCGAGGTGCATCTCCTCGACGACGCGGTCGTAGTCGGCCTTGCCCATGAAGCCCTCGAGCGGCGAGAGCGCGCCGGCGGCGATCATGTCGAGGTCCGAGAGCTCGCGCGACGTGAGCGTCACGCGCTCGTGCGAGCCGAGGTCGTCCGGAACGTCACCCGTCCGGTCGACCAGCGTTCCGCCGTGCGGCGCAATCAGGCGGTCCGTCGTGACCGCGGTCACGCCGCCACCCTCGGCGCGACGAGCCCGAGCTCCTCGAGCTTCGCGACGACGTGTGCAGCGGACTCCTCCGGCTCGAGGCCCTCGGTGTCCACGACGATCTCCGCGTCGGCAGGAGCCTCGTACGGGTCGTCGACCCCCGTGAAGCCCTTGATCTCGCCGGCGAATGCCTTGGCGTAGAGGCCGTTGACGTCTCGGCGGGCGCACTCGTCGAGCGACGTGCGGACGTGGACCTCGACGAACGGGCCGTGCTCCTCGACGAGAGCGCGGGCGTTCTTCCTGGCCTGCTCGTAGGGTGAGATCGCGGCCACGATGACCGCGCCGCCGTGGCGCGTGACGCGGGACGCGACCCATCCGAGCCGCTCGACGTGGGCGTCCCGGTCCTCCTTGGAGAAGCCGAGACCCTTCGAGAGGTGGGTTCGAACCGTATCGCCGTCCAGGTACTCCACGACGTGCCCGCGCCTGTCCAGCTCGGGGCCCACGTGGTGCGCGATCGTCGTCTTCCCCGATCCGGACAGGCCCGTGAACCAGAGGGTGAACCCTCCGCCGCGGTCGGTCTCCGATTCGGGATGCTCGTGCGCGTAGATGTGCTGGCTCATTTCGTCCTTTCCAGCGTCGCTGACTCGTGGATGCCGCACTCGAGCTTGTCCGAGCCGGCCCAGCGGCCGGCGCGCTCCTCCTCGTCGGGGCTCGTCGGGCGAGTGCACGGAATGCACCCGATCGAGCGGTAGCCCGCGTCGTGCAGCGGATTGGAGGGTATCTCGTTGACGTCGATATAGGCCCACACGCGCTTCTCGTCCCAGTCGGCGAGGGGGTGGATCTTGAAGACCTGGTATCGCTCCGACCACTGCACCTTCGGCGTGTCCACGCGGCTCGGGGACTGGTCGCGGCGGATGCCGGAGATCCAGGCGTCGTACGGCTGGAGTGCCTCGACGAGCGGCTCCACCTTGCGGATGTGGCAGCAGCGGTCCGGGTCGCGCTCCCAGAGGTTCGGTCCCTCGGCCCGGTGCTGTTCCGCGATCGTCGGGATCGACGGCTGGATGAGCTTCAGCTGGTAGCGGTCGACGAGCGCGTCGCGCGTGTCGTACGACTCACGGAAGAAGAGGTGCGTGTCGAGCTCGACCGTGTCCATGCGCAGCCCGAGCTCGGCGACCATGTGCACGAGCACGGACGACTGCTTTTGCCACGAGCAGGTCAGGCAGACGCGCGGCCAGAAGAACTGGTGCGTCCAGGAGATCAGCTCCTCGGCCGTCATGGCCTCGAAGTCGAGGTCAGGAAGCCGGGGCGGGCTCGACGCTTGAATCGCCAAGCAGCACCTCCTTCAGCGTGTCCGCCCGGAGCCCGAGCCGGAGCGTCTCGAGCGCGATGACCTCCTCGGGCGGGATGTTCCCGAGGTTGACCTCGGGGCCGAAGTGCCGTACGAACCAGGCCTGCGAGGTCTTGGTCGGAGCCTCCCAGATCAGGTCGTGGAACGAGATCGAGTGCTCGATCTCGTCGACGAGCCCGGTCCGCAGCTCGCCCGTGGGGCGGTAGATGCCGGCGGTGCCGCCCTCGCGGCCCTCGGCGATCACCTTCCACGCGCCCGCGTCGAGCTCCTCGCGAATCCACTGCACCCACAGGTACGGGGCGATGTTGACGTCCGAGTCCTTCGACCCGACCTCGGAGAGCACGACGAAGTCGCTTGCGAACTCCGCAATGAGCTCAAGCTTCTGCTCGCGCGGGATCTCGAGCGTCCCGTCGGAGATCTCGACGTGCGAGAAGCGGAAGTGCTCGAGCCAGCGCTTGCGGTAGAGCGCGATCTTCTTCTCGAGGTTGTTCGTGACGTAGCTCGTGCCCCAGCCGAGCTTGACGATGTCGACGTACTCGCCGGCCGTGTCGAAGAGTCCCTCGATCTCGCGGAGGTTCAGGCCCTTGTCCATGACGTGCGTGAGGCCCCGCTCGCGGGGCTTGCCTTCTCGCGTCGGGACGGTGAGGAACGCGTGCTCGTCAGAGGCGTGCATAGATCTCCTCCAGCTTCTCGAGGGCACGGCTCTGGACGTCGCGGTACAGGGAGCCGCCGTGGGCGTCGATTCCGACCGTGAGCGGGCCGAAGTCCTTCACGCGGAACTTCCAGAGGCACTCGGGCATGAGCTCCTCCCAGGCCACCTCCTCGATCTCCTCGATCTGGGTGGTCTCGAGCGCGGCCGCACCACCGACGATCGCGAAGTAGACCATTCCCAGTCGCTGCATCGGCTCGATCGCCTCGTCCGGGAAGCCGCCCTTCCCGCAGATCGCACGAACGCCGTACTGGACGCCGAGGCCTTCGGTGAACCGCACCATCCGCGCGCTCGTCGTCGTCCCGATGCAGAGCTTCTCGTACTTGCCCGGCCCGAGCTTGCGGACGTTCGGCGCCGTGTGCAGGAGAAACGCGCCGGAGAGATCCATCGGCGGCTCGATCCCCTGGTCGAAGATCCGGATCTGCGTGCGGTCGCGAATCCCGATGATGTGCCCCTGGACGACCACCTCGTCGCCGGCGCGGAGCTTCAGGATCTCGGCCGGATCCGTGACGGGGAACCTGACCTCGTGCGTGGCCATCAGGCGTCCCTCTCGAACGCGACGGTGCCGTCCGCGGCGACGTGCGCCGAGGCGCGGCGTGCCGCCCAGCACTGGTAATTCACCGCGACCGGGTTCAGTGTCATGTGCGTGTCGGCGTGCTCGACGTGCACCGAGAGCACCGTGACGTCTCCGCCGAGGCCCATCGGTCCCACGCCGGTCTCGTTCAGGAGCTCGTAGAGGTCCTGCTCGAGCTCTGCGACGAGTGGGTCGGGGTTGTGCGTGCCGACCGGCCGCGCGATCGCCTCCTTGGCAAGGTGCATCGCATAGTCCGCCGAGCCGCCGATGCCGACGCCGACGATCCCGGGAGGACACGGCTTTCCCCCGGCGCCCACGATCGACTCGAGCACGAACTTCTTGATGCCCGTGACACCGTCCGCGGGGACGCACATCTTGAGGAAGCTCATGTTCTCGGAGCCGGAGCCCTTGGGAACGCACTTGACGTCCAGGCCGTCCCAGTCGGGCACGAAGTCCCAGTGCACGATCGGGACGCGGAACCCGACGTTCGGCCCCGTGTTCTCGCGCGTGAGCGTGTGCACGGTGTTCGAGCGCAGCGGATGCTCCACCGTCGCTCGCTCGGTGCCCTCCCTCAGCGCGGCGTAGATCCGGGCGGGATGCAGGGGGAAGTGCTCGCCGACCTTGCAGTAGTAGACCGCGATCCCCGTGTCCTGGCAGACCAGGTTCTTCTCGTCTTCCGCGACGCTGACGTTGCGGAGGATCGTCTGCAGGACCCGTTGACCGGTGACCGAAGTCTCGCGCCCCGCCGCGTCGCGCAGCGCGTCGCGCAGGTCCTGCGGGATGTCCTTCAGCGCCCAGACGTAGAGATGTGCCGCGGCATCCGCCACGGCTGTGTCGAGATCCGTCGTGACGACGCTCATCGCTCCACCTTCGTTGCCTCGAGCAGCGCGAGCACCGCTCGAGCGTCTGCGCCGCCCGCCCGCGCGTGCTCGACCAGCGGGATGCCGTGCGGGCCGAGCGCGGTGTGCATCTCGGGGAAGTCCGACAGCACGGCGCTGACGATGTCGAAGTAGCCGAGCATCGCGGCCGCGAACAGATCGATCCGCGCTCCGTGCTCGAGGAGGAAGAGCGCGATCTGGCGCCGGCCCATATGCGCTGCGGCACCGAGTCCGGTTTCCCAGTCGCCGCCACCCCAATCCCAGGCGGCGTTGACGAGACGCGGCTCCTCTGCGAGGAGCGCCTGAACGACGTCGAAGTCGCCGTGTGCATTGGAGACGAAGGCCTGGACCTTCGCCGGATCGAGCTGTGGAGGTGCGTCCGTCATGCGCCCGCCTGTACGGCTGCTGCCGCGCCCGCGCGCCGCCCGAAGACGGCGCACTCGAGGAGTGAGTTGCCCATCATGCGATTCCTTCCGTGTGTGCCGCCCGCGATCTCGCCGCAGGCGAAGAGGCCTCCCAGCGTCGTCTCCCCGTGCTCGTCGATCACGAGACCGCCGTTCTGGTAGTGGAGAACGGGGTAGGTGTAGATCGGCTCAGAGAGAGGATCGATCCCGGCTCCGCGGAAGCGGCGCAGCATGTACGGGAGCGAGATCTCGGCATCTTCCGGGGCGATGCGCGTCGTATCGAGCCATACGGCGGGGCGACCGTCGGGCGTGAGCACGCCCTTGCCCTTCTCGACCTCCGCGACAATCGCCGTCGAGACGGCGTCGCGTGCACCGAGCGAGTCCGTGAACTCCTCGCCGTCGGCGTTGCGGAGCACCGCCCCGTACGCGCGGGTCGTCTCCGGGATCGAGTAGCCCTGCATCGTCGCCGGCCACGCGCCGCCGTTCGGGTGGTACTGCAGCGCGTCGAGGTCACGGGCCTCCGCGCCGGCGTCGAGCGCGACGCGCGTCACCTCGCCTGTCGCGTTCGGATGATTGGTGGAGAGCTCGCCCCGCGTTTCCGCCTCCGCGAAGCACCGGCCGCCGGCAGCGAGCACGACGGTCGCCGTCTCGACGTCGACGGGGCCGTCCCTGGTCTCGAAAGACGCGAGCCAGCCGCCGTCCGAGGGCGCCAGTGCGCGGAGCGTGTGGTGCGAAAGCTCCGCAACACCGCCCGCCTGGCAGCTCTCGCGCAGCGCCTTCGTGATCGCGTGGCCCGTGCGGTCGCCGACCTGCAGGAGCCGCTGGCGCGTCGCTCCACCGCAGCGTGCGAGCCGGTATCCGCCGTTCGAGCGCGTGAACTGGACCCCGAGCTCTTCGAGCCAGTGGATCGCCGACGGCGCCTCGCTCGTCAGCACCTCCACGAGCCTCGGGTCTGCCGTGTCGTGCGATGAGCGCATGACGTCCTCGGCGTGGATCTCGGGCGAGTCGTCCTGGCCGAACGAGGCCTGGATGCCGCCCTGCGCCTTGGCCGAGTTGCACGCCTGCAGCGTCGTCTTCGTGGCGAGGCCGACCCGTGCGCCTGATCGCGTGGCCGAGACGGCGGCCGCGAGCCCGGCGGCGCCGCTGCCGACCACGAGCACGTCGAAGGAAGCGCCGGGGCGCATGGCCGGGATCCTAGCGCAGATTCTTATTCCTGTCATTATCGTCTGTTATCGGTCGACCACGGGATCGTCACCAGCGGACGGGTCTGGATACCGGTTAGTCAAGCCCGGATTCATCACTGTCGCCCCGGAGGACACGCTAGGCGAGGTCGCCGAGCGGATGAGTGCGCAGAACGTCGGCGCTGTCGTGGTGAAGGACTTCGGGCGCCTCATCGGCGTGCTCACGGAGCGCGACATGCTCCGCGCGATGGCCGCTCGCGTGCACACGAGCGACGCCCGCGTGCGTCAGTGGATGACCGAGAATCCCGTCACGGCCCCCCCGGACATGACCTTTGACGAGGCCTCGAAGATCATGCTCGACAAAGGCTTCCGGCACCTGCCGGTCGTCGACGGCGACACGATCCTCGGGATCGTCAGCCTCCGCCGGATCATGGGCGGCCGGCGTCCGCGCGACAAGTAGCTCCCGAACAGCCATCGGAGCGACCCGGCCGCGAAGCGGACGGCTTCAGGGATCTCGCGCGAGACGGAACCCCGCGCGAGCGGATCTCGGTCTTGCGCAGCCATTCACGCGCAGGCCGAGACGACGCCCCGCGTGAGAGCGTTTGCCGCAGCCGAGACGCTGATCGAGCGTTTCTTCAGCTGAGCCACGAGCTTCGCGTTCGCGCGCATCTCCCGCGCGGCCTGATCCTTCGCGGCGTCCTGGCCGAGCAGCGTGAGCCCGCACTGTCCAGGGTTCTTCGTCCCGCCGATCCAGCCGAGCGCGTAGAGGTACTTGAGCGCCGGCTTGCGGTACGGCGCTCGCCCGTAGGCCGCCTTCGCGCCCGCCGCGGAGACCTTCTGTGCCTTCGCGGCCTTCGCGACGGCCGCGACGCCGGCCGTACCGGTCGCGAACACGGCGGTGACGGTCTTGCCGTAGGCACCGGTGAGCGTCGCCGCCATCAGCGCGACCGCGGCGAGGATCCCTGCGTACTCGACTGCCACGAGCGCATCGTCCGCCGAGCGCGGCGGTCCGTCAACTCACCAGATCGAGCGGAGCAGCGACTCGATGTCGGCCACGGTGGCGGGACGAGGGTTCGCACGGGCCGGCGCACGCTCGGCGGCCGAAGCGGCGACGCCGGCGAGCTCGTCTCGGGGAACGCCGTGGTCGCGCAGGCGCTCGAAGCCGCCGAGCCGCGCGAGCTCCTCGACGTGTGCTGCAGGATCGGCGACGCCGTCGAGCGCGTCGGCCAGCGCAGCCAGCGCGTGAGGCACCACGGGCTCGTTGAAGCGAAGGGCGGGACCCAGACACAGTGCGTTCATCGCTCCGTGCGAGATGCCGTAGCGCCCGCCGAGCGCCTGCGCCATTGCGTGTGCGAGAAACATGCCGCGCTTCGACAGCGCGATCCCCGCATGCATCGCACCCTCGAGCAGCCGGGTACGTGCCTCGAGGTCCGCGCCGGTCTCCGCGACCACCGGGAGCCACGTCCCGATCAGGCGCGCACCCATGGAGGCGTTCTCACACGAGCCCGCGTACAGCGCCTCGGCCGCATGCGCGAGCGCATTCATCGCGGTGCCGACCGACTCTTCACGCGGTAGCGCGAGCGTCAGCTCCGGCTCGTAGACGATCGCGACCGTCTGCGCCCCGGAGCCGCCGCTCTTGTGGCGACGACCCTCGTCACGCACGCCGAAGTACGAGGTCCACTCCGAGCCGGCATACGTGGTAGGCACGGCGACGAGACGGAGGCCGGTGGCCGCCGAAACGGCCTTGGCGGTGTCGATCGCACTGCCGCCACCGAGCCCGACGAGTCCGTCCAGGCTCGCAGCCGCTGCCGTCGCCTCCGCGACGACGTCGAGCGGCGCATGCCTCCGGACGCCGGCGAAGCGCGCAGAGATCGGAAGGTCGAAATCCCCGAATCGCGCACTCGTCACGAGCAGAGGGCGTTCGAGACCCAGCTCCGCGAGGAGTGACGGGAGCTGCGCGAGACCCCAGCGGACGATCACGGCGCCATGCGCTCGCGGGCGAACCCGACGAACGCGTCGGCGACACGCGTGCGAGCTCTCCCCGTCGCCGACGCGAGGGAGATCTCCCGGGTCGCCTCCAGTCCCTCGACGCGCGACTCGGCGAGACGACCCGTCGCGAGCTCCGACTCGACGGCCGTGCGCGAGATGAACGTCACCCCGTAGCCCTCCTCGACGGCGCGTCGCACCGACTCCTGCAGGCCGAGCTCCAGCCGAACGTCGAGATCTCGTAGGCGCAGACCGCGTCGCCTGAGCGCATCCTCGACGATCTGGCGCACACCCGCGCCTTCCTGCATGAGGATCAACGGCGCCTCGCGCAGCTCGGAGAGCGTCACGCTGCGGCCCGCGAAGGCATGGCCGGGCGGGCAGACGAGGATCACCTCGTCGGAGAAGAACGGCTCGAAGCGGACGCCGCGGTGCCGCCGTGACGCGCCCACGATCCCGAGCTCGAGCTCGCGCGCAGCCACCCGCTCCACGACCGCGTGGGTGTCCGAGACCGTCAGGAAGACGCGGACGCCGGGGTTCTGGCGCTGGAACTCACCGAGCACGACCGGCACGACGACGGCCGCGGGCCCGGTCGAGGCGCCGAGCACGAGATCGCCGGCCAGGTCGCCCTCGGCGGACGCGGCAACCTCGGCGACGAGCTGATCCTCGAGCGCCAGCATGCGCTGCGCTCCGCGATAGAGCCGCCAGCCCGCCTCGGTTGGCTCGACACGCCTGCCCGAGCGGTCGAGCAGCTGCGTGCCGAGCCGCTTCTCGAGCGCGCGCACCTGCAGCGAGACCGCGGGTTGCGTGACGCCGAGCCGCTCGGCCGCCTGCGAGAAGCTGCGGCGCTCGACGACGGCGCAGAACGCCGCCAACTGGCGCGTGTCCATAAGCGAAGCTTATCCGTGTGCCGATAGGGTCACGGCCGTGCGCGTCTGGGTCGACATCTCGAACTCGCCGCAGGTTCCGTTCTTCCGCCCGCTCGTCGCGCTGCTGCAGGACCGTGGTCACGAGGTCCACGTGACGACGCGCGAGTACGCACAGACCATCGATCTGCTCGAGCTGCACGGGATCCCGCACGAGGTCGTCGGTCCGAGGCACGGAGGCGGCAGCGCGGTGGGAAAGGCGCGCGCCATGGCCGGGCGCCTCCTCGCACTCAGGCGATTCGCGAAGCCTCGCGGCTTCGATCTCGCCCTGTCGCACGCCTCGCACGAGCTCCCACTCGCGGCGCGGTCGCTCGGGATCCCCTCCGGGTACGCGTTCGACTACGAGCTCGCGCGAACGCAGCACGGGCTCGGCTGCCGCGCAGCACGGCGCATCGTCGTCCCTGATGCAATCCCGCAGGACCGGCTCGACGGGCTCGGCGCGCGCGCTACCAAGGTGCGCCGGTACCCCGGCCTCAAGGAGGAGTACTACCTCCGTGGATTCGCGCCCGACCGCGCGATACTGACGACGCTCGGCCTCGACCCCGAGCGCGTCGTGGTCGTCGTGCGCACGCCCCCCGACGTGTCCCTCTACCACCGCCACGGCAACCCGCTCTTCGAGGACGTGCTCGAACGGCTCGGGCGTACCGAGTCCGTGCGTGCGGTCGTCCTCCCACGCACTGCCGAGCAGGGCCACGCGGTTCGCGCTCGCAATCTTCCCTCGCTTCTCGTCCCGGAGCGCGCGGTCGACGCGCAGAGCCTCGTCGCGCTCTCGGACCTCGTCGTATCGGCGGGCGGGACGATGAACCGCGAGGCGGTCGCGCTCGGGGTCCCGGTGTACACGACGTTCGCGGGACGACCGGGCGCGGTGGACAGAGCCCTGGTGAAAGAAGGACGACTGCGGGTGCTGACCTCCGTGGATGAGCTCGTGCTCGAGAAGCGCAGCGGCTCGGGTGGGCGAATCGAACGCGACCCCGCCCTGTTGCTCGACCTGCTGCTCTTGGCTCTCGAGCGCTAGCACGGATGTCCCGGTCTGGTTAAGGTCCGCCCGACCCACGTCAGGGAGGGGAGAGAATGCGAAAGACACGGCTCGCGTCGGCAGTGGGTGCTTGCGCCCTCGTAGCCGCGCTCGTGCTGTCCGCCACCGCAGGCGGCAACGACAGCGGATTCAAGACCTCACAGTCATCGATGCTCACGCCGGTGATGGCGGGTGTCCAGGTGACTCCGCTCATCACGGTCGGAGATGTGCTTCCGAGCGGATTCCGCTTCGAGGCAATCCCGGACGGCATCTCGGTACGGCCGCGTGGTCAAGGACGCGTCGACCTGTTCGTCAACCACGAGACGAGCAGGGTGCCGTTCCCGTACAACACCGCGACGCCGACGGCAGCCAACGGCGAGAACGATTTCGACAACGCCCAGGTGAGCCGCCTCATCCTCAACCAGCGCTCGGCGGGGATCCTGAACGGCTCGTTCGTCGTCCCGAGCAGCGCGGGCTACCAGCGCTTCTGCTCCAACTATCTCGCGACGGCGAAGGAAGGGTTCGATCGGGACATCCTGTTCGCGAACGAGGAGGCGATCGACTACGTCTTTCGCCGGCAGGACTCGTGGCCGCCGCCGATCGGCGACGCCAACGAGAAGCAGATCGGGCTCGTCGTCGCGCTCGACGTCCGAACGGGCAAGTACCAGGCGATCCCCGGCATGGGTAGGCACAACCACGAGAACTCCGTGGCGATTCCGGGGTACGACGACCTGGTCGTCCTGTCAGGTGACGACACGTTCACGAGCGGGTCTCTGACGATCCCGCCCGGCGGACCGATTCCCGCTGGTTCGCGACCGTCACAGTCCCAGCTCTACTCGTACGTCGCACCGAACACGAACGCCGTGCTCGCGGACGAAGGCGAGCTATGGGCATTCGTCTCGGACGACCCGAGCGTCGACGACTACTACGACTTCGCGCCGGGGTCAGGGCTGAGCGTCAGCGGTCACTTCGTGAAGGTGCCGAAGAACATCGCCACCGGGCTCGACACCGACGGCTCTGAGCTCAAGGCTGCGGACGTGGGCTTCCCGCTCCCTCCGACGAACGGGAGCTGGCAGCGCGACAACCGCACGACGACGCCGACCGGGCTCGACGGACCACAGTGGGTCCTCGAGTACTGGAGCCAGCTCAACGACGTCTTCGGCTTCGTCCGCGTCGAGGACGTCGCCTACGACAAACGGACGGAGAACGTCGTCTACATCGTTGACTCGGGCCGCGGTACCGTCGGTACGCACGGTCCCGGCGTGTCGACCAACGGGCGTGTCTGGAAGATGGTGTTCGATCCCGAGGATCCGACCGTCGTGACGTCGCTCAGCGTGTTCGTCGAAGGTGACGACAACCCGGTCAAGACGCTGAACGAGATCCACCAGCCCGACAACATCGAGTCGACCGCGAGCGGAATCCTCGTCACCGAGGATCCCGGATCGAGCCAGCAGTTCCCGGCCGCCTCGACCGATCCGGCCGCAACGACGGCTCGCCTCTGGTGGGTGCCGTTCTCGGGTTCGCCGGAGGTTGTCGTGAAGGTCGACCAGTCCGCCGACGGCGGCCCGACGGACGTCGACGGGCGTCCACCTGGGAACTGGGGTGCCTGGGAGTCGAGCGGCATCGTCGACGCGTCGGCGGCCTTCGGGCCGGGCACGTTCCTGATCGACGTCCAGGCCGCGACGCTGTGGGTGGAGAAGGCCCCGGGCGACGACAACAACGGCGACGGTCAGCCCGATTTCACGTACAAGCGAGCGGGTGGACAGCTCGCGCTTCTCAGAATCCCGGTCGCCTAGA
>JAJTCQ010000045.1 GCA_021323315.1 Gaiellaceae bacterium | reverse complement strand
GGACGTGGCCTTCTCCTCCATCGCGCAGAACGAGATCGGGCACGCGAGGGCGTTGTACGAGCTCGCCGCGGCGGAGCTGAGCACGACCGCCGACGAGCTGGCGTTCGACCGCTCTCCGGGCGAGTACCGCTGCGCCCCTCTGGTGCAGGTGCGGCTGATCCACGACTGGGCCGGCACGATCGCGCGCCACTTCCTGTACGAGAGCGCAGACGCGATTCGCCTCGACGCGCTCAAGTCGTCCGACGACGCCGAGCTCGCCGGGCTCGCGGCCAAGATGGACCGCGAGGAGGTCTACCACCGCATGCACGCCGGGATGTGGGCAGAGCGGCTGCGGGACGAGGATCGCTTTCGCGACGCGCTCGAGGCCCACTGGCCGTCCGCGCTCGGCGTCCTCGAGGCGGAGCTTCGGCCTCGCCTCGTGCAGCGCCTCGGCGACCTCGGGCTCGAACTCAGCGACGCGGCGCCCGTGGAGCGCGGGCTCTCCGACGAGTTCGAGCCGTTCTGGGAGGAGATGACCTCGGTCCGGCGCTCGGCGCCGGCCGGCGCGCAATGGTGACGGCCGATAAGGTCTGGGAGGCCCTCGCGGAGATCCCCGATCCGGAGATCCCGGTGATCTCGCTCGTCGAACTAGGAGTCGTGAAGGGCGTCGAGGTCGAGGACGGTACGGTGCGGGTCGACTTCACGCCTACCTTCATGGGCTGCCCGGCGCTCGAGGTGATGCAGCGCGCGATGGAGGCGAAGATCGCGGACCTGGGAGGCACCCCCGAGATCACCGTCCGGCTCGACGACTCGTGGTCGACGGACGACATCACAGCCGAGGGCCGCGAGAAGCTTCGGGAGGCCGGCTTCGCGCCGCCCACCCCGAGGCCGGCCGAAGCGGACCCCCGACACCCGGACGCGGCCCCGAAGCGAACGCCTTCAGGGATTTCGCGCCTTCCCCATCCCCACTCGGGGTTGGGGAACGCTGCGATGAACCTCGTGCAACTGCAGCGAGGGTTCCGCTGCCCGTACTGCGGGTCGATCGAGACGCGGCTCGAGAACCTCTTCGGCCCCACGCCGTGCCGCTCGATCCGCTACTGCGAGGACTGCCGCCAGCCGTTCGAGCAGTTCAAGACGATCTAGTACGAGAGTCACCCCCACCGTGTCATGGCGCTGAGGCATGGGGCGTAGCGCGGAGTCGACGACCTCGTCTCCCGGCTCCGCGCGACGTTCCTCGAGCGCGCCGATCGCCTGCTCGAGGCGCTCGACCTCGTGCTCGCCAACGTCCACCGGCCGAGTGTACGGCGGTCGCGAACGCTCCGGCTAGAGTGCCCTGGTGGCCGTCGAGATCCTGTACTGCCCCACCTGAAGCGGATACGACTCACGGGCCGCGAGTCTCGCGGCCGAGCTCTCCGACGCGCTCCAGATCGACGCAAAGGTCACACCGGGTGCGAAGTCCCAGTTCGACGTCCTCCGCGACGGCCAGCTCGTGTACTCGAAGCAGGCGCGTGGCCGCTTCCCCGAGGATGGCGAGATCGTGTCGCTCCTGTCGTCCGCGAGCTGACGCTCAATCGTCCTCGTCCTAACCCTTCTTCTTCCCACGCGAGCGACCGGGCGAATCGCCGCCGTCCCCCTCGCCGGAGGACCCGCAGCGATCGTCCCATGCCTGCCGCAGATCGTCGATCTCCCGTCGCTCGCCCTGGATCCGCTCGGAGCGTTCGAGCAGACCGAGCACGCCGTCGCAGCGATCCGTCGCGAAGCGGGCGAAGGCGAGGTTGTAGCTCGCGTACGCCTCGTCGAGCAATCCGGTGCCGTTCAGCGCAACCACGGCGGCGCGCAACGGCCGCAACGCTGCTGCGTACTCACCGTCCTGGATGAGCTCGAATCCCTCGGCGTTCAGGGCGGCGCCGTCCACCGTCTCGACCTCAGGCTGGGTCTCGGTCGCCTGAGTCGTGGTCCGGGTCGGAGCCGTCGTGGTCTCGCGACCCTGAGGCTGGCGCGTGGCCTCGCGCCGGCCGTCGCCGCCCGAAGCCATCAGCGCCGCGACGACGAATCCGGCGACGAGGAGCGAGATCGAGCGCCACCGCGCTCGGCACGTCGGCATGGAGATGCGCGAAGGCCTCCGTCGTCGGCGTGTCGCCCGCGAACGGCCGCCGCCCTGTCAGGAGCTCGAACGCAACCACGCCGAGGGCGTAGCGATCGCTTGCGGCCGTCGCCGGCTCGCCACGCGCCTGCTCGGGTGCGAGGTAACCGGCCGTCCCGAGAACCGTGCCCGGCGCGGTCAGGGTGTCGGCGCCCGTCGTCGAGGCAATGCCGAAGTCGGAGACGTGGACGTTGTCGTCGCGATCGAGAAGCAGGTTCGCAGGCTTCACGTCGCGGTGGACGACGCCGCTCGCATGCGCGCGGTCGAGCGCCCCGGCGACCTGGTCGAGCCAGGTGAGCGCCTGCTCACGCGAGACCCGCCCGTTGCGAAGGCGCTCGTAGACCGATCCGCCTTCCAGGTACTCCATGACGATCAGCGGACGACCGCGGTGCTCGGCGACGTCGAAGACCGTCACCACGTTCGGCGCGGACGACAGCCGGGCGGCGGCGGTCGCCTCGCGGCGGAACCGCGCGCGGGCGTCGTCCTGCCGTGCGTACCGATCCGAAAGCAGCTTGACGGCGACGTCCCGCGCCAGCACGGAGTCCGTCGCGCGATACACCTCCCCCATCCCGCCGCGAGCGACGAGCTCGGGTGACGCGTATCTCCTCGGGAGTACGTCGTCGCCGATGCCTGAGAGATACCCGAAACGACGGGCATCGACACCCGCTAACGCAGGAGGAAGCCGTCGGCGAGCGGATCGTCGGGGTCGACGGTGAAGACGTGCGCGCCCGTGCGATAGGCGCTTCCCTCGACCTCCGTGACGACGGCTGGGAGGCCGGCAACCTCGGTCTCGCCGACGACTCGCCCACGAAACTCCGTGCCGACGATGCTCAGATGCCGCAGCTCCTCGCCTCGCGGCAGCGCGCCCGAGCGGTCGAGGATCGCCAGCCGCGCCGACGTCCCGCTCCCGCACGGAGAGCGGTCGACCTCGCCGTCGGCGAAAACCGTGACGTTGCGCTGCGTGAGCGGATCGTCGTCCTCGTGCTGCCAGAAGATCACGCCGTAGACGTCGCGCAGCTCCGGCTCGAGCGGGTGCACCACGTCCTGCCATTCCTCGATCGACCGCTTGAGCTCGCGTCCGAGCTCGATGAGGCGCGGGAGTTCTGCGGGCTCGACGTGCTCCTCCACCGACGCGTAGAAGGCTCCCCCGAACGCGATCTCCATCTCGTGCTCGCCGATCTCGAGCCCCGACGCGTGCACGTACGAGGGTACGTTGCGGAAGCGCACCGAGCGCACGCGTCCGCTCTCCACCAGCGCCCAGGTCACGATCCGGCCCGACGGGACATCGACGACCACGTGGTTCTCGCCCTCCGTGCGCTCCACGACGCCCTCGTCGAGCGCCCACGTCACCAACGCGATCGTCCCGTGCCCGCAGGCGGTCGAGTAGCCCGCGTTGTGGAAGAACACGACGCCGAGGTCGGCGCCGTCGTCGTTCGGCGTGACGACGTGGCAGCCGTACATGTCGGCGTGGCCGCGCGGCTCGTGGACGAGGAGCCGGCGCACATGGTCGAACCGCTCGTGTGCGTCACGGCGCTTGTCGAGGATCGTCGCCCCCTGCAGCGGGTCGACCCCGCCCGTGACGATCCGGAAGGGCTCGCCGGCCGTGTGGTAGTCAACCGTCCGGATCTCCACAACGTTGACTCAGCGTCCGCTGAAGGCTGCCGGCCGTTTCTCGAGGAACGCCTGCACGCCCTCCGTGAAGTCCTCCGTCTGTGTCGCGGCCTGCTGGAGCTCCGCCTCGAGCTGGAGCTGCCGGGCCAGCGACGCCGTATACGCGTGCTCGAAGAGCTGCTTCGTCATCGCCACGGCGCGCGTGGGCAGCGTGGCGTACCAGGCCGCGAGCTCCTGCACGCGGTCCGCAAACCCGTCCGCCGGAACCTCTTCCGTCAGAAGCCCCCACTCGACCGCCTCGGCCGCCTCGAGCCGCCGGTTCGAGACCAACCACTCGAAGGCGCGCGAGAACCCCAACAGCCGGTGGATGAACCAGGTGCTACCCGCGTCGGGGATGAGCCCGACCCCGATGAAGCCGGGTACGAACGTCGCCTCTGACGAGCCGATGCGGACGTCACACGCGCACGCCAGCGAGAGGCCGGCGCCGGCCACGGGGCCGTTGACCGCGGCGAGCACCGGCTTTTCGAGCGCGCGGATCGCGCGGATGTTCGGGTGGTAGGTCTGCTCGAGCGCATCGCGCACGCCGCCGGGGAGGGACTCGAACTCGCGCAGGTCCTGTCCGGAGCAGAACCCGCGGCCCGCGCCGGTGAGCACGACGGCACGGACCTCGGGCTCGCCCGCCTCGCGCAGCGCAGCCGCGAGCCCGTCGTGCATCGCGCGGTTGATGGCGTTGTAGACGTCCGGCCGGTTGAGCGTGATCGTGAGCACGGCGCCGTCGCGTGAGGTCAGGACCTCGTCGGCCATCCGGCTACTCCTTCCTGTCTCGGTCGAGGAACGCCCGCACTGCTCCCTGGGCCTCGTCGCCGAGCATCGACATCGCGAGCCAGTCGCGCGCGTGGCCCACGGTCTGGTGCCAGGCGAAATCCCGCCAGACGTTGAGCTGCTGCTTGGCGTAGCGCGTCGTCTGGGGTAGCTTCGTCGCGAGCTTGTCCACCCACTCGTCGACCGCAGCGTCGAGCCCGGCCTCGGGGACGACCAGGTTCACGAGGCCCCAGTGCTCCGCCTGCGCCGCGGGGATCTCGTCGCACAGGAAGACGATCTCGCGCGCGCGGCGGTCGCCGACCATGAGCTGGAGCCACTGGGTCGCACCGCCCGCCGGTACGGAGCCGTGCTGAAGGCCGACGTGCCGGATGAATGCCGTGTCGACCATGACCGCGAGGTCGCAGGCCATCTGCAGCTCGTTCCCGCCGCCGACCGCGATGCCGTTGATCCGGGCGATCGTGGGCTTCCCGATCTCGCGCAACCGATCGTGCATGTCCTTGAACGCACCGAACCATTTCCAGTACTCGCTGGAGTTTCCGAGCAGCGTCTCGTCCCACGAGCGCAGGTCGGCGCCGACGCAGAACGCGCGGCCGGATCCGGTGACGACGACCGCGCGAACGTCGTCGTCCCACGACGCGTCCTCGCAGGCCCTCGCGATCTCGCGCAGCATCCGGAAGTCGAAGGCGTTCAGAACATCCGGCCGGTTGAGCGTGATCGTCGCGCGAGGCGGCGCCTTCTCGTAGACGATCGTCTCGAAGCCGAGCGCTGCCGGGTCGGCCGGGCGTGGATGCGAAGGTTCGGTCACTCGACGGAGACGAAGTTCACCGTGAACGGGATGCCCATTGCCGCCGCGTCCTTGCCCGACGCCGCGAACGCCTCGGAGTTGACCGCGGCCTTGAAGCCGTCCTTGTCTTCCCACTCGAATTCGGCGTGGTACTTGTACGTCGGCTCGCCGAACGGTGAGCCGATCACCTTCCCGTGGCGGAACGCCGAGCATTCGACCGGTGGGACGAACTCGTCGAGGTGCTGCTGGTAGCGCTCGGGATCGGGCTCGGACTCGTACTGGATGATGGCGCGGATCACGTGCTGCTCCTTCCTCGGGGGATGCCGGGGAGCGTATAGCGTCCTCCGAGTGAGCTCGACTGCGTTCGCCGCCGTGATCGCCGCCGCGGCGGGCCTCGGCGGAGCAGTGCAGATCGCGGTCCAGGGCAGGCTCGGCGACCGGGTGGGGGCGCTCGAGGCGATGGCTACGGCGTCGCTGATCGGCGCCATGCTCGCGCTGGCGGTTCTGCTCGTCGCGCGGCGCTCGCTCGCCGGAATCGGGGAAGCGGTGGAGTCTCCGAAGTGGATGCTCCTCGGCGGCGTGATGAGCGCGCTCATCATCCTCGCCATCACGGTCGCCGGCCCGCGGATCGGCGTCGTGGCGACCACGGCGTTCCTGATTGCGGCGCAGTTCGCGCTGGCCGCCGTGATCGACCGCTACGGCTGGTTCGGCGTCGAGCGGATCGGCTTCACGTGGCTGCGAGTGCTGGGGCTGGGGCTCCTCGTGATCGGTGCGGCGCTCACACTTCGGCGGTGAGCGACACGCTCGGAAAGCTCGAGCCGCCGCTCCTGTGGGAGCGCTTCTCCGAGCTGACTCGGATCGCCCGGCCCTCGAAGGCGGAGGGTCCGGCACGCGAGCACGTCCTGGCCTGGGCGGCGGCCCGCTCGCTCGCCGCGGAGACGGATGCCGGGGGCAACGTCGTCGTGCGAGTCTCCGCGTCGGCCGGGCGCGAGAGTGCTCCGGTCGTCGTACTCCAGGCGCACCTGGACATCGTCTGCGAGCGCGACCACGACAGTCCGTTCGACCCGCGCGAGGGCCGGATCGACGTCCGGGTCGAGGGCGACTGGGTGCAGGCGCACGGAACGACGCTCGGCGCCGACAACGGGATCGGCGTCGCCGCCGCGCTGGCCGTCGCCGACGACGACGCCGTCCGGCACGGTCCACTCGAGCTCGTGCTCACGGTGTCCGAGGAGCAGGGCCTCGACGGAGCCAAGGCTCTCGACGACGCGCTCGTCTCGGGGCGACTGCTCCTGAACCTCGACGGGACGAGCGACGCCGCGCTCACCATCGGCTGTGCCGGAAGCGACCACACGCTCCTTCGCATGGAGCTCCCCGAGGACCCCGCGCCTGCGCGCACCGTCGTCCGGCGCATCGAGCTGTCCGGTGCGAAGGGCGGCCACTCGGGGGGCGACATCGCCGCCGGCCGCGTGAACGCCATCAAGGCGCTCGGCCGTGTGCTCGGCGCCGCCCACGAGGCAGCTCCGTTCGGGCTCGTCTCACTCGACGGCGGCCTCAGCCGAAACGCGATCCCGCGCGACGCTCGCGCGCTCGTCTGCGTGCCGGCGGAGCTCGTGGACTCCTTCCGCCGCGCGGCCGACGCCGAGCTCGCGGCCGTCGTCCGGCAGCACGCCGGCAACGACGAGCGCCTGGTGCTCGACATCTCCGATGCGGGGGCGGAGGCGGCTGCGAGCGTCGCGGCAACGCGACGTGCGCTCGACCTCGTATCGACCATTCCGACGGGCGTCGTCGAGATCACACCCGGGCTCGTCGAGGTCGTCGAGACGAGCACGAGCCTCACGACCGCGGTGACCGAGGGCGGCATGCTGACACTCGGGTCGATGACCCGGAGCTCGAACGCCGCCGCGCTCGACGCCGTCCTGACGACGATGCACGCGCTCGCACGGCTCGGCGGGGCGGAGATCGAGGCGCGCCGCTCCTACCCACCGTGGGAGCCCGACCTGGACTCCGCGCTCCTCGCAACCGCAAGGGCTACGCATGCCCGCGTGTTCGGCAAGGATTCCGCGCTCACCGTCGTCCACGGCGGGCTCGAGTGCGCCGTCCTCGGCCAGCGACTACCCGGTGTCGAGATGATCTCGATCGGCCCGGAGATCGTCGGGCCGCACGCACCGGGCGAGAAGGTGCGGATCTCGAGCACGCAGCGCTTCTATCGCCTGCTCGGCGCGCTTCTGGACGACCTCTCCGCCTAGGCGTGACGCCGACAGCGGCGTTCGAGCCCGTCGGGGTCGAGCACCGTCGTGCGCCCGCGCGCGAGCGCGACGGCGCCGAGGCGCACCTCCTCGCGCAGCACTCGGTTCACCGTGGCACGTGACGTGCCGGCCATGGCCGCGACGTCCTCCTGGGTCAACGGCACGACGCCGTCCTCGTACGTCGACGCGAGCTCGACGAGACGGCGGCGCACGCGGGTCTCTGCATCGACGTAATGCGCCTCGACGACTCGATCCGTCGATCGGCGAAGCTGCTCCGCGAGCAACCGCAGGAGCACGTCCTTGACCACAGGGTGCTCGCGCTGGAGCACCGCGAAGTCGTCGCGGAAGATCGAGCGACTCTCTCCCGCCTCGAGCGCCTCGACGGTGGCCGAGCGCCGTGCGTCAGGGAGGAGGAGCGCGAGCTCGCCGAAGCTCTGCCCTGGCCCGAGGACGTCGACGAGCACGCTGTCCCCGAGCGGCGTCAGGACGCGAGCGCCGAAGCGTCCTCGCACGACGAGGTGCAGCGAGTCGGCCGGGTCGTTGCGATGGAAGACGACCTCGCCCTTGCCGAACGTCCGGCGCCGCGCGACGGAGAGAAGCAAACGAACGTCGTCCTCGGGAACGCCTGCGAGCAGGGACCATTCCATCGAGGTGAGTTTCCGCTACGACCTCCGCCATCGCAACCACGCAAGAAGCGGGGGCCGACGGCGGCGGCCCCCGCTTCTCTC
>JAJTCQ010000044.1 GCA_021323315.1 Gaiellaceae bacterium | reverse complement strand
GACGTCGCGCGTGATCGACGGGTTGTCGGCCTTGCGCGCGATCTTGTCGACCTCGTCGATGTAGATGATCCCGGTCTCCGCCTTCTTGATGTCGAAGTCGGCCGCCTGGATGAGCTTCAGGAGGATGTTCTCGACGTCCTCACCGACGTAGCCGGCCTCGGTGAGGGCCGTCGCGTCGGCGATCGCGAACGGGACGTTCAGGATGCGCGCGAGTGTCTGCGCAAGGAGCGTCTTACCGCAGCCGGTCGGACCGAGGAGCAGGATGTTCGACTTCTGGAGCTCCACCTCCGCGTCCTCCAGCCCCATCCGCACGCGCTTGTAGTGGTTGTAGACGGCGACGGCCAGCGTGCGCTTCGACTCTTCCTGCGAGACGACGTAGTCGTTCAGGACGGCGTAGATGTCGAGTGGCTTCGGGAGATTGTCGAGATCGAGCTGCGCGGGAGTGGTGAGCTCCTCGTCGATGATCTCGTTGCAGAGATCGATGCACTCGTCGCAGATGTAGACGCCGGGGCCAGCGATCAATTTCTTGACCTGCCGCTGACTTTTTCCGCAGAAGCTGCAAAGCAGCTGCTCGTTGCCCTCGCTCGCCCGAGCCATCCCTGTCTCCTTTTACTCCGGCAACCCTGGTTTGTGCAAGGCCAGGATTCGCTCCCGCGACTCCCGGCCGCACGAAAATCCCGGAATGTGTCCGCCTCGCGGCCGCTGAGGAAGCATCCATTCAGTTGTCATGAGCGGTGCTCGATGACCCGGTCGATGATCCCGTAGTCCTTCGCCTCGGAGGCCGTCATGTAGTAGTCGCGGTCCATGTCCTTGGCGATCTTCTCGACCGGCTGTCCCGTGTCCTTGGACATGATCTCCTCCATTAGCCGCTTGATGCTGATTACCTCCCGGGCGTAGATCTCGATGTCGGTCGGCTGCCCCGAGAAGCCGCCCGAGCCCTGGTGGATGAGGATCTTCGAGTGCGGCAGCGCGCTGCGCTTTCCCTTGGTGCCCCCGGCGAGGACGACGGCGCCCATGGACATCGCCATGCCGACGCAGATCGTCTGCACGTCGGGCTTGATGAACTGCATCGTGTCGTAGATCGCCAGCCCGGCGTACACGACGCCGCCCGGCGAGTTGACGTAGATGGAGATGTCCTTGTCCGGGTCCTCGGATTCGAGATGGAGGAGCTGCGCGACGATGAGGTTTGCGATCTGGTCGTCGATCGGCGTGCCGAGGAAGATGATCCGCTCGTTGAGCAGGCGCGAGTAGATGTCGAACGAGCGCTCGCCGCGCGAGGTCTGCTCGATGACCATCGGAATCAGAGGGCTCATGGAGTCTCCTTGCTGCCGGGGGTCCACAACTTCGTCTCCCCTTCCGGCTTCTCCTTGTCGGGTGTCCAGAGCTTGTCCCGGGCCTCCGCAAGATCGGGGGCGATGGGCTTCACGTCGGCGACGAGGCGGTCGAGCGCGGCGCGGAGCCGGAGATCCTCACGGATCGACTCCTGCTGCCCGTGCGCCCAGACGTCCTCGATGACGCCCTCCGCATCCGTTTCGCCCGAGGCTGCGGCCTCCTCGCGGATGTACGCCTCCACGTCGTCGTCGGAGATCTCGATGCCGGCCTTCTCTGCGAGTGCTTCGAGTGCGAGCTCGCGCGCGACCGAGACGGCTGCTTCGAGCACCATCTGCCGCTCGAGCTCCTGCGCGTTTCCGCCGCTCGCGGCGAGGTAGGTGTCGAGTGAGATGCCGCGTCGTTCGAGCGACTGCGCGAAGCCGGTGAGGAGATCCGCCGCGCGGGTGCGGACGAGCGGGAGCGCGGGCTGGACGGCCGACGCACGCACGAGCTCGTCCACGGCGGAGATCCGGAACGCCGCATCGATCTCGGCGTCGAGCTGCTCGCGCAGCGTGCCCTCGATGTTCGCTTTCAGCTCCGCCATCGAGTCGAACTCGCTCGCCGAGCGCGCGAGCTCGTCGTCGACCTCGGGCAGAACCTTCTCCTGCACCTCGCGCACCGTGATCTCGACCTTCGAGCTCGACCCGTCCGCGAGCGGGAAGTCGATCTGCTTCGTCTCGCCGGCGGTGGCTCCGACCAGAGCCGACTCGATCTCGGGAGCGAGCCGGCCTCCACCGAGTTCGACGATCGTGTCAGTCTGCGTCTCACCGTCCGCGTCGACCAGGTCCACGAGGAGCGTGTCGCCGGGCTGGGCGGGGCGGTCTCCGGCCGGCGCGAGTTCGGCCACCGAGTCGCGCAGAGCTTCGATCTCGGCGTCGACTGCCTCCTGCGGGATCTCCACCTCGGCGCGGGGAACCTCGAGCGTCGTCCAGTCGACGAGCTCGGGGAGCGCCTGCACGTCGACGGTCGCGCTGAAGCTCCAGGCGTCGTCGGCGCTCGCGGGAAGCTCGAACTCGTACTGCGGGTCGGAGACGGGGCGAACACGGCTGCGCGACGCAGCGCTCCAGAACCACCCGCCGATGTGACTGTCCACCGCCTCGGCGTAGATCCGCTCCTTCCCGAGCCGCGACACGAGAACCTGCGTTGGGATCTTCCCCTTGCGGAACCCCGGGATCTTGACGCTCTCCGACAGGTCCGACATCGCGTGCTCGACCGCGTGCTTCACCTGATCCGGCGACACGTCGACCGTGAGGCGAACGCGATTTTCTCCCACGTTCTCGACCGCAGTAGGCATTGGGCCATTCAACCAGCCCCGAGTAGGGTCAGGCCCGTGGAGCGGTACGACGTCGTCGTCGTCGGAGTCGGCGGGATGGGGAGCGCCGCGCTCTACCACCTCGCACGTCGCGGGAAGCGCGTCCTCGGGATCGAGCGCTTCGACCTGCTCCACGAGCAGGGCTCGTCGCACGGCCTCACGCGGATCATCCGCCTCGCCTACTTCGAGCATCCGAACTACGTGCCGCTCCTGCACCGTGCCTACGAGTTGTGGCGCGAGCTCCAAGCCGAGGCGGGCGAGCGACTCCTCCATGTGACCGGGATCGTCGAGGGTGGCGAGCGGATCCTGGACGGCGTGCTCCGCTCCTGCGCCGACCACGGCCTCGAGCACGAGGTCTTGACGGGCGCCGAGGTGGCGCGCAGGTTTCCGGCCTACGCGCTTCCGGTGGACATGGACGTGGCGTTCCAGCCGGACGGCGGCTTCGTGACGCCGGAGCGCTGCATCGTGGCGCACATCGAGGGTGCGCTGGCGCATGGGGCGACACTCCGCGCGCGGGAGCGCGTACTGGAGTGGACCGAGACGGGCAACGGCGTGCGCATGCGAACGGATCGCGGCGAGATCGAAGCGGAGCGCCTCGTCGTCAGCGCGGGCGCGTGGTCGCAGGACGTGGCGCGCCTCCCCGACGGGATGGTGCGAGGCGTCCGCCAGTCGCTCGCGTGGCTGCAGCCGACGTCGCCGGCGCTGTTCCAGCCCGACCGCATGCCCGTGTTCAACCTGGCGCTGGGCGGCGAGCACTTCTACGGATTCCCGGCCCACGGGATCCCGGGGTTCAAGCTCGGCCGCTACGACCACTTCGGATCGGGTGGCGACCCGGACAGCATCGACCGTGAGCCGACCATCGAGGACGAGGCTCCGCTCCGCGCCTTCGCCGAGCGCTACTTCCCCGAGGGTGCCGGGCCCACGGTCGCGCTCAAGACCTGCCTCTTCGAGCCCTCACCCGACGAGCACTTCCTGATCGACCGGCACCCGGACGCCACGGCTGTCGTCGTCGCTGCGGGCTTCGCCGGCCACGGCGTCAAGTTCTGCTCCGTCGTCGGGGAGATCCTCGCCGACCTCACGCTCGAGGGCCAGACGCGGCACGACATCGGGCTCTTCCGCCTCGACCGCTTCTGAGCGACCTATCCTTCGCAGCGCGGGCGTGGTGGAACGGCATACACGCCGGCTTTAGGAGCCGGTGCTCGAAAGAGCTTGAGGGTTCGAGTCCCTCCGCCCGCATCGTGGGGCGAGGCGTGCCTCGCCCTAGTAGCGCCCGAAGAGCAGCACGAAGGTCTCGCGCATGCTCTCGGCGACGAGCCCGACGAGGGCCACGATCGCAAGTAGCGCCGCGGCGCCGAACAGGTCACCCGTCGCGGACAGCACGAGCAAGGCGCCGAAGCTTCCGAGCACGAGGAACGCGGTCGAGAGGGGCCGTCGCGTGTACGTGCCGAGCCCGAGCCCGACCAGGAACGCGGCGCCGAACACCACGATTCCGAGTGCCATGCCGCGAGGGTAGGACCGGGATCGGACGGACCGGTCCTGCTTCGAGGAAAAGCTCAAGAAGCAGCCGTCCCAAGCCGATTCTCGTCGAGATGCCCCAGAAGCGCTGGGTCTACCTGACACGCGCAGCCTCCGCCGCCGGCCTCGCCGTGTTTGCCTCGTACGCGCTCTTCGTGCCGGCGGACGACTCCTACTTCACGCTCTTCAACACCTGGGTGTACGACGGCCTGATGGTGCTGGCGTGCATCATCGCCGGTTCACACGCATACCTGGTCGCGAAGGAACGGGCCGCTTGGACGGTGATCACGATCGCGATGGCGTGCTGGACCTTCGGCGAGATCTGGTACGCGATCTTCAAGCCGGAGACCTACCCCTCGCTGGCGGACCTCGGCTACATCGCGTTCTACCCGCTCGTGTACGTCGGGATCGTCCTGCTCCTCCGCTCGCGAGCCCGGACGATCGGCGACACGCTCTGGCTCGACGGCGCCACCGCCGCGCTCGCCGCGGGTGCCGTGGGAGCCGCCGTGATCTTCGAACTCGTCACCGACGTCACTGCAGGCTCGAGGTCGGTCGTCGTCACGAACCTCGCGTACCCCTTGGGCGACGTCCTGCTCCTCTCCGCCGTCTTCGGTGTCTTCTCGTTGACCGGCTGGCGGCCTGGTCTGCGCTGGCTGCTCCTCGGCCTCGGTGTGCTCTCGATGGCGTTGGCCGACGTCGTCTACCTCTTCCAGTCCGCCGAGGGCACGTACGTCGAGGGCACCTGGATCGACATCCTCTGGCCCGCGGCACTCCTCCTGATCGCCGCATCCGCGTGGGTGGACGACCGCACGCGCGCCGGGCTCCACGTGGAGGGACGTCCGCTCCTCGCCGTTCCGGCGGTCTGTGCGCTGGTTGCGACCGGCATCCTCGCCTACGACCACTTCGCGCACCTCAACCTCCTGGCGATCGTGCTCTCCACGGGCACGCTCGCGCTGGTCGTCGTCCGGCTCGCGATGACATTTCGCGAGAACAGCCGCCTCTTCGAGCTCACGCATCGGGAGGCGACAACGGATGCGCTGACGGGGCTCGGCAATCGTCGTCAGCTGCTCGCCGAACTCGAGCGCCGTCTGCGTTCCGACTCCATGCGGCCGACGCTCCTCATGCTGTTCGACCTCGACGGCTTCAAGGGCTACAACGACACGTTCGGCCACCCCGCAGGGGACGCGCTGCTCACGCGCCTCGGCGAGAAACTTGCGACCGCGCCGAAAGCCGATGGTGCCGCCTACCGGCTCGGCGGCGACGAGTTCTGCCTCCTCGCGACGGTCGCGGACGGTGAAGCCGAGCCGCTCATCGACCGCGCGTGCGCAGCGCTCTCCGAGCGCGGCGAAGGATTCGAGATCGAGACGTCGTTCGGCGCCATCATCCTCCCCGACGAGGCGTCCGACGCGAGTCACGCTCTGCAGCTCGCCGACGAGCGGCTCTACGCGCAGAAGTACTCGCGGCGCGGCGAGAGCGACAGGACGATGGCGGCACTGCTCGAAGCGCTCTTGGTGCGCGATCCGGCCGTTCAGGAGCAACTCATCGGGGTGGGCTCGCTCGCAACTGAAGTCGGGCAGATGCTCGGGCTCCGCCGCGACGAGCTCGAGGAGCTCGGCCGAGCCGCCCAGCTCCACGACCTCGGGAAGCTCGCCGTGCCGGACGAGATCCTCTCCAAGCCCGGGCCGCTCGACGAACGGGAGTGGGCGTTCGTCCGGCAGCACACCATCGTCGGCGAGCGGATCCTGCGTGCGTCGCCCGCGCTGCGCAGCGTCGCGACCGTCGTTCGCGCCTCGCACGAGAACTGGGACGGCAGCGGGTATCCCGACGGGCTCGCCGGCGACGACATTCCCCTCGCATCGCGGATCATCCGCGCCTGCAACGCATTCGTTGCCATGACCTCGCAGCGTCCGTATCGCGACGCGATGGAAGTCGATGACGCGTTGAAGGAGCTCACGCACTGCGCAGGCACCGACTTCGACCCGACCGTCGCGCGCGTTCTCGTGGCCCGCGTACGCGACGAGCGCGAAGCCGAGCGAGCCGCGTAGCCGAGCGCGGGCATACTTGCCCGAGCCTGGCCCCGTAGCTCAGTGGATAGAGCGGCAGACTTCGAATCTGCGGGCGGAGGTTCGACTCCTCCCGGGGCCACTC
>JAJTCQ010000018.1 GCA_021323315.1 Gaiellaceae bacterium | reverse complement strand
GTCGGGGTACCTGCTGTACAGCTGGCCGTTGACCCCGTTCTCGAACATGCCGAACGAGCAGCCGAAGATCATGTCGTACCCCTCGCGCACGAGGCCCGCAACGACCTGCGGCACCTGCGCGTTCGAGAAGATGTTCTCCTTGTAGGTCGTCTCCACCTTGTTCCCGAGTGCCTTCTCGATGGCGAGGCGCCCCCGGTCGTGGGACTGCGACCAGCCGCCGTCGTTGTGCGGTCCCGGATAGATGAAAGCCACCTTGAACGAGTCCTGCTCGGACCGTGCCGCGCTGCCGCCCGCCAGCGCAAGCGCTGTCGTGGCGAGCGCCAGCACGAGCCCGCCGAGTACGAACTTCCTTCTCATCTGCTCCTCCTGTCCGCCCTGCCCACTGACCGGGCGACTATACGACAGCCCGGAGGGCATTACGCTCCCCTCGATGGACGCTCTTCAACGCCGCCTCGCGGTTGCCCGGGGCGACGAGGCGGCGGACCTCGTCGTGCGCGGCGGACGCGTCCTCTCGGTGTTCACGCGCGAGTGGCTCGAGGTCGACGTCGCGATCGTCGACGGCGTGATCGCCGGACTGGGCAGGTACCAGGGCCGGGACACGCTCGACGCCACGGGCAGCTACGTCGTCCCCGGCTTCATCGACGCACACATGCACCTCGAGTCCGTGAAGCTCATGGTTGACGAGTTCGCACGCCTCGTGCTCCCACTCGGAACGACCGCGGTCGTCGCAGACCCGCACGAGATCGCGAACGTCCTCGGTGTCGACGGCGTGCACTGGCTTCTCGATGCAACCGCAGATCTCCAGCTCGACGTCTACTTCATGGCGCCCTCGTGCGTTCCCGCCTCACCCTTCGAGTCCCCACGCCGGCCGCTCACGCCGGGCGATCTCGAGTCGCTCATGCGGCGACGCCGCGTGCTCGGGCTCGCCGAGATGATGAACTTCCCGGGAGTCATCGGCGGCGCGCCGGACGAGCTCGCGAAGCTCGCGCTCGACGGAGCGCGACACGTGGACGGCCACGCCCCTGGCCTCCTCGGGCCGGCGCTGCAGGCGTACGCAGCCGCCGGCATCTACTCGGATCACGAAGCCCTGACGGTCGAAGAAGGGCGTGAGCGCCTGCGCGCCGGCATGTGGCTGCTGATCCGCGAGGCGTCGATGGCGCGCAACCTGCACGCGCTCCTTCCGCTCGTCGAGCAGTACGGGCCGACGCGGATCGCGTTCTGCACGGACGACCGCGATCCGGAGGACATCGCGGATGCAGGACACCTGAACGGCATGGTTCGCGAGGCCGTTGCAGCAGGCATTCCTCCCGAGGATGCTGTCCTCATGGCATCCCATCACCCCGCGCTCTGGCACGGGCTCGCACGCCACGGCGCCGTTGCGCCGGGGTACGCCGGTGACCTGCTCGTTCTCCCCGACCTCGAGAGCTTCCAGCCGTCGACCGTGCTGAAGCGGGGCCGCCTCGTCGAGGACGTTCCGCGCGCGGAGATCCCCGACTGGGTGCGCCAGTCCGTCCGGATCGCGCCCCTGACGGCGAAAGACCTCGCGATCCCGTGGTCCGGCGGCGCGCTGCGGGCGATCGGTCTCGTGGAGGACCAGGTCGTCACCGAGTCGCTCGAGCGCGAGCCGGCGGTCGAGGACGGCTACGCGCTCGCGAGCCCGGAGCTCGACCTCGCGAAGATCGCCGTCGTCGAGCGCCATCTCGCCACCGGGCGCGTCGGGCTCGGGTTCGTCGCGGGCTCGGGTCTCCGGCGAGGCGCTCTCGCCTCCAGCGTCGCCCACGACGCACACAACCTCGTCGTCGTCGGCATGTCCGATCAGGACATGGCCATTGCGATTCAGCGCCTCGCCGAGCTCGGCGGCGGGATCGTCGCCGTCGAGAGTCTCCGTGTCGTCGCGGAGTGCCCGCTGCCCGTCGCGGGCCTGCTCTCGGACGCGCCGCTCGCGGACGTGATCGCGCAGAGTCGCGCGTGCAACGAAGCCGCGCACGATCTCGGCTGGACGGGAGCCACGCCCTTCCTCACTCTCGCCTTCCTCGCGCTCTCCGTGATCCCGCACCTCAAGATCACGGACCAGGGTCTCGTCGACGTCGACCGCTTCGAGATCGTGCCGCTCGCCGTATGAGGCGCCTCTACGCCGGGGGTTGGATCGTGACGTGCGACGACGCGGGCACGGAGCATGCGTCCGGCTGGCTCCTAGTCGACGACGGGGTGATCGGAGCGACCGGAGCCGGCGACGAGCCGGAGGCGGACGAGCGCATCGACCTCGGCGGAGCGGTCGTCACGCCGGGCCTCGTCAACACGCATCACCACCTGTACCAGACCCTCACGCGCGCCCGCGCCCAGGACGCCGACCTCTTCACGTGGCTTCGGGAGCTGTATCCCGTGTGGACGGCGATCGACGCCGAAGCCGAGTACGCCGCCGCGCGAACGGGGCTCGCCGAGCTCGCGCTGTCCGGCTGCACGACCGTGTTCGACCACCACTACGTGTTCCCGCGCGGGCGCACCGGGCTCGTCGAGGCCGAGGTGCAGGCGGCGCGCGAGCTCGGTGTGCGGATCGTCGCCTCGAGGGGCTCGATGGACCTCGGCGAGTCCGGGGGCGGACTTCCGCCGGACGAGCTCGTCGAGGACGTCGACACGGTGCTCGCGGACACCGAGCGGCTGATGGCCGAGCTCCACGAGCCCGGCCCGGGCGCGCGCGCGCAGATCGCCGTCGCGCCGTGCTCTCCCTTCTCCGTCTCGAAGAGGCTCATGACCGAGTCGGCGACGTTCGCGCGCCAGCACGGCCTGCCGCTGCACACGCACCTTGCCGAGACGGTCGAGGAAGAGGCCTACTGCATGGAGCTGTACGGCGCGACCCCGGTCGAGTACCTGACCGACCTCGACTGGCTCGGCCCCGACGTCTGGTGCGCCCACTGCGTGCACCTCTCCGCCGACGACACGACCGATTTCGCCAACTCGCTGACGGGCGTCGCGCACTGCCCGACGTCGAACCTCCGTCTCGGCGCCGGCTTCGCACCCGTGCGCGAGTACCTCGATGCGGGAGTGCGCGTCGGGCTCGGCGTCGACGGGTCGGCCTCCAACGAGCGCGGCGACCTCCTGGGCGAGGTGAAGCAGGCGCTCCTCATGGCACGCGGGCGTGGTGGACCCCGTGCGATGACCGTCCGAGAAGCACTGTCCCTCGGCACGCGCGGCGGCGCGGCCGTGCTCGGCCGAGACGACCTCGGCTCGCTCGAGCCGGGCAAGCGCGCGGACTTCGCGGTCTGGCGGACGGACGGGCTCGAGCTGGGCGGGGCCGACGACCCGGTCGCCGGGCTGGTCCTCTCGGCCCCGCATCGCGTCGACCGGCTCGTCGTCGAGGGCGACGAGGTCGTGCGCGGCGGCGCCCTCGTCAGCGCCGACGAGAGCGAGATCGCGAGCGCACATCGTGTGCAGGCGCGAAGATTCACGTCGTGAGCGTCACGATCTCGACGCACGTGCTCGACACGGGAACGGGAAAACCGGCGAGTGGCGTCCGTGTGGAGCTCGCGCAGCAGCGGGCCGTGGTGGCTTCGGGCGAGACGGACGCCGACGGCCGGATTCCCGAGCTCGCCCGCGATCTCGAGCCTGGACGGTACGAGCTCGTGTTCTGGCCGCCCTCGCCGTTCTTCACCAAGGTCGAGTTCGAGGTCGAGCTCGGCGACGGACATCACCACATCCCGTTGCTCGTCTCGCCGTACGGATGCGCGAGCTACCGCGGCAGCTGACGGTCGACGAGCTCGCGGAGCTCTTCGAAGGCCGCACGCGGCTGGTCGAGCTTCTTGCCGAGACGGAGGATCCGCTCGGCCGCGCGGACGACGTCGTGGCGCGACTGGACGAAGCGGACAAGGTCGAGGCGCTCTCGGCGCACCCGGCGATCGGGCAACGCTCGGGTCTGTCGGAGCGATCGGCGTCGGAGCAAGGTTCGGACAGGGATCCCGCCGTTCTCTCCGAGCTCGCATATCTGAACCAGGTCTACGAGGAGAAGTTCGGCTTTCGCTTCGTGGTCTTCGTGGCGGGACGCGCGAAGCGCGAGGTCCTGGAGGTGCTCCGCGCGCGAATCGCAAACGCCCGCGAGCAGGAGCTGGACACCGGCTGCCACGAACTCGTGGCGATCGCGAGGAATCGATGGACCCGTACCTGAGAGACGTCCTCGACGTCCTCCTGCGGATGCTGCACGTGGTTGCCGGGATCGCCTGGATCGGCGCGTCGTTCTACTTCGTGCGCCTCGACCTCGCACTGCGGGCGCCGAAGCGGAGGGAGGACGCGGAGGCGGGCGTCGCGGGCGAGTTCTGGGGCGTGCACGGCGGCGGGCTCTACCACTCGCAGAAGTACCGGTTGACACCGGCCGAGATGCCGGAGCCCCTGCACTGGTTCAAGTGGGAGGCGTACACGACCTGGCTCTCGGGCTTTGCGCTCATGGTCGTCCTCTACTACTTCGACGCGGAGGTACGCCTCGTCGATACGGGCACCGCCGATCTCGAGCAGTGGCAGGCGGTCGCGCTCAGCGTCGGCGGCATCGCCGTCGCGTGGATCGTCTACGACGTCCTCTGCCGGACGGTGCGGAGCCAGTTCGCGCTCGCCGTCCTCGGGACGGCACTCGTCGCGCTCGCCGCATGGGGCGCGAGCGAGCTGTTTTCGCCGCGTGCCGCATACCTGCAGGTCGGCGTGATGCTCGGGACGATCATGGCCGCGAACGTCTTCTTCGTGATCATCCCGGCGCACCGGAAGCTCGTCTCGGCGATGGAGGAGAAGCGTGAGCCGGACCCAGCGCCGCTCCTCGAGGCCAAGAACCGCTCCGTGCACAACAACTACCTCACACTGCCGGTGCTCTTCACGATGCTAGCCGGGCACTTCGCGTTCGTCTTCGGCGCGGACGAGGCGTGGCTCGTGTTCGTCGTGATCGCGCTGCTGACGGCGCTGGTCCGGGTGTTCTTCAACCGCTGGCACACGGGGCGGCGAGAGTGGTGGATCCCCGCTGTGGCAGCTGTTGGGGTCTTGGCGCTCGCGTTGTGGCTGCAGCCCGACGACGAGGCACGCGACGTGGGCGCGCCGGTCTCGATCGACCAGATCCAGCCGATCGTCGCCGAGCGCTGCGCGACATGTCACTCCGGAATCGCGGCGCCACTGGGCGTCCGCCTGGGCACGCGGGAGGAGATCCTGACGCGGGTCGACGACATCGAGCGGCAGGCCGTGCTCACCGAGGCGATGCCGCCCGGGAACGCGACGGGGATGACCGAGTCCGAGCGGGAGCTCCTCGCAGCCTGGATCGCCCAGTCGCGCTAGCGCGGTCTCAGGTCACGCGTTCTGGCAGCAGCTCGCGTGCAGCGTCGAGGTCCCGTTCACTCACCAGCACCTCGAGCGGACCACCCGTGCAAGCCCACCCGGTCCAAGCGCCCGCCGCGACGTCCATCCTGCGACACCAGCACTCGCTGCCCTTCGTACGGAGCAGCCCGAGGAGCGCTTCTGCTTCGACCTCGTCCTGAACGTCGGTGAGAGCGACAAGCTTCACCTCCAGCACAGGGTAACGCGCCTGCTCGGAACGGCCGAGGTCGCTAGGGTCGCGACCATGCTCCAGATCAGCGCAGGGGGGTTCGAGTTCACGGCGCGCCTGGAGCAGGACGCCGCGCCCGAAACCGTTGCGGCCTTCCGCCGGATGCTCCCGCTGGAGTCGAAGATCATCCATGTCCGCTGGTCGGGCGAAGGCGGGTGGATCCCGATGGGGGACCTCGACGTGGGCATCGGGCCCGAGAATGCGACGAGCTACCCGAGTTCGGGGGAGCTGATCTTCTACCCGGGCGGCGTGAGCGAGACCGAGCTCCTGCTCGCCTACGGCTACGTCGCATTCGCGAGCAAAGCCGGCGCGCTCGCCGGGAACCACTTCGCGACGATCGTCTCGGGAAACGAGAACCTGCGCGAGCTCGGACGACGAATGCTCTGGGACGGCGCCCAGAACATCTCGTTCAGCGAGTCGTAGCGACGAGCGCGTCCGCGAGCACATCGACTGCGAGCTCGACGTCCTCGTCCGACGACAGCTCGTCCGGCGAGTGGCTGACGCCGTCGTTGAGGCTGCGCACGAACAGCATCGCCGCGTCGACGCCAGCGGACGCGAGGATGCCGGCGTCGTGCCCGGCCCCCGAGGGCAGCTCGAGCGGGGACAGGCCGCGTGAGGCGATCGCGTCGCGTAGCGCCTGACGCGCCGCGCCGGTGAACTGCGCCGGCTCGACGCGATAGCTCGGCTCGAAGCCGATCGCCGCGATCAGCGCTTCCAGCCGCTCGGCGTCCGGTGCCCGCACGTCCAGGCTCAGCCGGACGCGCGACGGGATCACGTTCGCGCCGCCGGGCTCGACCTCGACCTGGCCGACCGTCGCCACGGCACCTTCGATCGCGAGGGCGGCCTCGCGGACGCGCAGGATCTCCGCTGCGGCGGCCACGAGAGCGTCCTCCCGCCCCACCATCGGCGTCGTCCCCGCGTGTCCCGCGTGCCCCGAGAGCACGAGCTCGCCGCGCGCGTACCCGACGATTCCGGTCACGACCCCGAGAGGCGCGTCCCGTTCGGCCAAGACGGGCCCCTGCTCCACGTGGAGCTCGAGGAATGCTCGAGGAAGCGGGTCGCCTGCAGCGACAAGTGCGCGGCTCCCGATGCAGCCCACCTCCTCCCCGCGGAACACGACAACCGAGCCGATGCCGACGCGCTCGACGGCTGCGATCGCGGCGACGACTCCGAGCGCGCCGTCGAACCGACCGCCCTGCGGAACCGTGTCGAGGTGCGATCCGGCCCAGCAGGTGTCGGACACGGTGTCTGACACTCGTTCCCCAGAAGCAGGCCCGCGGGCATGTCCGAAGAGGTTGCCGTGGCGGTCGACCTCGACCTCGAGCCCCGCGTCGGCGAGCCACGATGCGGCGCGCCGGTGCGCCTCGTCCTCGGCCGGCGAGCCGTGCGGCCGGTTCGCTCCCGGGCCTCCCCCGATGGCGTACAGCTCGTCGAGGCGCTCGAGGACCCGCACGCGAGGAGCCTAGCCCTGCCGTAAAGGACGCAGGATCAGCACGCCGGCGAGCGGCACGACCGCGGCGACCGCGAACGCCGCGTGCCAGGTCGTCGCCGAGACGAGCGCGGCGAAGATGATCGGCGAGACGATTCCGGCGGCGCCGAGCACGGTCTGCTGCAGGCCGATCGCTGCGCCGCTGCGAACGCGGCCGGCGAGCTCGGCGGCGCTCGTGAAGGAGAGGCCGTTCCACGCCATAGAGAGACCGCCCGCCAGCGCGATCGTGGGTACGAGCAGCCAGACCGGCCCGCTCGCGAGGGCGGCCGTCGCCGCGACCACGACCGAGATCGCCACCCCGACACGGAGGAGCGGCCCGATTCGAGATCCCACGACGTCGGACCACCGGCCGACCCCGATGCGCAGCCCCATGGCGACCACCTGCGATGCGGCGACCGCGAGCGCGGCGCGGCTCTCCGAGAGCCCGTGCTCGTCGTGCAGAAAGACGACGGCGAACCCGAGCACGGCGAGCTGCGCGTAGAGGTAGAGGCCGCTTCCGAGCGACAACCGCCAGAGCTTGCGGTCGCGGAGAGTCGAGAGCAGCGAAGCCACCTCGAGCTCCTCCTCGTGCTTCCGCTCACGCAGCACGAGCCCACCGACGAGTGCGCCGAGCGCGCACAGAGCTGCGAGGAAGAGGAACGCGGCCTCCGAGCCTCCGGAGGCGGCGATCGGCGGAAGCGCGAGCGCGCCCACGAAACCTCCGATCGGGATCGCCGTCTGCCGCACGCCGAGCGCGAGCCCGCGCTCAGAGGCGTCGAACCACTGCATGACGGCGCGGCCGCTCGACGAGTTCACGCTCGCGCCGGCCGCTCCGGCCAGCGCGAGCAGGGCGAGCAGGGCACCGAAGCTCTCCGCGAACGCGGCGCCGACGATGAACCCTGCGCTCGCCGTCAGTCCCACGGTCATGACGATCCGCTCGCCGAAGCGGTCGGCTGCCAGACCCCACGGCAGCAGGGCCAACGTCGTGCCCACCCACTCCGACGCGAGGAGGACGCCGATCTCGCCGAGCGACAGCGTGTACTCGTCCCGCAGCGTCGGGACCAGAACCGGCAGGCCGATGACGAGCGCCGAGATGCTCGCGGTCGAGAACGTCCCGGCGGCGAGCACCGCCCACCGGTACGGCGGACGCTCTACAGCCCGAAGGGGTTGATCGGACGCGCGCCCGTCCCGACGATGACGCTCTTCGTCTCGAGGTAGAGGTCGAGTGTCTCGAGCCCGAGCTCACGCCCGAAGCCGGACTGCTTGTAGCCGCCGAACGGGATCCCGGGAAACGCCGTGTACGGCATGTTGATCCCGACCGTGCCCGACTTGATCCGCGCGGCGATGCGGTGGCCGCGCGCAGGGTCGCCCGTCCAGACCGTCGCCATGAGCCCGTAGCGCACGTCGTTCGCGATGCGGATCGCGTCCTTCTCGTCGTCGAACGGGATGACGGTGACGACCGGGCCGAAGACCTCCTCCTGAGCGATCTCCGTGTCGTTCGTCGTCGCGACCACGGTCGGCGGGTAGAAGGCGCCCGCCCCGTCCGGCAGTGCACCGCCGGCAACGACCTCGCCGTCGGTGGCGCGCTCGACGAAGCCGTGCACGCGCTCGCGGTGCGCCTGCGAGACGAGCGAGCCCATCTGCGTCTCGGGATCGAGCGGGTCGCCGACCTTGATGCCGGCGGCGAGCTCGGCCATCGTCGCGACTGCCTCGTCGTAGAGCGGCTTCTCGACGAGCATGCGCGAGCGCGCCTCGCAGCTCTGCCCGGCGGCGTAGAAGATCGACCAGGCCGAGCTCGGGAGCGCGCTGTCGAGATCCGCGTCCGCGAACACGAGGTTCGGGCTCTTGCCACCCAGCTCGAGGGTGACGCGCTTGACCGGGTCAGACGCCAGCCGCATGATCTCACCGCCCGTCTTCGTCGAGCCGGTGAACGCGACCTTGTCCACGCCCGGGTGCTTGACGAGGTACGCACCCGTCGTCGGGCCGTCGCCCGGCACGACGTTCACGGCGCCGGGAGGGAAGCCGACCTCCGTGGCCATCTCGCCGAGCCGGATCGCGGTCAACGGAGTCTGCGCGTCGGGCTTCAGGACGACCGAGCACCCTGCAGCGAGCGCAGGGGCGAGCTTCCACGTCGCCATCATCAGCGGGTAGTTCCAGGGGACGATCTGCGCCGCGACACCGACGGGCTCCTTCAACGAGTAGAAGAGGAGCGACCCGCCGATCGGGTTCGCGCGACCGCCGATGGTCGCGATCGCAGAGCCGTAGTAGCGGAAGTTCTCGACCGCCTGGTGGAGCTCGGCCTTGACGGACGAGATCGCCTTGCCGACGTTGCGCGCCTCGAGCTCGGCGAGCTCGGCGCGGTTCGCGACGATCGCGTCCGCGAGTGCATGCAGGAGCCGCGCGCGTTCGGTGCCAGGCGTGCGGCCCCACTCGCCCTCGATCGCGGCCCGCGCGGCGTCGACGGCACGGTCGACGTCCACCTCGCCGGCCATCGCCGCACGTGCCAGTGGCTCGCCCGTCGCCGGCTCGGTCAGGCCCCGCACGTCACCCGCTGCGGGCTCCGCCGACTCCCCGCCGATGAAGAGCCCGAACTCGCGATCGGTCGCGACGGCCATGAGCGGAATCTACCGTCCGGCGGTCGTCTGGGCCTGCTCGACGAGCCGCGTCGCCGCCGCCTTGAACGACGCCATGACGACGTCGTCCTCGCGAAGCGCCAGTCGCTCTGCGGACGCTGCGGTCACCTCGCCGACGAGCCCTCGGACCTGCACACGCGCCCGATTGCCGAGAACGACGAGGGACGTGATCGGGCCACGCACGTGGTTCAGCGCCGAGTCGCGCGGCAGCTCACGCGAGATCGAGACATCCCACGGGTAGACGGCGACCTCGACGTCTCCCACGGCCTCGTCGACGGAATACACGACACCGCCACCGTCGAGCTCGACCTCGGTGAGCCCGCCGGCTCCCGGCCGCGCGACGCCCGCGAGCACGTTCGCGCCGGTGAAGCTCGCGACGAATGCGTCTGCCGGCGCGGCGATGAGGTCCGACGGCGTCCCCACCTGGCGGACCTTGCCGTCTGCCAGCGCCGCCACGCGGTCGGCGAGCACCGCGGCGTCGTGGAAGTCGTGCGTGACGAGCAGGACGGGCAGGTCGAGCTCGTCGAGGAGCTCGCTCAGCTCGAGCCGCAGCGCAGCACGCGTGTGCGGATCGAGGGCGGACAACGGCTCGTCGAGGAGGAGCACGCCGGGCTCGCGGGCAAGCGCCCGCGCGAGCCCGACCCGCTGGCGCTCTCCGCCCGAGAGCTCGCCGGGACGGGCGCGTGCCAGGTGAGCGATGCGAAACCGCTCGAGCAGCTCCGCCGTCCGGCCACGTGCGCCGTAGGACACGTTCTGCTCGACGGTCATGTGCGGAAAGAGCGCGTAGTCCTGGAAGACGAAGCCGACCCGTCGATCCTCGGGGGCAACATCGATCCCGAGCGCCGAGTCGAAGAGCACGTCGTCGCCGAGGCTCACCCGTCCACGCTCCGGCTTGACGAGACCTGCCACCACGCGCAGAACCGTCGTCTTCCCGGCGCCCGAGGGCCCCACGAGCGCGAAGGTCTCCCGACCCAGCGCGAGGGCTAGCTCGAGCCGGAAGGAGCGAAGGGGTAGACCGAAGTCGAGCTCGAGCGCGTCCATGCGGGCAGGAGCTTCACGGTGAAGAGGATCGCCGCGCACACGACTACGAGCAGCGCGCCGAGCGAGAGCGCGACGTCGAAGTCGAGGTCGAACTGCGCATAGATGGCCAGGGAGAGCGTCTGCGTGACGCCCTGCAGCGAGCCGGCGAACATGATCGTCGCGCCGAACTCGCCGATGCCGCGGGCGAACGAGAGGGCGGCCGCCGCACCGAGACCCTTCGCAGCGAGGGGCAGGGCGATCCGGCCGAAGGTGCGCGCAGGCCCCGCACCGAGCGTGCGCGAGGCGTCGAGGAGCGGCTGGTCGAGTGACTCGAACGATGCGATTGCTCCGCGGATGTAGAAGGGGCTGGCGACGTATGCGACCGCGAGGATGACCGCGGTCTTCGTGCCGGTGCTCACCGTGACGCCGAGTACGTCGAAGGTGCTCCCGAGAAGGCCGAGGCGACCGAACGCGGCGAGCAAGGCCAGGCCCGCGACTGCCGGAGGGAGCACGAGGGGCAGCTCGACGAGCGTGATGGCAAGAGCGCGCCCGCGGAAACGACGGGTCGCGATGAAGTACGCAGTCGGAGTTCCGACGAGGAGGATGAGCGCCTGCGCGATCGCGTTCGTCTCCAGCGTGACGACGAGCGCATCGACGGCAACGCCCGATCCGAGCTGCGACACGAGCTCCCCGAGCGGGACGCGGAGGAAGATCGCCACGAGCGGGAGCAGCAGGAAGGTGAGGGCGACTGCGGTCGCTCCAGCGATCGCGACGTCGAACAGTCGACGACGCCTCATCGCTCGACCATCACCGACGTCGACTTGACGATCGCAGCCGCGCCCACGCCGGGCTTCAACCCGAGCTCCTCCACGGCTTCGCGCGTGATGACCGCCACGACACGGGCCGGCTCGGTGACGTCGATCTCGACGCGCGCCAGGAACCCGTCGACCTCGACGCTGCGCACGACGCCGCGAAACCGGTTGCGCGCACTCAGCTCGTCGTCGGGCTTGCCCCGCAGGCGCTCGACCTCGGAGGCGAGCACGAGCCGGCGGTTCGCGCTGTCGCGTTCGGTGCGGATGCGCCCGGCGCGGTCCCAGCGGCGCAGGGTGTCGAGACTGATCCCGAGTGCACGTGCGGCCTCGCTTGCCGAGTAGAGCGCTCGTTCGTCGGTCATGCCCGGGCCGGCTGGTGTACCGTCGCTTCCATCGTGCATAAGTATTGCATAGGCATGCTTGCCGCGGTTGTGGGTCTCGCCGGCTGCGGTGGAAGCGACACGGGCAGCGGACCGCTCGACGTGTACGCCGCGGCCTCGCTCGCCGAGGTCTTCCCCGAGCTCGCGCCGGCTGCGCGCTTCAGCTTCGCCGGCTCCGACGAGCTCGCGAGGCAAATTCGCGAGGGCGCCCCCGTAGACGTGTACGCAGCGGCCAGCTCGAAGTACCCGCGGGAGCTCTTCGAGGAAGGCTTCGTTGAGGAGCCAGTCACGTTCGCCAGCAACCGCCTCGTGCTCATCGTGCCGAGCGCGAATCCGGGCGCGGTCGACAGCGTCGAGGACCTTCTCCAGCCCGGGACTCGGCTCGTAGTGGCCGCCGAGGGCGTTCCCGTCGGCGACTACACGCGCGCGGCGCTCGAGACGCTCGGCCTCTCGGCTGCGCTCGAAAACGTCGTCTCGAACGAGGACGACGTGAAGGGCGTCGCAGGCAAGGTCGCCCTCGGCGAGGCCGATGCCGGCTTCGTCTACGCGACCGACGCCACGCCGGTCGCCGACCGCGTCCTCGCGATCCAACTTCCCGACGACGCCCAGCCGCTGATCGAGTATCAGGCTGCGGTGGTCGCAGCCAGCGACGACGAGGACGCGGCCGACGAGTTCGTGGAGAAGCTGCTCGGCGAGAGAGGGCGAGCGGCGCTCCTGCGGGCGGGTTTCGTGCTTCCTACGTAGTCGGGGACGGGTTCGGCACGGGCGCAATGAGCGCCGGATCGAGCCATGGGCCGCCTGCACGCTTCGCGAGGTCGGCGAACGTCACGCCGCCGAGCAGCGAGATCGTGGCGTCGCGCACCTCCTCCCACACGTCGCGTAGCGTGCAGCCGACCATCATCGGGCACGGCTCCGGGTTGTGCCGCGTCGCACAGCTGATCGGGGCGAGGGGCCCCTGGAAGAGGCGGACGATCCGCTCGAGCGTGATCTCGCTCGGATCCTTGTTCAGGCGGTAGCCGCCGGCCGGGCCACGCTCGGAGCGCACGACTCCGGCCGTCCTCATCGTCGGCATCACCTGCTCGAGTACCGACTGCGGCACCGCGGTTCGACGCGCGATCTCCTCCAGTTTCAGCGGCCCACCGCCTTCGAGCGACAGCGTGAGGATCGCCCGCGTTGCGTAGTCCGTGCGTCTCGATACCCACATCGTTCAATCCTCCGCTGGTTCCGCTTGACAAGGGTTCTCCGCATTCTTTACCTTCTCGACCACTAAGAAGTCGACAAGCTTTGTCAGGATACTCGGTCAGAGAGGAAACCAGCCATGCGCCACCGTCTTATCGCACTGTTCGGAGCACTCGGCCTCGTTGCGACGGTGCTCGGAGCAAGTGCTGCGGTCGGAACCGCCGCGTCCGAGCGAGCCGCGGACAGCAAGCTCAGCCTCGTGGCGTACTCGACCCCGCGCGAGGCCTACGCGAAGCTCATCCCCATGTTCCAGAAGACGGCGGCGGGCAACGACGTCGACTTCTCGCAGTCCTACGGCTCTTCCGGCGAGCAGACCCGCGCGGTCAAGGCGGGCCTGCAGGCGGACATCGTCGCCCTGTCGCTCGCGCCGGACGTCGACGAGCTCGTGGCCGCGAACCTCGTGGACGCGAAGTGGAAGGCTCAGGCCTACAAGGGCATGGTCACGAACTCGGTGGTCGTCTTCGTCGTGCGTGACGGCAATCCGAAGAAGATCAAGAGCTGGAACGACCTCCTCCGCCCCGACGTCGAGGTCGTGACGCCGAACCCGTTCACCTCGGGCGGCGCGCGCTGGAACGTGATGGCCGCCTATGGCGCGTGGCGGAAGGCGGGCAAGACCGACAAACAGGCGCAGGGCAACCTGCTGAGGCTGTTCCGGAACGTCGTCGTGCAGGACACGAGCGCGCGCGCGTCGCTCAGCACCTTCAACAGCGGCAAGGGCGACGTTCTCCTCGCCTACGAGAACGAGGCGCTGTTCGCGCGGACGCAGGGTCTCGACCTGCAGTTCGTCATCCCCAAGGCAACCATCCTCATCGAGAACCCGGTTGCCGTCACGAAGTCGAGTCCGGACAGGGCGGCAGCGAACGCGTTCCTGCGCTTCCTCCGGACTCAAGCCGCCCAGCAGGTGTTCGCCGACAACGGCTACCGGCCTGTCGTCAAGAGCGTCGAGAACCGCAACCGTGCGAAGTTTCCGGTCCGGCCCGGGTTGTTCACCATCGACCAGCTGGGCCTCGGCGGCTGGACGAACGTGCAGAAGCGCTTCTTCGCCCCGAAGGGAAGTGTCATGGCTCGCATCCAGCGCGCAGTGGGCGGGAGCACCGGCTGAGCGACGTCGCTCTCAGCCGTCCCCGACGCTCGGGGGTCTCGAGGGACAGGGCCGCCAGCGCCCTGTCACTCGGCTTCGTCACGACGTTTCTCATGGTCATGGTCGGGCTCCCGCTGGCGGCGCTCATGTGGGAGGCCACGAGCGAGGGCACGCAGTCGTTCCGGGACGCCGTCTCGAGCCCCGAGGCCGTTGCCGCACTGAAGCTGACCCTCGGGGCGTCGCTCGCGGTCGCCGTCCTGAACGCAGTGCTCGGGACGATCACGGCCTGGGTGCTCGTACGGGACGACTTCCGCGGCAAGACGGTCGTGAACGCGATCATCGACCTCCCGTTCGCGCTGCCGACGATCGTCGCGGGGCTCACCTTGCTCGCGCTCTACGGGCCGACTTCGCCGGTCGGGATCGACGTGGCGTTCTCGCGGACCTCGATCGTCCTCGCGCTCATGTTCGTGACGCTCCCCTTCGTCGTGCGCACGGTGCAGCCGGTGCTGCAGGAGCTCGACCCCGAGCTCGAGGAGGCGGCTCACTCGCTCGGCGCGTCCACCTGGACGACCTTCCGGAGGATCGTCCTTCCGAACATCCTCCCCGGGATCCTCTCCGGCGTCGCGCTCGCTTTCGCGAAGGCGGTCGGGGAGTTCGGCTCTCTCGTGATCATCACCGGGAACATCCCGTTCGAGACTGAGGTCTCGTCCGTGCACATCTACGGCCGGATCGAGAGCGGCGACTCGGCGGGCGCCGCGGCCGTCGCCGTCGTCCTGCTCGCGATCTCGTTCGCGACGCTGGTGTCGATCGGCGTCATCCGGCACTTCGCGACGAGGCATGACCGATGAAGCGGCTCCTTTCGCGCCTCGGGCTCCGGACGCTCGCCCTCGCCTATCTCGCGCTGATCCTCGTCGGGCCGCTCGCGGTCGTGTTCTGGAGGACGTTCGAAGACGGCTTCGGTCCCGCGTGGGACGCGCTGACGACTCCCGAGACGCTCAACGCGTTCAAGCTCACGCTGATCATCACCGCCATCGCGGTGCCCGTGAACACCGTGTTCGGCATCGTCTGCGCGCTCGCGATCGTCCGCCGACGCTTCCGCGGCAAGGGGCTCCTGAACGCGTTCATCGACCTCCCGCTCGCGCTCTCTCCCGTCGTCGTCGGACTCGCGCTCTTCCTGCTCTACGGCCGGGACGGCTGGTTCGGCAGCTGGCTGGACGACCGCGGGATCGAGGTCCTGTTCGCGCTGCCGGCAATGGTGATCGCGACGATCTTCGTCTCGCTCCCGTTCGTCGCGCGCGAGGTCGTCCCGACGCTGCGCGAGATCGGCGACGACCAGGAGCAGGCCGCGCGGACGCTCGGTGCGAGCGGTTGGCAGACGTTCTGGCGCATCACGCTCCCGTCGATCCGCTGGGCCGTGATCTACGGCGTGATCCTCACCACCGCCCGCTGCCTCGGGGAGTACGGAGCGGTCGCCGTCGTCTCCGGCCGGCTCCAGGGCGAGACCGAGACGGCGACGCTCCGCGTCCAGGAGCGCTATGAGGCCTTCGACCTCGCCGGCGCATACGCCATCTCGATCGTGCTCGCGCTCATCGCCATCCTCGTGCTCGTCGCCATGACCGTGATCCGCCCCAAGGAGGGGACCGCCTGATGTCGATTCTCGTTCGCAACGTCTCGAAGCGGTTCGGCGACTTCGTCGCGCTCGACGACGTCTCCCTCGATGCCGAGTCGGGCGCGCTCACGGCCCTCCTCGGGCCGAGCGGCTCGGGCAAGTCGACCCTCCTGCGGATCATCGCCGGACTCGAGACCGCCGACGAGGGCGCGATCCTCCTCGGCGGCAAGGACGCGACCGCCGTGGCGCCGCAGAAGCGCAACGTCGGTTTCGTCTTCCAGCACTACGCGGCCTTCAAGCACATGACGGTGCGCGACAACATCGCCTTCGGGTTGAAGGTGCGCAAGCGGCCGAAGGCGGAGATCGCCGAACGCGTCGACGAGCTCCTGAACCTCGTCCAGCTCCAGAACTTCGGGCATCGCTATCCCGCCCAGCTCTCCGGCGGCCAGCGCCAGCGGATGGGCCTGGCCCGCGCGCTCGCGCCCGAGCCGCAGGTGCTCCTCCTCGACGAGCCGTTCGGCGCACTCGACGCCCGTGTCCGCTCGGAGCTGCGCGAATGGCTCCGCCGGCTCCACGACGTGGTGCACGTGACGACGGTCTTCGTGACTCACGACCAGGACGAGGCGATGGAGATCTCCGACCAGATCGCCGTGATCAACCACGGGCGCCTCGAGCAGGCCGGCAGCCCACGCGAGCTCTACGACAACCCGGCGAGCGAGTTCGTGATGACGTTCGTCGGCGACGCGCAGCCGCTCGGCGAGGCGCTCGTGCGGCCGCACGACATCGACCTCCTCACCGAGCCGGTGGACGGCGCAGTCGAGGCGATGATCGTCCGCGTCACCCTCCTGGGACGCGATGCGAAGGTCGAGCTCCACGACGCCTCCGGAGCCGAGCTCGTCGTGCTCATGACGCGGGACCGGTTCGACGACGCCGGCTACTGGCGCGGCCAGACCGTATGGGCCCTGCCGCAGCGCGAGCGCGTCTTCGCCGAGACGGCCTAGCGTTCGAAGAGCGCCGCCACACCCTGCCCCACGCCTACACAGAGCGTCGCGAGCCCGTACCGGCCGTCGCGCCGGCGCAGCTCGTGCAGCAGCGACACGACGAGACGGGCGCCGCTCATCCCGAGCGGGTGCCCGAGCGCGATCGCGCCACCGTTCACGTTGACTCTCTCCTCGTCGAGACCGAGCTCGCGGACGACCGCGAGGCTCTGTGACGCGAACGCCTCGTTCAGCTCCACGAGATCGATGTCGTCTGCGGCGATGCCGGTGCGGTCGAGCAGCTTGCGCACCGCCGGGATCGGCCCGATCCCCATCACGCGCGGGTCGACGCCCGCGACGGCCGACCCGACGAACGCCGCGAGTGCCTCGACGCCGAGCTCCCGCGCTCGGCCCTCGCTCGCGATGACGAGCGCCGCGGCGCCGTCGTTGATCCCGCTCGCATTGCCGGCGGTCACCGTTCCGCCGGAGCGAAATGCAGGCCTCAGCTTGCCGAGCGCCTCCGCGGTCGTCTCGGGCCGCGGGTGCTCGTCGACGACCACCCCGCCGACGGCGACGAGCTCGTCGTCGAACCTCCCCGCCGCGTTCGCCGCCGCCCAGCGGTGCTGCGAGCGCAGTGCGAACGCGTCCTGCTCCTCGCGGGACACGCCGTAGCGCTCGGCGACGTTCTCGCCCGTCTCGCCCATCGACTCGAGCGGGAACATCTCCTCGAGCCGCGGGTTCGGGAAGCGCCACCCGAGCGTCGTGTCCCACACCGTCTGGTTACCGCGGGGGAAGGGCGCGTCCGGCTTCGCCATCACGAGCGGCGCGCGGCTCATCGACTCGACACCGCCCGCGACGGCGATCTCGGCATCGCCCGCAACGACCGCATGGCACGCCGAGACGACCGCGGAGAGACCGGACGCGCAGAGACGGTTCAGCGTCACCCCGGCAACCGAGTCGGGAAGGCCCGCGAGGAGCGCGCCCATCCTGGCGACGTTTCGGTTGTCCTCTCCCGCCTGGTTGGCCGCGCCGAAGTAGACGTCGTCGATCGCACCTGTGTCGACCCCGGCCCGCTCGACGGCGGCCGCGATGGCGATCCCTGCGAGGTCGTCCGGGCGGACACCCGAGAGCACGCCTCCGTAGCGACCGATCGGCGTCCGGACGGCGGAGAGGACGACTGCGCGGGCCACCGGCGGCAGTGTAGGGGCGAGGCTGCGCGCCCTAGACGAAGTCGATCGAGACCGGCTCGGGGAAGGCTCCGAGCGCCTCGCCGCGGCGGAGCAGCTCCGTGACCGCCTTGCGGCCCTCGTCGCCGTAGTCCTTCGTCAGCTCGTTCACGTACATGGAGACGAACCGGTCGGCCACTGCGGCGTCGATCCCGCGCCCGAACTCGAGCGCGTACTCGAGCGCCTCGGCGCGGTTGTCGAGCCCGCACTGGATGGCCTCGCGGAGGACGCCCGAGACGTCGTGGAGCACGTCGTCGCCGAGATCTCGCCGTACGACGTTGACGCCGAGCGGGAGCGGAAGCCCCGTCTCGAGGAGCCACCACTCGCCGAGGTCGAGCACCTTCACGAGACCGTAGTCCTCGAACGTGAGCTGTCCTTCGTGGATGAGGAGCCCGGCGTCGGCGCGGCCCGAGGCGACCTCGTCGGGGATTTGATCGAAGGGCAGCTCGCGGTACTCGAAACCGTCGAGCGCGAGCCGGAGTACGAGGAACGACGTCGTCATCGCTCCCGGCACGACGACCTCGAGCCTGCCGAGCTCCGCGAGCGTCATCGGCTCCCGCGCGACCACGATCGGGCCGTAACCGGAGCCGATGCTCGCACCGTGCGGGAGCAACGCGTAGTCCTCCTGCACGAACGGATAGGCCGCGAGCGAGATCGCCGTCACCTCGAGGCGCCCGCACCGCGCCCACTGGTTCAGCGTCTGGATGTCACCGAGCACCTGCTCGAACACGTGTCCACGGGCGTCGACGAGGTCGGTCGTCAGCGCCCAGTACATGAACGCGTCGTCCGGGTCCGGGCTGTGTCCGACGCGGATCCGCAAGGCGCCGGACGCTAGCACCGGTCACCTGGTCACCGGTTGAAGAACCAGCGCTCCAGGAGCGGGAGGACTTCCTTCCGCGTGAAGGGCTTGGCGTCCGCCGGCAGGCCGTCGCCCTCGAGCACGCTGACGTCGTCCTCGAGCGCCTCGTTCGCGCGATCGAGCGCGTCCTCGAGCTCGAATCCCTCGAAGACGACGTCCTCGGGCCGGGGCTCGTCGGAGTCGCGCAGCTGGGGGTTGACCACGCGACCCACGGCCCAGACGGCGCCGGGCCGCCGCTCGATCCAGATGACGATGCGCTCCTCCTGCCCGACGTCGTCGACGCCCTGCAAGGTCCTCTCTGCATACCGGCTCTCACGCGAGATGCGTCTCATCCAACCGGGATACAATCGCGTCTCGTGTCAGGGTTCAAGAACATCTTCTCGTTCCTCTTCTCCAAGGGCTCCGCCGAGGAGCACGTGGCGAGGTACGTCATCCGCGAGCACGAACGCGGCCGCTCGCTGTCCGAGATCCTCGAGGACAAGTACGTGCAGAACCGCCTGACGCCCGAGCAGCAGCGGCGCCTGCTCGACCGACCCGAGATCCTCCACGCGTTCTCGGGCGACACGATCGAGGCTGCGAAGGCGTCCGTCTCGTAGGCCGACGCTCCTACAGCTCGATTCCGATTCCCTGCTCGCGCGCCAGGCGCAGCGCTTCCGCGCCGAGGGCGACGTCCCAGGCCGCGAGCCCGTTCGACTTGAAGACGACGATGTCGTCGTCCGACTGGCGACCCGGGAGCTCGCCCGCGACGACCTCCTGCAGCTCGTGCACCTCGAGCCAGTCGAGGACTCCGGCCTGAACCGGCTCGACGAGATCGCCCGACTCGAGCTTGGCCTGCTCGAGCAGATCGCAGCAGACGAACCGCGCGCGCTCGAGCACCGCGTTGTCGAGCTCGCGTCGCGTGACGACGTTCGCACCGGCCGCGGCGACCAGCGCACCCGCGGTGAGCCACTCGCCGCGCAGCACCGGGTCGCGCGAGCTCGTGATGGTGACGACGACGTCGTGCGTCGCAGCGTCGCGATGGCTCTCTCCGGCCTCGGCGCCTGTGCGCTTGCAGAACGCCGCCAGCTTCTCCGGTGTTCGGCAGTACGCGACGACGTGCTCGACCGACGGGACCGCGGCGCGCACGCACTCGACCTGCGTCTCCGCCTGGTGACCGCAGCCGATCACGCCGAGCGTACGGGCACCGGGCTTCGCGAGGAAGCGGGCCGCGACACCGCTCGCCGCGCCCGTTCGAAGCTGCCCGAGCCGATCCGCCTCGATCACCGCGACGAGGGCAGACGACTCCGCGTCGAAGAGGCAGACGACGAACGTCGTGCCGTTCGGCGTTGCCGCGTAGAGCTTCCCGCCCGCAAGGCCGAGCCCGTGATCCGACGCGGTCATGTCCGCGAGCGACCCCTCTGGCAGGCGAAGACGCCGTCGCGGTGCGATCTCGACCTCGCCGGCGGCCATCCGCGCGAAGCAGCTCTCGATCGCGTCGACGGCTGTCGCGGGTGTCACCAGCGACGCCACGTCGGACTCGGAGAGGTACAGAGGCACGGCCCGCAAGTCTAGGAAGCGCGCGCGTGCCGCCGTAGACTCGTCCCGCTTGACGACCGACGACTACCTCGAGCTGCCACTCGGCGACCTGCTCGATCGCCTGTCCGCCAACGGCCTCGCGCCGGGAGGCGGCTCGGCGGCTGCCCTCACGGTCGCATTCGCTGCGCGCCTCGTCGCGATGGTCGCGCGATGCTCGCCGGCCTGGGGCGATGCAGCAGGCGTGATCGCGCAGGCCAACGCGATCGGGGACCGCGCCGTCGAGCTCGCGCACACCGACGGGCGGGTCTGGGACGAGGCGCTGACGGCGCTTCGCGACGCCGAGGCAGCCGAGAGCGACGACCCCAGAAAGGGATTCGCGCTGGAGCAGAAGCTGGAAGCAGCGGCCGCGGCACCGCTCGAGATCGCCTCGCTCGGGGCAGACACGGCCCAGCTCGCGGCGCTCGCGGGCGACGTCGGAGAGCCCACCTACCGTGCTGACGCCGCCGCCGCGGCAGCGCTCGCAGCTGGAGGCGCATCGGCCGCCGCGCATCTCGTCCGCGTCAACCTCGGAGTCCGCAGCGCAGATCCGCGCCTGGTGCGGGCGCTCGCAAGCGAGACCGCCGCGCACGACGTCGCAGCCCGCCTGCGTGAGTCACACCGGTGAGCCGCTTCGCGAGCGCCTCCGACGCCGAGCTCGTGCGGGGCTGTCGAGGTGGCGATCAGGAGGCGTGGAACGAGCTCGTCGAGCGCTACTCGCGTTACGTCTACGCGATCGCGGTTCGAGGCTTCCGCCTGACCGAGGAGGACGCCGAAGACATCTTCCAGGACGTCTTCACGAGGATCTACACGCGTCTCGACAGCCTCCGCGACGACTCCGCGCTCCGGCCTTGGATCGCCCAGCTGACGCGGCGCCGCTGCCTCGACGCGATCGCCGCCCGGCGCGACGTCCCGACGGACGAGCTGGCCGACGAGGGCTCGACCGACCTGAGCGACGTCGAGGAGGCGTTCGAGGTTCGCGAAGCGCTCACCGCGCTCTCCGGGAACTGCCAGGACATCCTCGACCGCTTCTTCGCACGCGATCAGAGCTACAAGACCATCGCCGCCGAGCTTGAGATCCCGTCCGGAACGATCGCGAGCCGCATCGCGCGTTGCCTCGGCCGGCTCCGCGAGCGACTCGAGGGAAGAAACGACGCGTCGGAGGGGTCTAGGGAGTAGATGGCGCGCATCTACGACGAAGAGCGTCTCGGAGTGCTCCTCCGAATCCTGCGTCCCGCACCACGTGGTTGGGTGGAGGCGGCGCAGGAGCTGCCCGGCGCAAGACGCGCGTTCGACGAGATCGTCTCGCGGGCCGAAGCGGACCTCGCATTCCGCGCGGCGCTCGTCGACGACCTCGAGCAGGCTCTCGCGGCGGAGGGCTACGAGCCCGAGCGCCGCCTCCTGAACGAGCTACGCGCGCGGCTCCGCGACAGCTGAACGGGAAGGGACTCGGCGGGTCCGGCCCCGTAGAGTCCCGATCCGTGCAGGACGTTACGGGTCACAGCTGGGATGCGAGCAAGACCGCACTTCCGGCGTGGAGTCTCCCCAAGGACGCGGTCGACCGCATCGCGCTGCCGGCGCACTGGCCCGAGCGGGTCACGCGCGAGTGGGCGCTCGGTGGCTCGACGGGCGAAGGCGTTCGGGTCTGCATCCTCGACTCGGGCGTGGACGCAACCCATCCGCTCGTAGGGGATCTCGACAGCGCCGTCGTGATGTCCGTCGGCGAGGACGAGGAGATCGTCGCTGACGCGGACACCGAGGGCGACGTCTCGGGCCACGGCACCGCGTGCGCAGGGATCGTCCGCCGGCTTGCACCGGACGCGAGGATCTCGAGCGTGCGCGTCCTCGGCTCGAGCTACACGGGGTCGGGAGCGGTTCTCCTCGGCGGCCTCCGGTACGCGATCGAGCAGGGCTTCGACGTGATCAACATGAGCCTGTCGACGACCAAGAAGCCTTTCGCGAGCATCCTCCACGAGCTCGCCGACAGCGCGTACTTCAACCGCACGGTGCTCGTTGCGTCAGCGCACAACATGCCCGTCGAGAGCTACCCGTGGCGCTTCTCCTCCGTGATCTCGGTGGGGAGTCACGAGGAGCCCGATCCACTCGACTTCTTCTACAACCCGAGCCCGCCCGTCGAGTTCTTCGGCCGGGGAGTGAACGTCGAGGTGCCTTGGCTCGGGGGGCGCGTCCTCACCGTTTCGGGAAACAGCTTCGCGACTCCGCACATGACGTCGATCTGCGCGCTCGTCCTCGCCAAGCACCCGGAGCTGACGCCCTTCCAGCTGAAGAGCGTCCTCTACCTGACCGCGACGAACGTCGGAGGTGGGACATGACCGAACAACCGGATCTCCGCGCCGCGGTTGCGGCGGGAGTCGTGGGCTCCGAGGAGTCGTTCCGCGCGCTCCTCTCCGCGATCGTCGAGGTCGCCCGCTCGATCTTCGGCGCGACGGCGTCGTCGATCCTGCTCCTGGACGAGGAGACGGAGGAGCTCGTCTTCGAGGCGGTCGTCGGCGAAGGCGAGGACACGCTACTCGGCACACGCTTCCCCGCGGGAACGGGCATCGCGGGCTGGGTGCTCGCCACGCGCACGCCGCTCGTCATCGAGGACGTCCAGAACGACCCGCGCTTCGCGAGCGACGTCGCCGAGGGAACGGGCTACGTCCCCAAGGGGCTGATGGCCGCGCCGCTCCTGCACGAGGAGGGCGCGCTCGGCGTCCTCTCGGTTCTCGACCGCCCGGAGAAAACCCTGTTCAGCCTGCAGGAGATGGAGCTTCTCGGACTCTTTGCGAACCAGGCAGCGATCGCGGTCGACCTGTTGCAGAAGGCCCGCCGGGCGGAACGGCTCCTCGGCGAGGGGGGCGACGAGCTCGAGGTCGTGGCCCGCCTTGCAACGGCCGTAGACCGGCTCGAGGACGAGCAACGCGAGGCGGGTTTGAAGCTGTTGAACCACCTCGCACGCACGCTCGGCGCGTAGAACGAAAGAGGCCCGGTTTCCCGGGCCTCTTGATTCTTGTGTGCTGCGTGCGCTGCTACTCGGCGGTGGGGCCTTCCGCAGTCGGGCCCTCGGCCGTGGGGCCCTCTGCAAGCGGGCCATGGGCCTCGACGTCCGGCTCGTCGTCCGTCGCCTCGGCCGTTGGGCCTTCGGCGGTGGGACCCTCGGCGGTGGGACCCTCGGCGAATGGGCCGTGAGCCTCGACCTCGTCCTCTGTGCGTGTCTCGTCCGACATTTCGTGCTCCTCCTTTCGGGCGCTCAACGCGCGGTTCTGTCGAACTAGACCGCGCATGGGCGAGAAATCTTCCCTCGTCCTCTTTCATTTGGCAAGCGCCGGTGAGATGCTGCCCGCCGTGTCGGGCATCTGGACGCGCCTCAAGGGCTCGCTCGCCGCGTTCGCGGCGGTCTGGAAGAACCCCAACCTCCGCTGGCTCGAACTCGCGTGGACGGCCTCGATCGTCGGTCAGTACGCGTTCCTCGTCGCTGTCTCCGTCTATGCCTACGGCGTGGGCGGCGAAGAGGCCGTCGGGCTGATCTTCCTCGCGCGGCTGATCCCGGCCGCCCTGCTGGCACCCTTCGCAGGTCTGCTCGGGGATCGCTATCCACGAGAGCGCGTCCTCCTCGTCACGAACCTCACCCGAATCGTGCTCGTCGGCGCGGCCGCGCTCGCGGTTTTTGGAGACGCCGACCCATGGGTCGTGTACGGATTCTCGATCGCCGCCACGATCGCGACGACACCGTTCCGCTCGTCGCAGGCGGCGCTGACCCCGAACCTCGCGCGAACTCCCGACGAACTGACCGCGGCGAACGCGGTCGCGGCCGGTGTCGAGAGCGTCGCCGTGTTCGCCGGACCGGCACTGGCGGGCGTGCTCTTCGCCGTCGCGAGCACGGGCCTCGTGTTCACGATCACCGCGCTTCTGGTCGTCGCGTCCGCGCTCTTCCTCCTGCTCATCCAGCTGGAGCAGACCGACGCCCCGCGACGGGAGCTCGAAGCGTCGACGATCATGGCGGAGCGGCTCGCAGGATTCACGACGCTCCTCAGGGATCGCCCGCTGCGCCTGATGATGGTGCTTCTCACCGCGCAGACCGCGGTGTTCGGCGCCGTCCAGGTCTTCATCGTCGTCGCGGCCTTCGAGCTGCTCGACCTCGGGGAAGGCGGCGTCGGCTACCTGAGCGCGGCGATCGGCATCGGCGCGTTCGTCGGCGCCGTCGGCGCGCTGTCGCTGACGGGGGCACCACGCTTGAGCCCCGCGTTCCTGGCCGGCATCGTCTTGATCGGAGTTCCGCTCATGGCCATCGGGGTCTGGCAGGAACTCGCCGTCGCAGTCGTCGCCCTCGCGCTGATGGGAGTCGGCAGCTCGCTCGTCGACGTCGCCGGGCTCACTCTCGTGCAACGCGCCGTCCCGGACGACGTCCTCGCGCGCGTCTTCGGCGTGATCCAGATGCTCTGGCTCGCTTCGATCGGCATCGGCGCAGCCATCGTTCCCGCCCTCATCTCGTGGCTCGGCATCGAAGCGTCGTTCATCGCGGTCGGTGCGCTCCTGCCCGCCCTGGTCGTTCTGCTCGGCGCGCAGGTCGCGCGCATCGACGCCGAGGCGGCGGCACCGGAGGCCGAGGAGCTTCGGATCCTCGCGTCGGTACCGATCTTCGCCCCACTCCCGGGAGGCTCGCTCGAGCACCTGGCCGGCCGACTCGTCCCGCTTCGCGTCGACCCCGGAACCGTGATCGTGCGGGAGGGGGACGCGGGGGATCGCTTCTACATCGTGACCGAGGGCGATCTCGCCGTCACACAGTCCGGTGCGCCGCTGACGAGGCTCGGCCCGGGGGGATACTTCGGCGAGATCGCCCTCCTGCGTGACGTCAGCCGGACCGCGACGGTCACGGCCGAGACGGACGCCGTTCTGTACGCCCTCGACCGAGACGACTTCCTGGCTGCGGTGACGGGACACCCGCAGAGCGCCGAGGCCGCCGAGACCGTCATGGCTGCGCGGCTCGCCGGGCCTGCCTCCACGGGCTACCGGTCGGCCGCGACATGATGGACCGCGCACCGGTGGACGCCGTCCTCGACGCGTTCCACGCCGCGGCCGCGAGCGCGGACGAGGAGGCGTATGCCGGGACACTGGCGGCCTCGATGGTGTTCCTCGGCACCGCGCCGGGCGAACGATGGCAGGGAAGTGAGTGGCGCGAGTTCGTCCACTCGTACTTCTCGCGCGGGAAGGGCTGGAGCTATGTCCCGTCGTCTCGCTCCGTCGAGGTCGCCGAGGACGGGCTCACGGCCTGGTTCGACGAGACCGTCACCAACGAGCACTACGGCGCGTGTCGCGGAACGGGCGTGCTTCGCCGCTCCGACGACGGCTGGAAGATCGAGCAGTACAACCTCACCATCCCGGTCCCCGACGAGCTCGCACCTGAGCTCGTCGCCAGGACTCGCGAGCTCACGCGTCCCGCTCCTTCGGGATGAAGCTGATCCGGCCACTCGTCTCGAGCACCGCCCACTGGACGTCGTCGAGCGACGCGATCTGCTCCTGACGCGCCGCGGCACGTAGCTCGTCGAGCGTGAGCCGGTTGCGATCGAGGTTCTTCTGGATCGGCTCGCCGTCCTGCACGACGATGACCGCCTCTCCGTCGAGCACCGGGCGCAGCCTCGGGAACCGGAAGCTCGTCCACGAGACCAAGACCGCGAGCAGCCCGATGGTCGAGCCCACGAGCAGCATCCCGGTGATCGAGAAGTCGTTCTGAGTGACCCCCTGCTGGACGAGGTCGCCGATCATCACGAGCAGGATCAGGTCGAACGGCTGGAGCGACGCGAGCTCCCGCCGCCCGACGACGCGCGTCAGCAGGAGAACGAAGACGAACGCGATGAGGGCCCGGAGCACGAGATCCATGGCTCAGGGGAAGATCGTGATCTCGCGGTCGACGTGGACGAGGAGTTGGTCGCCGTCGAACAGCTCGACGTCCTGGGGGCGCCGACCGACGTTGGTCGGGTTCACCTGGAAATGGAGGAAGAGGACGTACTTCTCGTCGGCCGGGATCCGTCCCAGCTCGAACGTGACTCGCCCGTCGCGATTCGCCTCGCCGACGGGGCTCGGCGCGACCGTGTTGAGGGTCATCCCCTCGAGCCAGCCCGGGTCGAGCACGAGCGTCGCGTCCGCGATCTCCCGCTCGGGCGCGATCGTGAACCGGGACATGAAGTAGATGCCGCTTCGAACAGTCGTGGGCGAGTAGACCTCGAGCTCCGCACCGCCGGCCGAGACGACAAGGTTCTCGGGACGCTGGCCGAACGCGTTGAGCAAGCCCAGGGCGACGAGAACGACGAGCGCGGCGAGGATCGCCCAGCGC
>JAJTCQ010000017.1 GCA_021323315.1 Gaiellaceae bacterium | reverse complement strand
TGGCTCGGCAAGCGGCCGACCGTTCGCGGCTCGGCGATGAACCCGGTCGACCACCCGCACGGCGGCGGCGAGGGCAAGACGAAGGGCGGCCGGCATCCGGTCACCCCGTGGGGCGTCCCGACGCTCGGGAAGCGCACCCGTCGCAAGCACAAGGAATCCGACAAGTTGATCGTCCGCGGCCGGCGCCGCGGCAAGGAGAAGAGGCGCTAGATGAGTCGTAGCTCCAAGAAGGGGCCTTTCGTCGAGGACAGGCTGCTGGGCCGGATCGAGGCGATGAACACGACCGGCGAGAAGCGGATGATCCGCACCTGGTCGCGCTCCTCGACGATCTTCCCCGAGATGGTCGGGCACACGATCGCCGTCCACGACGGCCGCAAGCACGTGCCCGTCTTCGTGACCGAGCAGATGGTGGGCCACAAGCTCGGCGAGTTCGCACAAGCTCGGCGAGTTCGCACCGACGCGAACCTTCCGTGGCCACGCCGGCGACCGCTCGACGCAGGTGAAGAAGCGCTGATGGCCGCCGTTTCCGACGACCGCATGCGCGTGCGCGCGCAGGCGAAGTGGGTTCGAACGTCCGCCCGCAAGGCGCGCGTCGTGCTGGAGCACATCCGCGGGCGCAGCGTGCCCGAGGCGCGGACGATCCTCGCCTTCACGCAGCGTGCCGCTGCAACGGACATCGAGAAGGTGCTCCGCTCCGCAGTGGCCAACGCAGAGGCGAATCACGGCCTCGACGGCGACGAGCTCGTGGTTGAGGCGGCCTTCGCCGACGAGGGCCCGACGCTGAAGCGCTGGAAGCCGCGCGCGCGCGGCCGCGTCAACCGCATCCGCAAGCGCACGTGCCACGTGACGCTGGTTCTCGCCGAGGTGCCGGAGCAGAACACACGGCGCCGTCGGCGCCCACAGGCGGAGGCCGCCGCATCGGCGCCCGCCGCGGAGGAGTCCAAGCCGAAGGCCGCGTCGCGGCGGAAGAAGAAGGAGGCGGTGGCGTAATGGGCCAGAAGGTGCATCCCGGCGGCTTCCGCGTCGGCGTCATCCACGACTGGAAGTCGAACTGGTGGACGGGCAAGCCCGAGTTCGCCGACTATCTCCTCGAGGACGTTCGCATCCGCGAGCACATCCTCGGGAAGCTGTCGCACGCGGGCCTCTCCGACATCCTCATCCGCAAGGACAAGCAGCGGATCACGGTGGACATCTACACCGCCCGCCCGGGCATCGTGATCGGGAAGTCGGGCGTCGAGGTCGACGCGCTGCGCAAAGAGCTGCACGCGATCACGAAGAAGAACGTCCACATCAACATCAACGAGATCAAGCGGCCCGAGCTCGACGCGAAGCTCGTCGCGCAGTCGATCGCGGAGCAGCTCGAGAACCGTGTGAGCTTCCGCCGCGCGATGAAGCGCTCGCTCGCGTCCGCGATGCGCTCCGGCGCACAGGGCATCAAGATCACGGCGGGCGGTCGCCTCGGCGGCGGTGAGATGAGCCGCCGCGAGATGTACTCGGAGGGACGCGTCCCGCTGCACACGATCCGCGCCGACATCGACTACGGCCAGGCCGAGGCGAAGACGACGTTCGGCATCATCGGCGTCAAGGTCTGGGTCAACAAGGGCGAGATCATGCCCGAGGGCTACGACGCTCCCACGGGGCGCGACACCCGCCTCGGCGACCAGGATCAGGCCCGACGCAGACGCGGCGCGTCCGCCGAGGGGCTCGGCGCCTCGCGCGAGCGCGGTGGCCGGGGACAGGACCGCGAGGGGCTCGGCATCGTGCCGCGCAAGAAGCGCAGCCAGCGTCCGGGTGGAGGCAGGCCGGGGCAGCGCCCTCGTCGCGATCTCCAGCAGGGCGCGCCGGCTCCAGAGGCGGCACCGCCTGCAGCTGAGCAGGACGTGCAGGTCCCCGCGCCCGAGGCGGCGCCCGAGCCGACGCCTGACGTCACGCCCGAGGCGACGCCCGAGAACGGAGGCGAGAGCTGATGCTGATGCCGCGCAAGACGAAGTTCAGGCGTCACCATCGCGGCCATCGGCGCGGTACGTCTCGCGGTCAGACGACCGTGCAGTTCGGCGAGTTCGGGCTCAAGGCCCTCGAGTCCGGCTGGGTCACCAACCGCCAGATCGAGGCCGCTCGTATCGCCGCGACGAGGAAGATTCGTCGAAGCGGGAAGGTATGGATCAACCTCTTCCCGGACAAGCCGTACACGAAGAAGCCGGCGGAGACGCGCATGGGTTCCGGCAAGGGCTCGCCCGAGGGGTGGGTCGCCGTCGTGAAGCCCGGCCGCGTCATGTTCGAGCTCGCGGGCGTCGACGAGCCCCTCGCGAAGGAAGCTCTTCGGCTGGCCGGCCAAAAGCTTCCACTGAGGACCAAGTTCGTGCGGAGAGAGGCTGATCTGTTTGAGAGCTAGGGAGCTGCGAGCCCTGACCGACGACGAGCTCGACCGCAGGATGGCCGAGACCCGTCAGGAGCTCTTCAACCTGCATTTCCAGACGGCGACCGGCGTGCTCGAGAACAGCGCGCGGCTGCGCCACGCGAAGCGAGAGATCGCCCGCATCCTGACCGTCCAGAACGAGCGTGACCGAGGAAAGTAGCGAGATGGCTGACGAGAACGAGAACACCGAGATCGAAGAGACACCCGAGGCGGAGGAGCCCGTGGCCGAGGTCGAGGAGACCCCTGCCGCGGCGGAGCCCGAGGTACCCGAGGTCGAGGACGAGCCTGCAGAGGCCGATCCCGAGCCCGAGGTGGTCGACGAGCCCGAGTCGACGCCCCACGAGGCCGCCCAGCCGGTCGAGGAGCCCGACCCGATCGCGGCGGAGGTCGAAGAGCCAACTCCGGAGGTCGAGACCGAGCCCGCACAGGAGACCGTGCCGGTCGCAGCGGAGGCGGAGGACGCGCCCGCGGACGGCGACGAGGCACCGGCCGAGGCCGCTGCCGTGTCCGAGCCCAAGAAGAAGCGCAAGCGGCTCCCGCGCTCGGAGCGCCCGCGCAAGACGCGGCCCACGCGCGTGGCGTCGACCGAGCGCAAGCCGATCACGCGGTTCCCGAAGCCGGAGCACGAGCGCGGGCGGCGCCAGGAGCGCCAGGGCACGGTCGTGTCCGACGCCGCGGACAAGACGATTGTCGTCCGTGTCGAGGTCGTGAAGCTCCATCCGCGCTACAAGAAGGTCGTCAAGCGCTCGACGCGCCTGCATGCGCACGACGAGGAGAACAAGGCAAAGCTGGGCGATGTCGTCCGGATCGTCGAGACGCGTCCGCTCTCGCGCATGAAGCGCTGGAGGCTGCAGGAGATCGTCGAGGCCGCCAAGTGACGCCCTGCTCCCGCGCAGCTCGAGGAGGGCGTCCGTGATCCAGCAGGAGTCGCGTCTTCGCGTGGCGGACAACACGGGAGCCCGTGAGCTCCTGTGCATCCGCGTTCTCGGCGGATCGCACCGTCGCTACGCGCGGGTGGGCGACGTGCTCATCGGATTCGACGAGAACGCCGCCGTCATCATCGATCCGCAGTCCAACCCGCGCGGGACGCGCATCTTCGGCCCGGTCGCGCGCGAGCTCCGCGAGAAGAACTTCATGAAGATCGTCTCTCTCGCGCCGGAGGTTCTCTAGATGGCGACGAAGATGAAAGTGAAGAAGGGCGACACGGTGCAGATCCTCACCGGCAAGGACCGCGGCAAGCGCGGCCGGGTCATCGAGGCGCGCCCGTCCGAGCGTCGCGTGCTGGTCGAGAACCTGAACGTCGCCAAGCGGCACACGAAGCCGCGGCCGATCCGCGACTCCTCGCGGATGGGTGGCGCGCAGATCATCCCCGGCGGGATCATGGACAAGCCAGCGCCGATTCCGGTCTCGAACGTCATGGTCGTGTGCCCGGTGTGCGGCAACCCGACGCGCGTCGGCATGGCCGAGAAGGAGGCGAAGGGCGGCAGCATCTACGTCCGCGTCTGCAAGCGCGAGGGCTGCGGCCAGGAGCTCGACAAGTGACCACCGCGCCGACCATGGAGACATACGTGCCGCGCCTCAAGGAGCGGTACGAGAAGGAGATCCGCTCGCAGCTCCAGGAAGAGCTCGGCGCCACTACGGTCATGGACGTCCCCCGCGTCACGAAGGTGACGCTGAACATGGGCGTGGGCGAGGCGAAGACCGATGCGAAGGCGCTCGACGCCGCGATCGACGAGCTGACGATCATCGCCGGCCAGCGCGCGCAGGTACGTCGCGCGACGAAGTCCATCGCGAGCTTCAAGCTCCGCGAGGGCATGCCCGTCGGCGCACGCGTGACGCTGCGCGGCGCTCGGATGTACGAGTTCCTCGACCGCCTCGCGTCGATCGCGCTCCCGCGCATCCGGGACTTCCGCGGGCTCGACCCCGAGTCGTTCGACGGTCGCGGCAACTACTCGATCGGCATCCGCGAGCAGATCATCTTCCCGGAGATCGACTACGACAAGGTTCCGGGGATCCGCGGCCTCGACGTCGCGATCACAACGTCGGCGAAGACGGACGAGGCCGGCCGCGCGCTGCTCGGCGCCCTCGGCCTCCCGTTCGCCGCCTCCAGAAGGGAACAGAGTCAGTAATGGCCAAGAAGTCGCTCGTCGTCAAGCAGAAGCGGAAGGCGAAGTACGAGGTTCGTGCCTACACGCGCTGCAACCGCTGTGGCCGCCCGCGCGCGGTGTACCGCAAGTTCGGCGTGTGCCGGATCTGCCTGCGCGAGCTCGCGCACCAGGGCGCCGTCCCCGGAATGACGAAGTCGAGCTGGTAGGAGGAACGAACGTGCTCACCGATCCGATCGCGGACATGCTGACCCGGATTCGCAACGCCAACCGGGCGCTGCACGACTCCGCCTCGATGCCGACCTCGAAGATGAAGGAGGAGATCGCGCGGATCCTCAAGGACGAGGGCTACATCAAGGACTTCCGCGTCGTCGAGGCCAACGACGAGAGAGGTCAGCCGCTGCCCTACCGCATGCTCGTCGTCGAACTGAAGTTCGCGCGCGACCGCCGCCGGGTCATCACCGACCTCAAGCGCGTCTCCAAGCCGGGGCGTCGTGTGTACGCGCGGAAGGACCGCCTCCCACGTGTCCTCGGCGGGCTCGGCACCGCCATCATGTCCACCTCCGACGGGTTGATCACCAACCGCCAGGCCGCTGAGCGCGGCGTCGGCGGCGAGGTGATCGCGTTCGTCTGGTAGCGATGTCGCGAATCGGCCGCAGACCCATCGAGCTTCCCGCCGGCGTCATGGTGGCGATCTCCCCTGGCCGCGTTCAGGTGAACGGTCCGCTCGGCGAGCTGACGCAGGACCTCCCCGCCCGGATGCAGGTCGCCAAGAACGAGTCGGAGATCGTCGTGACGAGGCCGACCGAGCGCGGCGAGGATCGCGCCCTGCACGGCCTCACGCGCACCCTCATCGCGAACATGGTCGAGGGCGTGACGAAGGGCTTCGAGAAGCAGCTCGAGATTCAAGGCGTCGGCTACCGGGCGCAGCTCAAGGGCGCCGACCTCGAGCTCGCGGTCGGCTACTCACACCCCGTGCTCGTGAAGCCGCGGAAGGGCATCACCTTCGACGTGCCCCAGCCCACGCTCGTGATCGTGAAGGGCATCGACAAGCAGATGGTCGGTCAGACCGCCGCCGAGATCCGCAAGGTCCGCCCGCCCGAGCCGTACAAGGGCAAGGGCATCCGCTACGCGGGCGAGCAGGTCCGCCGGAAGGTCGGGAAGAGAGCATGAGCGTCATGACGAAGCGACAGGCGCGCCTGCGCCGCCACCGCCGCGTCCGCGGCAAGGTCGCCGGCACGGCCGAGCGGCCTCGCCTGCTCGTGTTCCGGTCCAATCGAGGGATCAGCGCGCAGCTGATCGACGACCAGGCCGGACGCACGCTCGCAGCCGCGAGCTGGCAGGGCGTGAGCGCCGACGGCTCGAAGATCGAGCAGGCGGCTGCGGTCGGCAAGGCGCTCGCGGACGCCGCGAAGAAGGCCGGGATCGAGACGTGCGTGTTCGACCGCGCCGGCTACCTGTACCACGGACGCGTGAAGGCCCTCGCGGAGGGCGCCCGCGAAGGAGGGCTCCAGTTTTGAGCGACGTCGTCGAATCCCGCGAACTGAAGGAGCGGGTCATCGAGATCAACCGCGTGGCCAAGGTCGTGAAGGGCGGCCGCCGGTTCTCGTTCACCGCCCTCGTCGTCATCGGCGACGAAGTCGACCGCGTCGGTCTCGGCTATGGAAAGGCTCGTGAGGTGCCGCTCGCCATCTCGAAGGCGGTCGAGGACGCGCGGAAGAACCTCTTCACCGTCCCCAAGCACGGGCAGACCATTACGCACGAGATCGTGGGACGGTTCGACGCCGCGCGCGTCGTGCTCCGCCCGGCCAGCGAGGGAACCGGTGTGATCGCCGGTGGCGGAACGCGTGCCGTGCTCGAGCTCGCCGGCGTCCGCGACGTGCTCGCGAAGAGCCTCGGCACGACGAATCCGATCAACATGTGCCGGGCGACCGTCGACGGCCTCAAGCGGCTCGTGCGGCCAGAGGACGTCGCATTGCTCCGTGGCAAGACGATCGCCGAGGTGCTGCCGGTGTCAGCGCGCCGCGACGAGCCGGAGGCCGCGGAGGCTGCCGCCGTGCCGGTCGCCGCACAGCCGGCAGCGGCGGATGAAGCCCAGGAGACCGAGGAATGAGCGAGGTCAAGATCACGCAGGTCCGCAGTGGAATCGGCCAGTCCGATCGCCACCTCGGTACCCTGCGCGCGCTCGGCCTCGGGAAGATCGGCCGCAGCGCCGACCACAAGGACTCGCCGCAGCTCCAGGGCATGCTGCGCCAGGTCCGCCACCTCGTGAACGTCGAGGCCAAGTGACAGTGAGCGACGAGCTGAACCTCTCCAACCTCTCACCGGCGCAGCCGCGCAAGGACCGCAAGCGGGTCGGCCGCGGACTGGGCTCGGGCAAGGGGCGCTACTCGGGGCGCGGGATCAAGGGCCAGAAGTCGCGTGCCGGGTCGAACAAGATGCCCGCGGGCTTCGAGGGGGGCCAGATGCCGATCGACATGCGCGTCGGAAAGCTCCGCGGCAACACCTCCGCGGACGCGATGCCCATCGGGCCCTTTCGCACGTACTCGCAGCCGGTGAACGTCCGGAGCCTCGAGGAGCGCTTCGACGTGGGCGCCGACGTGACGCCGGACTCGCTGAAAGCGGCGGGCCTCATCGCAAAGCTGTCCGTCGACGTGAAGGTCCTCGGCGAGGGCGAGCTCACGAAGAAGCTGTCCGTTACGGCGCACTCGTTCTCGCGCTCGGCGGTCGAGAAGATCGAGGCCGCCGGTGGCTCGGTCACGCGCCTCCGCGAGCCGGTCGTGCGCAAGAAGAAGAAGAAGCACAAGGCGGCCGCACCGGTCGCCGAGACGGACGAGCCGGAGACTGAGACCGAGGCTGCCGACGCCGACGAGCCGGAGGCGTCCCAGCCCGAGTCCAGTCCAGAGGACGAATCATGAACATCGCAAACCCCGCGGCCGCGAAGCGGACGCCTTCAGGGATTTTTGCGCGCCCGGAATCCGCCCTCGCGGATTCTGGCCTTGCGCCCAGGTAAATGTTCAGTTGGCTCGCGAACGCCTGGCGAGTTCCTGAGCTTCGCCAGCGGGTCCTCTTCACGGCGATGATCCTCGCGATCTATCGCCTCGGCTCGTGGATTCCCGCTCCCGGCGTCGACTCGGAGACGATCGAGGACTTCTTCTCCGGCGAAGGCGGCACGATCCTCGGCCTGCTCAACCTCTTCTCGGGCGGCGCGCTCTCGCAGTTCTCCCTGTTCGCGCTCGGGATCATGCCCTACGTCACGGCATCGATCATCGTCCAGCTGATGACCGTCGTCATCCCGCGGCTCGGCGAGCTGCAGCGTGAAGGCGAGGCGGGCTACGCGAAGATCACGCAGTACACGCGCTACCTCACGGTCGCCCTCGCAGCCGCCCAGGCGACGGGCTACGCGTTCCTGTTCCGCAGCCAGGGCGCGCTCGACGCGGGCTCGGGCGAGCTCGTCCTCATCATCGTGTCGTTGACCGCGGGCACCGTCCTCCTCATGTGGATGGGCGAGCTGATCACGAAGCGTGGCATCGGCAACGGCATCTCGATCCTCATCTTCGCCTCGATCCTCATCGGCTTGCCGATCGGCATCGCCGCCTGGTGGAACGGCGGGCCGATGGAGAAGCTCTTCTTCCCGCTGATCGCGGTCGGCATCACCGCGGCCGTCGTGTTCGTGCAGGAGGGGCAGCGCCGGATCCCGATCCAGTACGCGAAGCGCATGGTCGGCCGGAAGATGACGGCCGGCGGCTCGACCTACCTGCCGCTGCGCGTGAACATGGCCGGCGTCATCCCGATCATCTTCGCAGCGGCGATCCTCGCATTCCCGCCGACGATGGCGCAGTATTTCCCGGCGACGCGTGAGTTCGTGAACGACTACTTCCAGCCAGGCGACTGGATCTACCTGGTCATCGAGGGCTTCATGATCGTCGTCTTCACCTACTTCTACACGGCCGTCCAGTTCAACCCGGTGGACCAGGCCGACAACCTCCGCAAGTACGGCGGGTACATCCCGGGCATCAGGCCTGGCCCGCCGACGGCGCAGTACCTCGACCGCGTGCTCTCTCGGCTGACTCTGCCGGGGTCGCTCTTTCTCGCGCTCGTGGCCGTCCTCCCGAGCCTCTTCATCGCGTACGGCGGCTTCTCGCAGGCGAGCGCCGGCGCCCTCGGCGGCACCTCCGTGCTGATCGCAGTCGGCGTCGCGCTCGACACCATGCGGCAGATGGAGTCACAGATGATGATGCGCTCCTACGAGGGCTTCCTCAAGTAGCGGAGGGACGTGTGCGAATCTTGATCCTGGGCCCGCAGGGGTCGGGGAAGGGCACTCAGGCGAAACGGATCGCCGCCGAGTACGACGCACCGCACGTGGCGACGGGAGACATCCTGCGCACGGCGGTGGCGAACGGCTCGGAGCTCGGCCACCAGGTGCGCCCGATCCTCGAGCGCGGGGACCTCGTGCCGGACGACCTCATGGTCGGGCTCATCCGCGAGCGGCTCGCCGACGAGAACGCGTTCGTCCTCGACGGGTTCCCCCGGACGGTCGCGCAGGCCGAGGCGCTCGATGCCATGCTCGACGAGATCGGCAAGCCGCTCGACGCCGTGATCCTGCTGCGCGTCTCCGATGAGGTCGCAACCGGGCGGCTCGAGGCACGCGCGCGCGAGGAGGGGCGCGCCGACGACTCGCCGGAGGCGATCCGCAACCGCCTCCGTCTCTACCACGAGCTCACCGAGCAGGTGGTCGACCGCTACCAGCTCGCCGGCATCGAAGTCATCGTGGACGGGGAGCAGACGATGGACGAGGTCTTCGCGGACATCCAGGACGCCCTCCAGGTCGTGGCAGCGAGCCGATGATCATCCGCAAGAGCTCCCGCGAGATCGAGAAGATGGCCGCGGCAGGCGCGCTCGTCGCCGAGACGATCGCGCACGTCGGCGGGCTCCTGCACCCGGGCGTCACGACCGAGGAGCTCGACGATGCCGCGGGCGCGTTCATCCGCGAGCGCGGCGGCATCCCGACGTCGAAGGACTACAAGGGCTACCCGAAGGCGATCTGCATCTCCCCGAACGACGTCGTCGTGCACGGCATCCCGGGCGGCTTCGAGGTCGGCGACGGCGACCTGGTCACGATCGACGTCGGCGTGACGCTCGACGGCTACATCGCCGACAGCGCGTACACGTTCGGGGTCGGTGACATCGACGATCGAGACCAGCGGCTGCTCGACGTCGCGCAGGAAGCACTCGCTGCGGGAATCGCGGAGGCGGTCGTCGGGAATAGCGTCGGCGACGTGTCGCACGCGATCCAGGAGGTCGTGGAGGCCGGCGGATTCGCCGTCGTCCGCAGCCTCGTCGGCCACGGCGTGGGCCGTTACTACCACGAGGACCCACACATTCCGAACTTCGGCGAGCCGGGCCGCGGCCCGCGGCTGTCCGAAGGCTTGACGATCGCAATCGAGCCCATGATCACGGCCGGATCCCCGGAGGTGCTCGTCGAGGACGACGGCTGGACGATCCGAACGGCCGACGGGTCCATGTCGGCCCACTTCGAGCACACGGTCGCGATCACCGAGGAAGGCCCGCGAGTCCTCACGCCGCGCGTCGGCGTTCCGGGCGGCGTAAACGTCTAGCGCGACGTCGGTGCCACGCAGCCTCGAGTCGAGACACGCCGTCAGCGTGCCTGTCGACGTGGCGGCCGACAAGATGAATCGAACGGCCACGTGGGCGCGGAGGCCCAGAACAGGTCTGCTACGATGTCCCGCCGCGGCGCGGGCGTAGGCTTGTGCCGCTGTAAACGGTGTCGGAGCCAGAGCGAAGTCTGGCGCCGACGCAGTGCCCATCCCCGACCGAGAGGCTCATTCGCGCGCGAAAGTGGCAACCAAGGAAGAGAAGATCGAGATCGAGGGCGAGGTCGTCGAAGCGCTCCCCAGCACGATGTTCCGGGTGCAACTCGACAACGGTCACTCGGTCCTCGCCCGTATCTCCGGAAAGATGCGCAAGCACTACATCCGCATCCTGCCCGGCGATCGCGTCAAGGTCGAGCTCTCACCTTATGACCTCACACGCGGCCGAATCACCTTCCGGATGAAGTAACCAGATGAAAGTCCGCCCATCCGTCAAGCCAATGTGCGAGCGCTGCCGCGTGATCAAGCGGCACGGGCGCACGATCGTCATCTGCTCCAACCCCCGTCACAAGCAAAGGCAGGGCTAACCACGTGGCACGCATCGCCGGCGTCAACCTTCCGACACAGAAGCGGCTCGAGATCGGCCTGACCTACATCTACGGGATCGGCCAGTCGACCGCGCAGACGATCTGCACGACGCTCGAGCTCGACCCGAACGAGAAGGTGCGCGACCTCACGGACGACGAGGTCACGAAGCTTCGCAACTACATCGACACCGAGCTCGAGGTGGAGGGAGACCTGCGGCGCGATCGCGGCCAGGCGGTCAAGCGCCTGACGGAGATCGGTGCGTACCGCGGAATCCGCCACCGCCGCGGTCTCCCGGTGCGTGGTCAGCGCACGAAGACGAACGCCCGCACGCGCAAGGGCCCGAAGAAGACCGTCGGTCGCGGCAAGAAGGCGAAGTAATCCATGGCGCCTCCCCGCAGATCCGCGGCCCGCGGCCGGACGCGGCGCAAGGTCCGGAAGAACATCGCCATCGGACAGGCGCACATCAAGACGTCGTTCAACAACACGATCGTCACGCTCACCGATTCGGAGGGCAACGTCATCGTCTGGGAGTCCGCCGGCTCGGCCGGCTTCAAAGGCTCGCGCAAGTCGACGCCGTTCGCCGCGCAGGTGACGGCCGACAACGCCGCACGGAAGGGCATGGAGCACGGCCTCCAGAAGGTCGAGGTCTTCGTCAAGGGCCCGGGGTCGGGACGGGAGACGGCGATCCGCTCGCTGCAGGCCGCCGGCCTCGAGATCCTCGGCGTGAAGGACGTCACCCCGCAGGCCCACAACGGCGTACGTCAACGGAAGCGCAGGAGAGTCTGATGGCTCGCGATCTCGGACCCAAGTGCCGCATCTGCCGCCGTGAAGGCGTGAAGCTCTTCCTGAAGGGCGAGCGCTGCCTCACCGAGAAGTGCGCCGTCGAGCGGCGCAGCTATCCACCGGGTGAGCACGGGCGCGGGCGCATCAAGCAGAGCCAGTACCTCCTGCAGCTGCGCGAGAAGCAGAAGGCCCGCCGCTACTACGGGCTCCTCGAGAAGCAGTTCCGCTCCACGTACGAGAAGGCGTCGCGCGGTCTCGGCGCGCCGGGCGAGAATCTGCTCCGGATGCTCGAGACGCGCCTCGACAACGTCGTCTACCGGCTCGGTTTCGCGGGGTCACGCGCCCAGGCGCGGCAGGTCGTCCGGCACGGCCACTTCCAGGTCAACGGCCGCCGGGTCAACATTCCGAGCTACGGCGTGCGTCCCGGCGACGTGATCGCCCTCCGTCAGGGCAGCCCCGTCGAGCAGCTCGTGCGCGAGGCGACCGACCTCACGGCGTCCGTGGCCCCGTGGCTCCAGGCCGATCACGAGGGGCTCTCCGGGACGGTGCTCAAGTGGCCCGAGCGCGACGAGATCGACGCGCCCGTGCAGGAATCCCTCATCGTCGAGCTCTACTCGAAGTAACCCAGCTCTCGCATCACCGAAAGGAAAGGACTCACGTGGCAGTTCGAACCAGCTTGATGGACTTCCAGATTCCGAAGATCGTCCACGAGGACGCCGACGACCACCGTGGCGTGTTCGCGATCGAGCCGCTCGACCGCGGCTTCGGTCACACGTTCGGGAACTCGCTCCGTCGTGTGCTGCTGTCGTCGCTCGAGGGCGCCGCGGTCACCGCGGTCAAGATCGAGGGCGTCGCGCACGAGTTCACGACGCTCCCGGGCGTTCGCGAGGACGTGACGGACATCATCCTCAACCTCAAGAACCTCATCGTCCTCCTCCATGGGGCGTCGCCGGAGATCGAGGTCTACATCGCCAAGAAGGGTCCGGGGGTCGTCACTGCGGGTGACATCGAGGCGCCTGCCGACCTCGAGATCCTCAACCCGGAGCTCGAGATCGCTCACGTCTCCGACAAGGGCAAGCTCGAGATGACGCTCACGGTCGGCCGCGGACGCGGCTACGTCCCGGCCGAGCTGAACCGCGGCCCGGAGACGACGATCGGCGTCATCCCGATCGACTCGATCTTCTCGCCCGTGCGCCGCGTCGCGTACGAGGTCGAGGCGGCGCGCGTCGGTCAGCGCACGGACTACGACAAGCTCGTCCTCGACGTCACCACGGACGGCTCGCTCGACCCGCGTGACGCGATCAAGCAGGCGGCCGACATCCTGATCAGCCAGCTCCTCATCTTCACCGACCCGGACGCGATCGAGGGCTTCGGCGAGGCGGCTCCGGAGGCCGTCGCCGAGGCGCCCGTCATGCACGGGATGGAGAACTTCCCGATCGAGGAGCTCGAGCTCGGCGTCCGCTCCTACAACTGCCTCAAGCGGGTCGGTATCGAGACGATCGGCGACCTCACGTCGAAGTCAGAGAACGAGCTGGTCGCGATCCCCAACTTCGGTCGTAAGTCGATCGAGGAGGTTCGCTCCGCACTCGGCGCCCACGGTCTCACGCTCAAGGGCGAGGAGATCTCCTAGGGCGAGGCTCGGCTCGCCCGCATTTCCACGCAGCCATGAGACACCAGCGATCCGGCAAGAAGCTCGGGCGGGACTCCGCCCACCGCAAGGCGCTCTACTCGAATCTCGCGGGCGCCCTGATCCAGCACGGCCGGATCGAGACGACCGAGGCGAAGGCGAAGGCGGTCAAGCCGTTCGTCGAGAAGATGATCACGCTGGGCAAGCGCGGCGATCTCCATGCCCGTCGCCAGGCGCTCGCCGCGCTTCGCTCGAACGACGTCGTGCACAGGCTCTTCGCCGACGTCGCCGCGCGGTTCACCGACCGGCCGGGCGGCTATACGCGCATCGTGCGGATCGGCCCCCGCCAGGGCGACGCCGCCGAGATGGTCTACCTGGAACTCGTCGACTACGAGCCCGTGGCCTCTCCGTTCGCGCTTCGGCGCGCGGAGGCGGCCGAAGAAGAGCCCGCAGCCGCCGAAGCCTGACCTACTGGACAACCGCGCCGCGGCCGAGGTTTCCCGCCCGCGGCCCGACTCCTGAAGCGGCGGTACCCTCAACGACGTGCTTCTGCTGATCGCACTCTTGCTCGCGATCTTCGTGCTCCCCTCGCCGTGGGGGCTCGTCGCCGTGGCGGTCGGTGCGGCGCTCGAGCTCGTCGAGGCGTCCGTGTTCATCTGGTACTCGAAGCGGCGCCAGGCTTCGGTGGGCGTCGACGCGCTCGTCGGGAAGCGCGGGGTCGCGATCGACGCGCTCTGGCCCGAAGGCCAGGTGCGGGTCAGCGGTGAGATCTGGAAGGCGCGCTGCAAGGGCGGCTGCGATCCGGGCGATGCCGTCGTCGTACGCCGGATCGACGGGCTCGTGCTCGAGGTGGAGCCCGCCTGACATGTGGCGCTGGCCTGCAGCCCTCCTCGTGGTGGCCATCGTCGCGGGCGCTGCCGGTGCGGCTCCACTTCAGTGGGACGCGCGAGCGCCGATGCCGCTTCCTCGCACCGAGGTCGCGGCGGCGGCGGTGGGGAACGAGATCGTCGTGGTCGGGGGCTTCACGATCGACGGTGAGGCGTCACAGCGCGCCGACGCGTACTCCCCCGCGCGTGACACCTGGCGACGTCTCCCCGATCTTCCGTCGGGCCGCCACCATGCGATGGCGGTGGGCGTGGGAGGAAAGGCGTACGTTCTGGGTGGCTACAGCGGCACGGGTGCGACGTTGCGGACGGCGTTCGTGCTCGAGAGGGGCGCCTGGCGCGCGCTCCCGCGGATGCCGTACCCGCGTGCGGCTGCCGGTGCCGGCGTCTCGGGCCGGCGGATCGTCGTCGCGGGTGGGATCGGCGAGGGCCGGCGCCTGGCACGGAACGCGCTCGTCTACGACCTCCGAACGCGGCGCTGGTCGCGCGCGCCGGGCCCCACTCCGCGCGAGCACCTCGGCGTGACGTCCTTGGCCGGAACCGTCTACGCCATCGCCGGGCGCACGGCTGGCCTCGACACGAACCTGCTGCACTTCGAGTCCTGGCGCCCCGGCCAGGCACGCTGGCAGCGGCTCCAGCCGATCCCGGACGCACGCGGCGGGACCGGGGCTGCAGCGCTCCGCGGCCAGGTCGTATCGGCGGGCGGCGAGGAGCCCGACGGCACGATCAGGGAGGTGCTTGCCTATCGCGTTGCCGAGAAGCGATGGGTCGGGCTCGCCGATCTTCCGACGCCGAGGCACGGTGTGGGCGTTGCCGCGCTCGGCAGCCGCGCGTACGTCATCGGCGGCGGCCCGGAGCCGGGCCTCACGGTGAGCTCGGCCAACGAATCGATCGAGATAGCCGGCTAGCGCGGCTTCCAGGCGAAGACGAACACAGGCTCGGCAGGCGTGTCGAGGTGCCACGCGCCGGTGCCCTCGAGCTCGACCGCCCAGAGCTCCATCGGCCCGGTGTCGCCGTGGCGCGTGAACGAGAGGCGACCGTCGGGCATCCACGTCGGATGGGACTCGTCGAGCGTCGGCGTCTCGGTCAAGTTCCGCACCCCGGATCCGTCGGCGCGCATGGCGAGGACGTCCTCGCTGCCGTCGCGGTCGGACATGAAGGCGATGTGCCGGCCGTCGGGCGACCACGCCGGCCATTGATCCTTTCCGGGGTGGCGAGTCAGGTTGCGCTGGCGCGCTCCGCCCGCCGTGGAGCGATAGACCTCGAACTGGCCGTCGCGGTGGGAGTTGAAGGCGAGGTTCCGTCCGTCGGGCGACCACGTCGGGTATTCGTTGAGCGCGCCGTTCCGGGTCACGTTTCGGCGAGCGGTGCCGTCCGAGCGCATGATCCAGACGTCGCCGCCGCCGCGGGCGTCCGAGTAGTAGGCGATCCGCGCGCCGTCGGGCGAGAACGCGGGCGACCACTCGGCGTTGCGGGGTGTGTGCGTGAGATTGCGCTTGCCCGTCCCGTCGGCACGCATCACCCAGATCTCGCCGGCGTGCGCGTGTCGCGGGTTGACGCGGTAGGCGATCCGGTCCCCGTCCGGAGACCAGCTCGGAGAAAAGTCGTCCTGCCGCGAGCCCGTAAGGCGCCGGGGCGGCGCGTCACCGACACGGGTGACGAAGACGTCGAGGCTGCCTGCGCCGTCGCTGGCGTAAGCCAGCACGAGGTGATTCTCCTTCGCCGTGCCGTCGTGGGCCGCGGAGGTGAGGACGAGGCAGAGCGCGAGGCTGCAGGCGAGTGGGACCCGCACGATCGGCATACACCGCGCGGGAGCGACGGGTTCCGCGGCGCTCAGGCGTCCCAGGCGACCGGCAGCGACGCGAGGCTGCGGAAGAGCGGGATCGGACGCCAGTACAGGTCGCCCTCGGCGATGGCGAGCCTGAGGTTCGGCAGCCGTCGGAGCAGCGTCCCGAGCGCGATCTCCGTCTCCAGGCGCGCGAGCGGAGCGCCCAGGCAGAAATGCGGCCCGCGTCCGAAGCCGACGTGCCTGTTCGGAGCACGACCGAGATCGAGGACGTCCGCATCCGGGAACTGCGCATCGTCGCGGTTGGCCGAGCCGACCACGGCGATGACGAGGTCGCCACGCGCGATCGACTCGCCGCCGAGCTGCGTGTCCTGCGTGACCCAGCGCGTGATCGTCCGCTCGACCGGGCTGTCGTAGCGCAGGAGCTCCTCGACTGCAGTCGGCAGGAGGGAGGCATCGGCCTGCAGGCGTTCGAGCTCGGCCGGATGGCCGAGGAGCGCGAGCACTGCGTTCGTGATGAGGCTGACCGTCGTCTCGTGTCCCGCGACGATGAGGAGCACGGCCATGCTGTACAGCTCGTTCTCCCCCAGGCGATCGCCATGCTCCTCGGCCTGCACGAGCGCGCTCACGAGGTCGTCGGACGGCTCGCCGCGCCGCTCCGCGAAGAGCACGTCGAGGTACGCGACGAACTCGTCGGTATGCCGAAGGAACCGCTCGCGCAGCTCGTCCGTCATAGGCGGGAGCAGGAAGCTGTTCGACCACACGCGGAAGCGATCTCGATCCTCGATCGGTATGCCGAGCAGTTCGGCGATCACGGTGATCGGAAGCGGGAACGCGAAGTCGTCCACCAGCTCCATCCGGCCCTCGGCAGCCACGCGATCGACCAGTTCGTCGGCGATCTCCTGGATCCGCGGTCGCAGGCGCTCGACCATGCGAGGTGTGAACGCCTTTGCCACCAGCTGCCGGACGCGACGATGGTCCTCCCCGTCCATCGTAAGAAGGTTCGTGTTGATGCGGTCGTCGTTGGGGAGCGGGCTCGCCGCGTCCAGCGCACGGAGCTCGTCCTGCGTCAGCGCAAGCTTCGCGTCGACGACGAAGCGTTCGTCGTCGGTCAACACCGTGACGACGTCGTCGTAGCGCGTGACGAACCAGATCGGCGTCTCGCCGTTCAGCCCGGGCTGGAGATGGACGGGGCTCTCGTCGCGCATGCGCGAGTACGTCTCGTGCGTCCTCGCCCGGAACTCGGCGCTGTAGAGGTCGTAGCGCTGGGTCGTCGACACGCCCGCGCCATGATGTCACGTCGTGGTCCTCAAGCTGACCATCGAATACGACGGGACGGGCTTCCACGGCTGGGCGCGACAGCCGGGGCTGCGTACCGTCGAGGAGGCCCTGCGGTTGGCGCTCGACGCCGTCTACCCGCACTGGGACGGGCTCGCCGTCGCCGGACGCACCGATGCCGGCGTGCATGCGACCGGACAGGTTGCGAGCGTCACCGTCGAGGGCGGCGCGCCGCCCTCGCGTGCCCCGGAGGCGCTCGCTGCCGCGCTTCCCGAGGATGTCTCGGTCCTCGACGCCGAGGAGGCGCCCGCAAGCTTCCATGCCCGCTTCTCGGCACGATCGCGTTCGTATCGCTACCGCGTGCAAGTCGGCGCTCGCCGCCCCGCCCTCGATGCACGGCGCGTGTTCTGGTGGCCGCGGCCGGTCGATGTCGAGGCGCTCGACGAGGCGGCGGCGCTTCTCCCCGGCGATCACGATTTCCGCGCCTTCACGCCGACCGAGACGCAGCACGACGTCTTCGTGAGGAACGTCATCGCGGTGCGCTGGGAGCAGGACGGCGACCGGCTCGACTTCACGATCACCGCGGACAGCTTCCTGCGCCACATGGTGAGGACGCTCGTGGGGACGATGCTCGAAGCCGGCTCGGCAGCGCCCGAACGGATCGCGGACCTCCTCGACGGGCGACCGCGCTCCGAGGGCGGTTTGACTGCGCCGCCGTGGGGCCTCTATCTCGAGCGAGCGGAGTACTGAGCGCTGACTAGCATCGAGGGATGCGCTTCCGCATCGTCCTCTTCGACCTCGACGGCACGCTGATCGACTCCGGGCCGATCATCCTCGCATCCATGCAGCATGCGGTCTCGACGGTGCTCGGCCGGGAGATCCCGCCCGAGGAGCTCGGGCTGACGATCGGAGGGCAGGGGATCGTGGCGCAGATGACCGCGATCGACCCCGAGCAGGCCGACGCTCTGCTCGAGGCGTACAAGGAGCACAACGACGGGCTCCACGAGACGCTCGAGGCATTCGACGACCTTCTGGACCTCCTCCCGCAGCTCAAGGCCGAGGGGCGGAAGCTCGGCCTCGTCACGGCCAAGCGGCATCGGACCGTCGGCCTCGCGCTCGACCGCTTCCCGGCGCTTGCGAGCGCGTTCGACATCGTCGTCGCGCACGAGGACACGGAGCGTCACAAGCCCGCCCCCGAACCGGTTCTCCTCGCGCTCGAGAAGCTGGGCGGGGGACCGGAAGAGGCCGTGTACGTCGGCGACTCGCCTTTCGACGTCGGTGCCGCCAGAGCGGCCGGCGTGTTCGCGATCGCCGTGGGCTGGGGCGGGATCCATCCCGACGAGCGGCTGCTCGCCGAGGAGCCGGACCTGTTCGTGCGCACGCCGGCGGAGCTCCTGCGTGCCCTCTAGGACGACTACCCCGGCCGATCGCGCCGCCGAGCTACGGCGGCTGATCGACCACCATCTCCATCGCTACCACGTCCTCGACGATCCGGAGATCGACGACAGCGCGTACGACGCGCTGTACGACGAGCTGGAGGCGATCGAGGCGAAGCATCCCGAGCTCGTCACGTCGGACTCGCCGACCCAGCGTGTCGGCGCAGCGCCCGCAGCGGGATTCACGAAGGTCGCGCATCTCTCCCCGATGGGCTCGCTCGAGAAGGTCACGACGCGCGAGGCGCTCGAGAAGTGGGCCGACGACATCCGCAAGCGGCTCGACACCGAAGAAGAGGTCGCGTACGTGCTCGAGCCGAAGATCGACGGCTCGGCGGTGTCGCTGGTGTACGAGGACGGTGTGCTCGTGCGCGGAGCGACGCGCGGCGACGGGGAGCGAGGCGAGGACGTCACCGCGAACCTGCGCACGATCAAGGCGATCCCGCTGCGGATGCGCGCCGAGGCTCCGGCACCCGCGCGCGTCGAGGTTCGCGGGGAGATCTTCTTCCCGCTGGAGGGCTTCGCGCGCTACATCGAGACCCAGATCGCGGCGGGTCGCAAGCCTGCGCCGAACGCCCGCAACGCGGCGGCCGGATCGCTGCGCCAGCTGAACCCGTCCGTCACGGCGGAGCGGCCGCTCTCGATCTTCGTGTACGGCATCGGCGTGCTCGAGGGCGACGAGCTCGCCACGCAGTGGGAGACGTTGCAGTGGCTGCAGGAGCGCGGCTTCCGCACGAACCCGGCTGCGGAGCGCCTGGAGTCGATCGACGCTGTCGCGGACGCATGCATCGGGTGGGAGTCGCGACGCGGCGATCTCGGCTACGAGATCGACGGGATCGTGGTCAAGGTCGACTCGTTCGACCAGCAACGCCGGCTCGGTTCGCTCCACGGCCGTCCCCGGTTCGCCCGTGCGTTCAAGTGGGCGCCGACGTCGGCGGTGACCCGCCTGGTGAGGATCCACGTCCGTGTCGGGCGCACAGGAGTGCTGAACCCGCTCGCCGAGCTTGAGCCGGTGCACGTCGGAGGCGTCACGGTATCGAGCGCGACGCTGCACAACGAGGACGACATCCGACGCAAGGACATCCGCGTGGGCGACCTCGTGATCGTCCAGCGAGCGGGTGACGTCATTCCGCAGGTGGTCGGGCCGGCGGGCGAGCACGAGCCCGGAACGAAGCCGTGGCGCATGCCGAAGCGCTGCCCGCTGTGCAAGACCGAAGTCGTGCGGCCGGAGGGCGAGGTCATGCACCGCTGCCCCAATCGCGCCTGCCCGTCGCGCGGTCTCGAGACGCTGTACCACTGGGTCGGCGGGGCCCTCGACATCGAGAACGTCGGTGGCAGCACGATCAAGAAGCTCTGGGACGAGGGCATCGTGCGCTCGCTGCCGGACCTCTACCGGTTGCCGGCCGAGCGGCTGACGGAGGTCGAAGGCTACGCGGAGCTCTCGGCGACGCGGGCGTTCGAGTCGATCCAGCGCTCGAAGGAGCAACCGTTCTCGCGCGTGCTCTTCGGCTTGAACATCCCGAAGGTCGGGTGGGTCATCGCACGCAGCCTCGCGCTCCACTTCCGCACGGCCGACGCCCTCGCGGACGCGACGCTCGAACAGCTCGAGGAGGTCGAGGGCATCGGGCCCGAGCGGGCGGAGCTGATCGCCGAGTGGTTCGCGGATCCCGAGAACCGTGCGCTCGTCGAGGAGTTGCGCGAGCTCGGCCTGCAGCTCTCACTCGCCGAGGATGAGCGGCCGCCCGAGGGTCGGCTCACGGGCAGCCAGTACGTGATCACCGGGACGCTCGAGGGCTGGACGCGCGAGGAGGCGAAGGCCGCGCTCGAGGCACTCGGCGCGAAGGTCACGGACTCGGTGTCGAAGAAGACGACCGGCGTGGTCGTCGGCGAGAGCCCCGGCTCGAAGGCCCAGAAGGCCAAGAAGCTCGGCGTCGCCGTGCTCTCGGAGGACGATCTTCGCGTCCTTATCGGGCCGTGATGGCTCGAAGCGACGCGGCTGCGAAGCAGCCGCCTTCAGGGATGTTCGCGCGACCTGAGATCTCGCGCTGGCGAGTCTCCGGTCTTGCGCATCAGGAACGCGCGAGCGCGATGACGAAGCGGTCCTGCGCCGCGCGCGCCGTCCAGTACGGCACCGGGCTTCCGTTCTGCAGGATCGCGAAGACGTAGCGGCGTCTCACGAGGCCGGCGAGCGCGGACGCGCGTAACGTCGTGCCCGTCTTGGCGAGCACGCGCCCGCGGGTCGGGAGCAGCTCGAGGCGGCGCTCCAGGGTGCCGGAGATGCCGGCGACCGCGAGCGACGTCACGAACGGGCCCCGGACTCTTGGTTCAGTCGCGCCGGCATGGAGGATTGCGGCGAGTGCGCCCACAGTGAGCCGGTCGAAGCGCGAGAGCCCGGAGCCGTCTGCGATGCGCACGCCGGTGAGCGGCACGCCCGCCGCAGCGAGCTCTCCGCGAACGACGCGCGCGCCCGCCGCGGTCGACCCGCGCTGCGCGACGGTCGCTCCCAGCTCCTTCAAGAGCATCTCCGCGGCGAAGTTGTCGCTCTCGCCGTTCACACGCTTCAAGACGTTCGCAAGTCGCTCCGAGAGGTCGAACGCGATCGGAATCGCGTCGAGCGGCGCGCGTCCGGTGCCGGCGCGGCCGGTGACGGTGATTCCCCGTCGCGCGAGCGCGCCGACGTACGCGCGAGCGGCCGCGATGGCGGAGCCGTTGACGCCCGTCAGGTGGACGCCGGCGACGGTGAGGGCTGACAGCGGCCGCGATTCGACCCCGACGTAGTGCGGCTTCCAGCCGACGGCATCACGTCGCGCGTCGAAGTGGGTGTCGTCGCCGAGCACCCGACCCGCGACGCGGCGGATCCCCGTCGCCGCGAACCGGCGCGCGAGCCGGTCGAGGTCGGCGCGTGTCAGCGTCGGGTCGCCGTAGCCGACGAGCCAGAGGTTGCCGCTCCATGTGTCGCCGACCCGCGTGCCGGCTCCCACGAGCTCCGTGCGGAAGCGAAAGCGCGGGCCGAGCACGTGCAGTGCCGCGAAAGAGACCGGGAGCTTTTCCGCCGACGCCGGCAGGAGCGAGCGTTGCGCGTTCCACGAGAAGACCGTCTGGCCGGTTCGGAGGTCGACCGCGATCGCGGCAGTGTTTCCCCGGTCGATACCCGGCGCTCGCAGTGCCTGGCCGAGTGTCGCTTCGAGGTCGCGCTGGGCCGTGCCGGAGGTCGCCGTCGTGGCCGAGGCGGTCATTGCGAGCACGAGCGCGGCCACGAGTGCGGGACGACGTCTCACGACACGACTGTGTACCGGAGGACGCTGACGGCTGGGAGTAGACGGTCGAAGGCACGAACTCGCGCGTCGGGTGCGCGATCTGGCGCGTCCGGGCGGCTACCGCACGGACAGAGGGACGTTTCACGCGCTCAGACCGTGCGTGGGCTTCTCGACGCAGCGGCCAGCTCGCGCCCCGGAGGCGGCGAATCTCGTCCTACCAGCCGTCTAGCGGTAGACGGTGATCGTGACGGTACGCCGGCCCCAGGCGCGCGCCATCTCCGTGCTGGGAAACCAGAGGTCGATGATGCGCCCCTTGATTGCATGGCCGACATCTGCAGCGAGGGACGCTCCGTACCCCGGCACGTGCATCTTCGTCCCGAGGGGGATCAGCCTCGGGTCGACCGCGACGACGCCCCTGCGCACCGCAACTCCGAGCGCGGTCTTGCCGGGAAGGTGGTATGCGACGGCGTCGACCTTGAGCCGATACGCCTGCTGGGCCTGCGGCTGACCGAGGGCCGAGCTTCCCGCGACGACCAGCGTTCCTGCGAGGACCGCGACGACCGCAGCGGCCCACCTGCGTGTACCCCTGACCACGACCGCGAGACCCTAACACGACTTCTCTGCAGTCTCGGCGGCAATAGCTCTCTTTGCAGATATTTTGGCTTTGTTCCTGGTTGCAGGCGTCCGGCGAGGCTGCTAGGGTCTCCGACTTGTGACGGGCCAGACCGCCACCGGCGGGTCTGTCCGGAGACGACGGAGGGCCGTCTTCAGAGGCTCGCGCACCGGATGGACGCCGATAGGAGTTCTCGCTGCGGCCAGCGCCGCTGCGCTCCTGCTCGCCGTCGGACCGGCCTCGGGCCAGACCATCCAGTCGAAGCGCGCGCAGGCCGAAGCGATCATCGCCGAGGTCGAGGGCATGAACCACGAGCTCGAGGCAACGATCGAGGCGTGGAACTACGCCAACGTCGAGCTCGATCGCATCGACACCGATCTTCAGTCGAACGCTAAGCACCTAGCGGCCGCCAAGAAGAGCCTCGGGGTCGCGCAGCGGCGCATTCAGGAACGGCTCCGCGACCTGTACATCAACGGCGAGGGCGACTCGACGCTCGAGGTGATCCTCGGCTCGCAGAGCCTCGACGACATCATCGCGCGGCTGGATGCGATCGAGCGAGTCTCGAGCCAGGACACGGGGATCCTCCACACGGTCAGGCAGTACCGCAAAGAAGTCGAGACACGTCGCGAGAACCTCCAGGAGGCGCGCGCCGACCAGGCGCGGATCGTCGCCGAGCAGGCGGCGCAGAAGCAGTCGATCGAGTCCCAGATCACCGAGCAGAACCAGCTCCTCGCGTCGGTCAAGGACGAGATCGCGGAGATCCGCGCCGAGGAGCAGCGGCGGCAGGCTGCACTCGCCGCGCAGGCTCGGGCACGCGCAGAGGCTGCCCAGCTCGCCGCGGAGGCTACCTCGCAGCAGTCCTACGACACCGCGGTCGTCGTTCCGGAGTACGACCCGAACCTTCCAGGCCCGCGATACAGCCATGTCGTCGGGATCGCACTCCAGTACCTCGGAGTGCCATACGTGTGGGGCGGATCCAGCCCGTCGACCGGCTTCGACTGCTCCGGGTTCATCATGTACGTCTTCGCGCAGGTCGGCGTTTCGCTTCCGCACCACGCTGCGTCGCAGTACGCCTACGGCACCCCGGTGCCGTTCGAGCAGATAGCTGCGGGCGACCTGGTGTTCTTCAGTGGCCTCGGGCACGCCGGCATCGCGATCGGCGGCGGCCAGTTCGTGCACGCGCCGCACACCGGCGACGTCGTCAAGATCTCCAGCCTCTCCGAGCGCTGGGGCTCGTTCGTCGGCGCTCGCCGGCTCTAGCCGGCGCTCTCGTCGCTTCCAGCCACCACGTGTGGCTCGGCGTACAGCGCGTCGATCTCGGCAGCGAAGTGCTCCTGCACCGCGCGGCGCCGCACCTTGAGCGTCGGCGTGATCTCGCCCGCCTCCATCGTGAAGTCGCGAGGCAGGATTGCGAAGCGCTTCACCTGCTCGAACCGCGAGCGTTCGCGATTCGCCTCGTCCACGACGCCCTGGATGAGCGCACGCACCCGGTCGTCGCCCGCGAGTGTTGCCGCATCTTCGTCGATGCCCTGCGCTTCGGCCCAGCGCCCGACCTCCACGGGATCGAGCGTGACGAGCGCGGCGACGTACGGTTTCGCGTCACCGACGACGAGCGCCTGTGACACGTATTTCGACGTCTTGAGCTCGTTCTCGAGGTTCTGCGGCGCGACGTTCTTGCCGCCCGCCGTCACCAGGATGTCCTTCTTGCGGTCGGTGATGTGGAGGAAGCCGTCCTCGTCGAGGTGGCCGATGTCGCCGGTCTTGAGCCAGCCGTCGTCGCCGAGCACGGAGGCTGTCGCCTCCGGGTCCTTGTAGTAGCCCTGGAAGACGGTGTCCGAGCGCACCTCGATCTCCCCGCCGTCGGCAATTCGCACGTCGAAGCCGGGTAGTGGCTGACCGACCGAGCCGAAGCGGTAGACGTCCGGCCGGTTCGTGCTCGCCGCCGTCGTGCACTCCGTCAGCCCGTACCCCTCGGTGATGCGGATCCCGACGGCGTCGAAGAACTCGATGATCTCCTTGGACAGCGGCGCACCGCCCGAGCCGGGCATACGCAGGCGCCCGCCGAAGGGCTCGCGGACCTTGCTGAAGACGAGGCGGTCGGCGATCCGGTGCTTGCGGCGCAGCCCGGTCGGCACGGGCTCGCCCGCGCTCTCGAGCCGGCTCACCTCGCGCCCGATCGGCAGCGCCCAGTCGATCAAGCGGCGCTTGACGCCAGTGGCGGAATCGAACTTCGCGAGCACCGCGGTATGCACCTTCTCGTACACGCGCGGAACGCTCGGCAGCAGCGTCGGGCGCACCTGCGGCAGCGCCTCGGCCACGCGTAGCGGGTCGGCGAGGAACGCGATGGTGAACCCGACGTGCGCCCCGAGGAGCAGCATCAGCCGACCGTAGTTGTGGGCGAGGGGGAGGTAGAGGAGCATGACGTCGTCCGGGCGGTAGTAGGTCTCCTCCATCCGGTCGACGACGGTCGCCATCGCGTGGTAGTTGCGATTCGAGAGCATGCAGCCCTTGGGCGGTCCGGTCGTGCCCGACGTGTAGATGATCGTGAAGAGGTCCTCCTCGCCGATCGCCGCCGCGGCGTCGTCGAGCGCGCTCGGGTTCGTGGCCGCGTAGTCGCGCCCGTGCGTCGCGAGGTCCTCCAGATCGTGGTACGTCAGGACGTGCTGCAACGCAGGCAGCTCGCCGGAGACCTCCTCGACCTTCGCGAGCTGTGTGGCGTCCTCGCAGACGATCGCCACGGCCTCCGAATGCGACAGGACGTAGCCCACGTCGCGCGCCGAGCTCGACGCATACACCGGGATGCCCACGGCGCCGATCTGCGCGAGCGCGAAGTCGACGAGCGCCCAATCGAGGCTGTTGCGGGCCAGGAGCGCGACGTTGTCGCCCTTCCGCACGCCCCGCGCGAGGAGACCGTTCGCGTACGCGCGCACGCGTTCGTCGGCCTCCGACCAGGAGACCTCGCTCCACCCGCCCGCGTCCGTCTCGGCGAGATACGCCGGCCTCTGTCGTCCGGCTGCGACAGCGTTCCGCCAGAGCTGGGCGATCGTGCGCGACCGGTCGCCAGGAAGGGTCGCCCGTGTGGCTTGCGCCGTCTGCGTCACCCTCTGAGCTTAGACGAGAGGGATTCGCCGTTCGAGCGAGAAATTGGCCGACTCAAGGGCGAAAGCCAGTCGGCGTCAGACCGAAGTCTGCCCCCCACGCATATACCCTTCCCTGCACATGCGGACTACCTGGAACGGATCACTCAGCTTCGGCCTCGTCTCCATCCCCGTCGGCCTCGCGCCGGCAACGAAGCCGGCGGCGCGCCAGTCGGACGTGTCGTTCCGGCTGCTCCACCGCGAGTGCGCGACGCCGATCAAGCAGAAGCGCTGGTGCCCCACACACGACCGAGAGGTCACGCAGGACGAGATCGTCCGCGGGTTCGAGGTCACCAAGGGCCAGTTCGTCGTCGTCGAGGACGCCGATCTCGAGGCGATCGAGCGCGCCGACGACTCGCGCTCGATCGATATCACCCGGTTCGTCAAGGCGGACGACGTCGACCCGATCTTCTTCGACCGAACGTACTACCTCGTACCCGCGGCACAGCCCGCGCAGCGTCGCCCGTACGTCCTCCTGCTCGAGGCGATGCAGCAGACCGAGACCGCCGCGCTGGGGCGCTTCGTTCGCGCGGGTCGGGAGAGCCTGTGCCTCGTCCGCGCGCGGGGCGACGCGCTCGCGCTCGAGACGCTCTTCCTCGCCGAGGACGTCTACTCGTCGGCGGAGATCTCAGAGGCGGTCGAGGAGACGAAGGTGAAGAAGACCGAGCTCGACCTCGCGCGTCAGGTCATCGACAGCCTCGCAGGCGACTTCGAGCCGACCGAGCTCGCGAGCGAGTACCGGCGTGATCTGAAGGCGCTGCTCGAGGCGAAGACGCGCGGCGAGGAGATCGTGGCGCCGGAGCCGACCGAGGTCGCTCCGGTGATCGACCTCATGGAGGCGCTCAAGGCGAGCGTCGCCGCGGCCAAGAAGCCGGACGCCGAGCCAGCCGAGAAGCGGACGCGCGCACGGAAAGCGCGCGCCAAGGCCAGCTAGAGCGCGGCCGGTGTTCCGAGAGTAGGTGCAGCCACCATGACCTGGTCGAGCTTCACGGCCGTCGAACGAGCGCGCCCTCCGGCGGCAGCGGATTCAGGACGAGGTCGAGGCTCCGGCCGTAGCTCCGACGGCCTCGAGCGTCGCCTGGAAGAGGGTCTTGTCGACCTTGCCGTGATAGATCGGCACGCCCTCCTCGATGCAGATTCGGACGACCTCGTCGCGGTCCATCCCCATCTCCTTGGCGAGCTCTTCGGGCGTCAGGTGGTTGGCCATGCTGCCTCCTCAGGGGTCAAGAAAACGGCAAAGAAAAAGCCCGCCGGCGCGGTTCGCGCACGTCGGGCTGCGGGTCATTCGCTGTCGGGGCGGGTCAAGCAGCCCGCCTCTCGAGAGCAACAGTCATCCACCTGAGCATACTCCGGGCCGCCGACGCTGCGCAACGCCGGTACCCTGTCCGCGCTCGGGGTGTGGCGCAGCCTGGTAGCGCGCTCCGTTCGGGTCGGAGAGGCCCCCAGTTCAAATCTGGGCACCCCGATACGAATGGCGGGGGGAAACGACGTTTCCCCCCGCCTGCCCCCTTCCTCATCGCTCCGACTGGTGAGTCGCAGCGGGCCTCCCGGTCGGCAAAGCCGACCTCCGGCCGCCATCCGGAGCTGCCGCTCAGCGTTCGATCTATCCTCGATTGCGTGTTGAAGGCTGTCTTGTTCGACGTCGACTTCACCTTGTTTCGGCCCGGGCCGGAGCTTGGGCCGGAGGGGTACAGGCGCGTGGGGGAGCGGCACGGGCTCGCTCTCGACCCGGACCGGTATGAACAGGCACGCATCGATGCGATTCACGCACTGTCCGGGGAGCGCGAGCTCGTACACGACGAGGAGGTCTGGATCGCGTTCACCGAGCAGATCGTGCTCGGCATGGGCGGTGATCCGGTCGGGTCCCGTGGCTGTGCGACCGACATGGTCCGCGAGTGGGAGAGGCACGAGAACTTCGCGCTCTACGAGGACGCGCTGCCCGTCCTCGACGAGCTGCGTCGGCACCGGCTCAAGATCGGGCTCGTGACGAACGGCCAGCGCGACCTCGACGAGTTCGTCGCCCATCACCGGCTCGACGTCGATGCGATGGTGGGGTCGAAGGCTCATGGAAGGATCAAGCCCGATCCGTCGATCTTCGAGGCGGCACTCGAGCAGTTGGATGCGTTACCTGCCGAGACGGTGATGGTCGGCGACTCGTACGAGGACGACATCGGAGGAGCGCGCGCGCTCGGGATCCGGGCCATCCTCCTCGATCGCGACGGGCTCCACCTCGACGAGGCCGAGCGCATCGACACGCTGCTCGCATTGCCCGCTGCGCTCGGGCTAGCCCACGCCTAGCTCGCGGCGCCAGGAGTCGGTGTGCGCGCCGAGCGGGACCGCGACGGCAGGCTCCGTCGACCCGAACTCGGGGGCCGCATCCTCGCGTGTCCAGACCGGGCCCACGCAGACGTCCTCGTCGCCGAAGTGTGCGAGCCATTCATCGAGCGTGCGCGTGGTGAAGACTCCCGCGAGCTCGTCCGCCAGCGCGTCCTGATCCGTGTCGTACTGGCGATCTGCGAGCTCCGGGCGCTCGACCAGCTCGCACAGCTGCCGAAAGAACTTCGGCTCGAGGGCACCGACCGTCAGATGGCGGCCATCGGCGGTCGAGTACAGGCGATAGCACGCGAGTCCGCCCGTGAGCATGCGGGGGACAGGCTCCCCCGCCAGTCGATGCCCCACGAGGTCGTGCGAGCGGTGGGTCATCGAGACGACGAGCCGTGCGCCGCGTCCCGTACGCGCGCGCTCGAGGAGCGCGGCGAGCACCTGCGTGACCGCGCCGAGGGCTCCCGCCGCGAGGTCGGCGACCTGGATCGGCGGCAGCCCGGGTGCCGTGTCCTCGAGCGCCCCGGCCCAACCGAGGTAGTTGACGTCGTGCCCGGCGCGCTGCTCGTGGCGTCCGCCCAGTCCGAATCCGGTGATCGAGCAGTAGACGGCGGTATCGGGGACGTCACTCGGTCCCACGCCGAGTCGATCGGCGACGCCCGGCCGGAACCCCTCGAGCACGACGTCGGCGCGTCCACAGAGCGCCCGAGCGAAGGCGGCGTCGCCGGGGAGGTCGCAGACCACGGACTCGCTGCCCGCACGAAGGGCCGTGTCCCACGCGGTCGCCGTCGGTCGCATCGGGTCCCCCTCCGGCGGCTCCACGCGGACGACGCGCGCGCCGAGCCGCGTCAGCTCGCGGCTCGCGTACGCGCCCGGGAGGTAGCGCGTGAAGTCGACGACCAGCGTTCCTGCCAGCGGTTGCACGCGCGCGGAGCGTATCTCTATCCTCGCCCTCGTTGACTGACCGTTCAATCGCACCGGCGGACAAGCGCACGCGCATTCTCGATGCCGCGATTCGTGTCTTCGCCGAGCACGGGTACCACGGCGCGCGCGTCGGCGACATCGCCGAGGACGCTGGTGTCGCGCACGGACTCCTCTACCACTACTTCGCGTCGAAGGACGACGTGCTCCGCACGATCTTCCTCGAGAACTGGGGCGCGCTGATCGCCCGGTTCCGGGCGGTGGAGGCGGCGGACGAGCCCGCCCCCGAGAAGCTCGAGGGCATCGCGAAGATCCTCCTCCGCACGTGGCGCAACGATCCGGCCCTCGTGACGGTCATGGTCCGGGAGGTCGCTCGGAGCCAGCAGCTACAGGATCGGGTGGATGAGGTGCGCGAGGCGTTCGCGATCGTCCAGCGCGTGATCGAGGAAGGCCAGGCGGCGGGCGACTTCCGCGCAGATCTCGACCCGCGCCTGGCGAGCTGGATCTTCTACGGCGGCCTCGAAGAGGTGCTGACGGGATGGGTGCTGGGCCAGCTTCCCGACAGCGAGGAGGACGTAGGGCAGGCCGAGCGGGTTGCCGTCGAGATCGTGTTTCGAGGCCTGGCCGTCTAGGCTCGAGCGCATGCAGCTCTTCAACTTGAACGGGGACGAGTGGGACCGCACCGAGGACCGACCAGGCTGGCACAGCAAGGACGCGTGGGTCGGAGCCCGCATCGGTGCGGAGCTGATCGGCGGCAGCATGTACGAGCTCGAGCCCGGCGACCGGCTGTGGCCGTACCACACGCATCACGGCAACGAGGAGTGGATGATCGTCCTCCGCGGCACGCCGATGCTTCGGACGCCCGAGGGCGAGCGTGAGCTGGCCGAGGGGGACGTGGTGTGCTTCGTCCGCGGCAAGGAGGGGCTCCACCAGGTCCGAAACGGAACGGACCAGCCGCTCCGCGTGCTGATGCTCTCCACGCTGCTCGCGCCTGACATCGTGGAATACGCGGACTCCGGCAAGATTTCAGCCCTCGACGGACGCGGCGAGCGACTGTTCCGCGCTTTTCGCGGCGCCGAGGCGGAGTACTGGGAGGCCGAGGACTGAAGACGCCGAGCAGTCGTGGCGGCGCGGCCGCGAAGGGGCGCCTTCGGGGATTTCGCGCATCTGGAATCTGCGAGAGCAGACTCCGGAGTTGCACCAAGAGGACTAGCGGAACGCGTTCTCCCCGGTCAGCGCCTGGCCGACGACGAGGGTATGGATCTCGTGCGTGCCCTCGTAGGTGAGCACCGACTCCAGGTTGTTCACGTGCCGGATCACGGGGTACTCGAGCGTGACGCCGTTCGCCCCGAGGATGGTCCGCGCCGAGCGCGCAACCTCGATCGCGCCGCGCACGTTCCCCATCTTTCCTAGGCTGTCGTCCTTCATACGTCCCAGGTGGAGCGCGACGAGGGTCGCGCGATTGATCTCGAGCGCCATCTCCGCGAGCTTCGCCTGCGTGAGCTGGTAGCCGGCAATCGGCTTGCCGAAGACGATGCGCTCGCGCGCGTAGTCGAGCGCGCACTCGAAGCAGGCGCGCGCGGAGCCGACGGAACCGAAGACGATCCCGAACCGCGCCTCGTTGAGGCACGAGAGTGGCCCGCGAAGCGTGGTTGCGCCCGGGAGCGCGTTGTCGTCGGGCACGCGCACGTCCTGGAGGACGAGCTCGGAGGTGACGGAGGCCCGCAGTGAGAGCTTCTTGTGGATCTCGGGAGCGGAGAAACCCGGCATCCCCTTCTCCACGATGAAGCCGCGGATCGCACTGTCGTCGGTGCGGGCCCAGACGATGGCAATGTCCGCGATGGTGCCGTTCGTGATCCACATCTTCGCGCCGTTCAGGATCCAGTCCGAGCCGTCGCGGCGCGCGTGGGTTCGCATCGATGCGGGGTCCGAGCCGGCGTCCGGCTCGGTCAAGCCGAAGCAGCCGACGACCTCGCCCGTATGCATCGGTGGTAGCCAGCGCTCCTTCTGCTCCTCGGATCCCCACTTCCAGATCGGGAACATCGCCAGGGATCCCTGCACCGAAACGGCGCTGCGGACTCCCGCGTCACCGGCCTCGAGCTCTAGGCACGTCAGCCCGTAGGCGACGGAGCTCGCGCCCGGGAGGCCGTGTCCGTCGAGGTGCATGCCCAGGAGCCCGAGCTTGCCGAGCTCGGTGATCAGCTCGCGCGGGAAGACCCCCCTCTCGAACCAGTCGCCCACCTCGTCGAGCACGTTTGAGCGCACGAACTCGCGGACGGTGTCGCGAATCGCCTTCTCCTCGTCGTCGAGGAGCGCATCGATCGCGAGGTAGTCGAGGGGATCGATGGCCGGGCGCTCGGTCGTGGTCGCCATGCGCCCGACATCCTACGCCCCGCAGAGGCGACGACGCCCGAGGGCGCCGCTTCGTGCTCGGGGTGTCTGTGGACGGGTGCAAGGCGGCTTGACCGGGTGCCGCGAGTCGACGTAGACTCCGGTTGACTGACCAGTCAATCGACGTAGGAGACGACGCGCCATGACGCAGCTGGAGACCGGCGTGGCGGGCGGCATCTCGTTCGCCCTGACGGCGGAGCAGAAGGAGTTGCGCGCGCTCGCGCGCGAGTTCGCGGAGAAGGAGATCCGGCCCAAGGCGGCCGAGTACGACGAGCACTCGACGCATCCGGTCGACGTGATCGCGAAGGCGCACGAGCTCGGTCTTATGAACCTGCACGTCCCGGAGTCGCTCGGCGGTCTCGCTCTTCCGGCGTTCGACGGGATGCTCGTCGGCGAGGAGCTCTACCGTGGTTGCTCGGGGATCGGCACCTCGATCCTGGCGAACGGGCTCGGCGCCGGGCCGGTGCTCCTCTCGGGATCGGACGAGCAGCGCGAGAGGTGGCTCGCGCCGCTGCTCGAGGAGCCGATCCTCTGCTCGTTCGGTCTCAGCGAGCCCGACGCCGGCTCCGACGTCGCGCGGATGAAGACCACCGCCGAGCGACGCGGCGACGAGTACGTCCTGAACGGGTCGAAGACGTTCATCACGAACGCCGGCCACGCGACGTGGACGGTCGTCTTCGCGAAGACGGACCCGAGCAAGGGCCATCGCGGCATCTCGGCGTTCATCGTCCCGATGGACACACCTGGCGTCCAGATCGAAAAGCACCTCGACAAGATGGGACAGCGATCGACGGACACGTCCGCGTTCGCGCTCACTGACGTCGTCGTCCCAGCTTCGAATCGCATCGGCGAGGAGGGCGAGGGCTTCAAGATCGCGATGAAGACGCTCGACTTCACGCGCCCGGGGACTGCTGCGGGCGCGGTCGGGGTCGCCCAGGCCGCGTTCGAACTCGCGGTGGAGTACGCGAAGGAGCGCGTCACCTTCGACGTCCCGATCGCGATGCACCAGGGCGTCAACTTCCTGATCGCCGACATGGCGACGGAGATCGAGGCGGCGCGGCTCCTGGTCTGGCAGTCGGCCTGGCTCCACGACCAGGGCGAGCGGGCAACGCTGCAGTCCTCGTTCGCGAAGCGCTTTGCGGCGGACACGGCGATGAAGGTCACGACCGACGCCGTGCAGGTCTTCGGCGGCTACGGGTACATCAAGGAGTACCCGGTCGAGAAGCTGATGCGCGACGCGAAGCTCTTCCAGATCTACGAGGGGACGTCGCAGATCCAGCGCCTGGTGATCGCCAAGGAGATCTTCCTCCCCCGAGGCGAGTAGGGTCACGGGATGGCTCTCGAGATCGACCTCTCCGGGCGAGTCGCGTTCGTCACCGGCGGTTCGCGCGGTCTCGGCCGTGCGGATGCCCTGACGCTCGCTCGCGCCGGAGCAGACGTCGCGATCGCCGACATCCTCGTCGAGTCCGAGCTTTCGGAGGAGACCGACAGCTGGGGAGCCCTCGCGACCGCCGCGAGAGCGCAGGGCCTCGTCCACACCGAGGAGACGGTCGCAGAGATCCGCTCACTGGGGCGGCAGTCGCTCGCCGCCCGCTGCGATGTGACCGACCGCGGGCAGGTCGCGGCCGCAGTGGAGCGCACGGTCGAGGAGCTCGGATCGGTCGACATCCTCGTGAACAACGCCGGGACGCTCGACCACGTCGGTCAGTTCCACGACCAGTCCCCCGAGCTGTGGGAGCGCGACCTTCGCGTCAACCTGGGCGGCGGGTTCAACTGCGCCCAGGCAGTCTGGCCGCACATGAAGGAGCGCGGGTGGGGCCGCATCGTGAACATGGCTTCAGTCGCGGGCACGCTCGGGGGCTTCGGCCAGGCGAGCTACTCGACGACCAAGTCGGGGATTCTCGGACTGACGAAGACGCTCGCGATGGAAGGCGGCCGTCACGGCATCACGAGCAACGCGATCGTGCCGGGGATCATCGGCACGGAGGCCTTCCACATGGCGAATGCGGCGATGAACGAGCGCATCGCCGCCCGCACGGTGTTCAAGCGACCCGGCGAGCCCCAGGACATCGCGAACGCCATCGCGTTCCTCTGCTCGGATCTCGCGGCGTACATCACCGGCGTCGAGCTCTACGTGTCGGGCGGGATCGAGCTCTTCGTGTTCTGAGCGCCCTTTCTCTGGGGCACCCCATCCCACCACCCACTGCGAATTCTAGTCCGCGAACGCTCGTGAATGGTTCGCGGATCCGTCACAAATCGGCACCAGATCGTCACCAGAGACCACGGCCAAACAAGGCCTGAGGGCCTCTACACTTCGCGCTCGATGCGCGCCGACTCGCCTCTCTACACACCACGAAGCCGGACGCGACGGCGCATGCGCTCGCTGCGTACCTTCGCCATTGCCGCTGCGGTCGTCGCCGCGATCATGGCGATCCTCGTCGGCTTCGCATTCGCCGGCTCGCGCAGCGAGCTCGCGTCGGGCACGCAGGTCGCCGGAGTCGACGTCGGCGGCATGACCAAGCGCGAGGCGGTCGCAAAGCTGGACACGCTGCACGAGCGGCGCTCTGCCGTATCCGTCGACTTCTCGGCGGGAGGCGAGACCTTCTCGCTGGCGCCGAACCAGCTCGGGATTCAGCACGACTGGAGCGCGGCGGTGGCAGCCGCTGCTCGGGCGGGGGACGGCTTCGGGCCGCTCCGTGGCTTCCGCCGGATTCGAGCGCGCGTTTTCGGGGCCGAGGTGCTACCGGAGCTCGTGGTCTCGAACGCGGCGCTCGAATATGCGCTCGACCAGATCTCGAAGGACGTGGATCGCCGGCCGCGGAGTGCGGCGATCGTACGTCGCGGCCTGCGCTTTCGGGTTGCGGCGGGGCAGTCGGGAAGCCGACTCGACCGCGACGCGGCGGCCGAGGTCCTCGTTCGCACCCTCGGCCGGCTCGAGCGCAAACCCGGCGCAACGGCCCTGCCCGTGCGTATCACCCCCGCACCCGTGACCGCGGAGATGCTCGCCGGCGCGGCCGCGCGCGCGAGAACCGCCGTCTCTGCGCCGATCACGCTGAAGATTGCGCAGCGACGCTTCCGGGTTCCACGGTGGCGGATCGCCGAGCTGCTCGTTCTCCCGCGCGACGGGGCGCTGAAGCTCGCATTCGGCGGAGCTGCGGCCGATGCATACTTCGGCAACCTCTCCGACAACGTCGGACGCCCGCCGAGAGACGCGGAGTTCGCGGTCTACGGCGAGTCCGTCCAGGTCGTGCCGGCCCGTGACGGGCTCGAGCTGAACGTTCCGAGGGCCGCGCGCACCATGCTGCGGGCTGCGTCGCGCCCCACGAACCGGGTCGCCACGCTCACCGTCGTCCGTGAGGCCCCCGAGCGCACGACCGCGGACGCGCTTGCGATGGGGATCGATACGCGGATGGCGTCGTACAAGACCTATTACTCAGGCACCACTGACCGCGTCACCAACCTGCAGCTCGGTGTCCGCGAGCTCGACGGGACCCTCGTCGCGCCGGGCGGCACGTTCTCGCTCAACGAGGCGATCGGCGAGCGCACCGAGGAGCGCGGGTTCCGCCCCGCGCCGGTGATCATCGGCAACGAGTACGCGGAGGAGGTGGGCGGGGGCACCTCGCAGGTCGCGACGACCGCCTTCAACGCCGCGTGGGAAGCCGGGCTGCGGATCTCCGAGCGGCACCCGCACTCGCTGTACATCAGCCGCTACGAACTTGGGCGCGACGCCACCGTGTACTGGCCCTCCCTCGATCTGAAGTTCGTGAACGACACCGACGCATGGGTGCTGGTAAAGGGATTCGCGGAGGGCGACGGGATCAGCATCGCGATCTACGGCGGCGAGTCACGGCGGGTCGAAAGCTCGGCGACGCCTCTCGTCGTGACCGGCTCCGTCGAGGTGGAGCGGGTCGAGGATCCCACGCTCCCTAAGGGTAAGCAGGTGGTCGAGGAGGAGGGCTCGGCTCCGACGCGCACGTCCGCGACGCGCAAGGTCTACTCGGCAGATGGCGAACTCATCCGCTCCGAGACCTGGACGACCTCGTACGAGGGCGAGGAGCGTGTGGTCCGCGTCGGGACGAAAGTCGCGCCGATGAAGACGAAGCCGGTCCCGAAGGCGGCCGACGACGTGGCGCCTCCGGCCGAGCCTGCCGCTACGCCGACGGCGCCTCGGCCGTAGATATCGCCTCGGCGAGCCACTCCGGCACGCGTAGCGGGCGATACGTCTCGCGGTCGACGGTCGCGTGCCTGGTGAAGCCGTCGGCCACGAGCTCGCCGTCGCGCTCGATTCGGTACTCGTAGGTGAAGCGGGCGCCGCGCACGTCCGTGCAGCGAGCCGCCACCGTCAGCGTCTCGTCGAAGTACGCGGCACGGTGGTAGCGGAGGTGCGCCTCCGTCGTGAGCGCCTCGATGCCGCGCTCGCGGATCGCCTGGTAGCCGCCCGCGTGTTGCTCGAGGTAGGCGACGCGCGCGACCTCCAGCCACACGAGGAACGATGCGTGGTGCGCGATGCCCTGGGCATCCGTCTCCGCGAAGCGGATGCGCACGTCGGTGGAGAACGAGAAGCCTTCCACGGCATCAACCCTACGATTCGCCGGTGTCCGCCGCCGCGCTAGCCGAGCTGATCCGCGAGCGCCAGCCGTGCGTCGTGCTCACCGGCGCGGGTGTGTCGACCGAGTCGGGGATCCCCGACTTTCGTTCCGACACGGGGATCTGGGCCGAGGTCGATCCCTTCGAGGTCGCGTCGATCCATGCGTTCCGGCGCGATCCCGACCGCGTCTGGAGCTTCTACCGCGAGCGCATCCACCTACTCCTGGAGGCGCAGCCGAACGCGGCACACGAGGCGATCGCCACACTCGAGCGCTCGGGTCTCGTGCAGGCGGTCGTGACGCAGAACATCGACCTGCTGCACTCGCGCGCCGGGAGTCGGGACGTCGTCGAGGTGCACGGCTCGATCCGCTCCGCGCAGTGCCTCGGCTGCCTCTGGAGCGAGCCGGCGGACGCCGTGCTCGCTCAGCTCGAGGCGGCGGCGACGCCCTCGTGCCCGCAGTGCGGCGAGGTGCTGAAGCCGGGCGTCGTCCTCTTCGGCGAGCTCCTGCCGGCCGCGGCGATGGAGCGCGCGACGCACCTCGCTCGATCGGCGCGGCTCGTGCTCGTCGTGGGGTCGTCGCTCGAAGTCTGGCCGGTCGCGGGCCTGCCGCTCGAGGCTCGCGGCTTCGCGATCGTCAACCGCGGGCCCACAGCGCTCGACGAGCAAGCACTGCTCAAGGTCGACGCGGGTGCTGGGGAGACGCTTCGCGCAGTGCTCGACTGCCTCGAGGAGGGCTTGGTCTCCTAGCGCAGCCTGATGGCGAAGCGCCGCACGTACTGCTCGCCGCCGAGGGTCACCACCACTCGCGAGAACCTCGACCCGTAGGGTGTACGTGTTGTTCGACGTGCCGGGGTCGGGCTCGGCCGACGAGGCTGTCGCCGCGATCTGGTACGCGCCCATTCGCTGCGCGACGACGCCCCGTTGCCAGCCCGCGGGAGCTGTCACGGCCACTCGAGCAGCGTCTCATTCGTGCATACGGCTGGCCGCCCTTCGACGCAGCTCTCCATGGCGTCGGGGACGCCGCGCCCACCGGGGCCTCGGAGGGATAGACGATGACCGAGACGTCCTCCGCCGCCGGTCGCGCAGACACGGCGCCGGCGAGGGCTCCTGCGGCGCCAACGGTTGCTCCGCGCGCCCACTTCTGCCCCCGCAGCATTGGCGCGACGCGGAACGAGTCAAGCGTGGAGGGCGACGGAGTGGTAAGACTGTCGGCATGACGACGACCGAGAAGCCCAAGACCGAGAAGGACTTCGTGGCACGGCTCGCGGATGCCGGCGAGGAGGCGCTGCAGCGGATCGCCGATCTGCCCGGCGGGCAGAAGGCGCTCACGGCCTACAACGACCTGAAGACGCGCGTGGACGACCTCGGCAAGAAGGTGCGCGGTATCGACGCGCTCGAGGAGCGGATCTTCAAGCTCGAGAAGGAAGTGGCGGCGCTGAAGAAGGGCAAGGCACCCGCGCGAGGCCAGGCGCCTCGCAAGCCGGCCGCGTAGGGGAAGGCTTGCCGCTCTAGCGCGTCGCCGGAACGCGCAGGCGCAACGCGCCCGGCACGACCTCGAACCGGGCCGGCGTCGTGCCCGGCTGCTCGCCATCGAGCTCGATGGGCAGCGCCTCGTCCGCGTCGACCGTGACGACGCTGCCGCGGAGGAGCTCGAGCCGCGGGTGGGGGAGGTGCTTCCCCTTATACGTCTTCGGCAGCACGAACGCGAGGTCGCGCTTCGTGACGTCACCGATGAGGAGGACGTCGAAGAGCCCGTCGTCGGGCTCTGCGTCGGGGCACATCATCATCCCGCCGCCGAGAAAGCGACCGTTGCAGATCATCGCGTCGATCATCCGGCCACTCCGCGTCTCGTCGCCGACAGTGACACGCATCTCGCCGGCCTGCCAACCGACGAAGACGGCGAGCGTCGACCAGTAATAGGAGACCTTGCCGCCGAGCGCCTTCGACGACTCGTTCGCGCGTTGCGCGATCGCGCCCGAGATCCCTGCGCTGCCGACGTTCGCGAAGTGCGCGTGCGCCTCCTCGCCGGCCCACGTGCGATACGTGACCGAGCCCGCGTCGATCTCCCGCACCGCACCGCGCCGGGCAACCTCGACCGCCTGGTCGAGGTCGCGGGGAATCCCGAACGAGCGCACGAAGTCCCAACCGGTGCCGCGTGGGATGACGGCCAACTCGACCGCGTCGAGGCCGACGACGCCGTTCACGACCTCGTTGACGGAGCCGTCTCCCCCGACGATCACGAGTAGGCTCGCGCCGTCCGCCACCGCCCGGGCCGCAAGCGTTCCGAGCTGTCCCGGCCCTTCCGAGATCAGCGCGTCGCCGTCGAGCCCGAGTGCCGCGGCACGGTGCGCGATCTCGGGCCAGCGCTTGCCCGTGGAGCCCCCAGCGGATGCCGGGTTGACGAGGAAGACCGTCCGGCCGGGATCAGTGCTCGTCGTGGCCCGCCGTTGCGGTGTCGAGCGCGATTCGCGTCATCCGCTCGACCGCCGCCCGCAGCTCGTCGTCGGAGATCCGGACGAACTCGCCCTCGACGACGATGTCGCTGACCGTGAGCAGGCAGCCGCCGTGGACGCCGCGGAGCGCCGCGAGCGTGAACAGCGCCGCAGCTTCCATCTCGACCGCGAGCACGCCTCGCTTCGACCAGCGCTCGTACTGCCCTTCGTCCGGGTTGTAGAAGAGGTCGCTCGACACGATTGCTCCGACGCGGATCTTCTGACCGGCGTGCTTCGCGACGTGGACCGCCTCGTGGACGAGCTCCCAGCTGGCGGTCGGGCAGTGCGGCTCGCCGCCGACGAGATGGGTCGCGGTCGCGTCCGCCGGGACGGCGGAGATCGCGACGATCAGGTCGCCGAGCGAGTGGTCGACCTGGAGCCCGCCGCACGTCCCGACGCGGAGGAGGCGGGTCACGCCCAGCTGGATCAGCTCCTCGAAAACGATCGTCGCGCCGGGGCAGCCCATTCCCGTCCCCTGCACCGAGATTCGCTTTCCCTCCCAGGTGCCGGTGTAGCCGAGGAGGCCGCGCTCCTCGTTGACCTGCGTCACGTCCGCGAGGAACGTCTCGGCGATGTATTTCGCCCGCAGCGGGTCGCCGGGGAGAAGGCACGCGTCCGCATAGTCGCCGAGCTCGGCTCGGAGGTGGATCGGCATGCGCGAACCCTACGGATTCGGCGAGGCGGGTTCGTATGGAACCGTCTCTAGAGTTCCTGCGCGTGTCCGCGACCGTCATCGAGCCGAAGCGCGACCAGATCCTGCGCTTCTGCGCGCTCGACCCCGTCGAGCGGGTGTTCCTCGAGGACGTCGCGCGTCGCGGCCTCGGCCGGTTCGTCGCGCACGGTCAGGACGGGGAGCTGTCCGCGCTCTGCCATCTCGGGATCAACGCCGTTCCCTCCGGCGAGGGCTGCGGCGCCTTCGCGCGGGACGTCGCCAGCTCCGGGCCGCGCATGCTCATCGGGGAGTCGCGCGCCGTCTCGGAGCTGTGGGACGAGGTGCACGGCCACCTCCCCGAGCCGCGGGAAGACCGGCCGGGGCAGCCCGTGTACGTCATCCGCGATGCGCCGCCCGCCGCGGACACCGGTCTGCGGCCGGCGCTCCTGAGCGACCTCGACGTCCTCATGCCGGCCTGCGCGGCCGCGCACGAGCAGGAGATCGGCGTCGACCCGATGAAGCGCGATCCCGACGGGTTCCGCTGGCGTACGCGCAGCCAGATCGAGGACGAGCGCTCGTGGCTGTGGGTGGAGAACGGAGTGATCCTCTTCAAGGCCGAGGCGTCGGCGTGGACGCCCGACGCCGTCCAGCTGCAGCAGGTCTGGGTCGATCCCGGCGTACGGCGGCGTGGCTACGGGGGACGGGGGCTCGCCGACCTCTGCCAGCTCCTCCTCGAGCGTGTCCCCAACGTGTGCCTGTTCGTCCGGGCCGAGAACGACCCGGCGATCCGCCTGTACGAGGCGATCGGTATGCAGCACGTTCTCGACTACCGCTCGCTGCTCTTCTAGCCGTGCGCGAGCTCTTGCTCGTCCGGCACGGGTTCGCCGGCTCGAATCGCGACGACGTCGCGTCCTCGACCATCCCCGGCGAGGGTCTGACGCCCGAGGGCGTCGAGCAGGCGGCAGCACTGTCGCTCGCGCTCGCGGATGAGGCAATCGACGTCGCACTGACCTCCAGGCTGGCCCGTACGCAGGAGACGCTCGCGCTGGTGCTCGACGGCCGCGAGGTTCCGGTCGTCGTCGAGGCCGAGCTTGACGAGATCCGCTTCGGGAGCTTCGACGGCGGGCCGCTCGAGGCGTACCGGGCCTGGGCTGCGTCGCATTCGCCCGACGAGCCGGCCCCGGGTGGCGGCGAGAGCCGCGCGCAGGCCGCGGCCCGTTTCGCCCGCGGCTTGCGTCTGCTCCTCGCCCGGTCGGAGGAGCGCGTGCTGGGAGTCGGGCACGCGCTTGCGATCCGGTACATGATCGACGCGGTCGACGGTCGCTCACCGGCCGCGCGCATGGCGCCGATCGAGCACGCATTCCCATACCGCCTCGACAGCCGCGACGCGGAGCGGGCAGCCGCACTCCTGGAGGCGTGGAGTGCCGCCCCGCGCTTTCGCGATCCCGACGACCACGGGTAGGCGCGGCACAATGGATGCGTGACGAGCGCACTCCCGGACCGCATCGAAGAGACGATCCGTCGCGGCGACCTGATCCCGCGAGGCGGCGAGATCACCTGTCTCGTGTCGGGCGGAGCGGACTCGACCTGTCTCTGGCACGTTCTGGGCGCGCTCGGCTACCGGGTGTCGGCGGTTCACGTGAACCACGAACGACGCGGTCGGGAGTCCGACGAGGACGCGCGCTTCTGCCAGGACGCTCTCGGCGCGGACGTGATCGTCGGAGCGAGGCTTGCCTCGCCCTCGACGGAAGCTGACCTGCGCCAGGCGAGGTACGCCCTGACGGCCGGTCGCGGGCTGCGTGCGACGGGCCACACGGCCTCGGATCAGGTCGAGACCGTGCTCTACCGGCTCGTCTCGTCGGCGACGACGAAGGCGATCAAGCCGAGACGAGAGGACGGCGTCGTGCGCCCGCTGCTCGAGGTCTGGCGCGAGGAGACGATCGCGTACTGCGAGCAGCACGGACTTGCCTACCGCATGGACTCGTCGAACGCCGACACCAAGCGCGGTCTCATCCGCGACGAGATCCTCCCGCTCCTCCGGCAGCTGCATCCCGGAGCCGAGCAGAACCTGCTGGCGCTCGCCGACGAGCGCCCCGCCTTGCCGCGCGAGCTGGAGCGGACGCTCGCACGCCTGCTCGCGTCGACGGAGGGTACGAAGAGCGCCGACCTCGGGCACGGCGTTCGAGCGGTGCGCGCGTACGACACCGTCACCCTCGAGGGCAGTGTGCGGTTCGGGCCGTGGCGAATCGAAAGCGACCGTCCCGGTCTCGTCGTGCGCACGCGCCGCCCGGGAGATCGGCTCGCGGGTCGCTCCAAGAAGGTGCAGGATGTGCTCGTGGACGCGAAAGTGCCGAGAGCCGTCCGCGACACGTGGCCGCTGGTCGTCTCCGGCGACGAGGTAGTAGCGGTTCCGGGTATCGCCGAGGCACCTGGGTGGGAAGACACGGTCCGGGCATGGAAAGATCCCGAGGGATGACGCAAACGGAGCTGGAGAGGGCCGTCGGCGAGATCCTCATCGAGGAGGAGGCGATTCAGGCGCGCATCGGCGAGCTCGGCGTGGAGATCTCGGCCGACTACACGGGTCGCGACCTCCTTCTTGTCGGCGTCCTCAAGGGTGCCGTGTTCTTCATGGCCGACCTCATGCGCGAGCTCACGGTTCCGTGCGAGATCGACTTCATGGCGATCTCGAGCTACGGGGCCGCCACGGACTCATCGGGCGTCGTGCGGATCCTGAAGGATCTGGACATCAACGTCTCCGGGCGGGACGTCCTCGTGGTCGAGGACATCATCGACTCGGGACTCACGCTCTCGTACCTCATGCGGAACCTCCGGGCGCGCAAGCCGGCGTCGCTCGAGGTGGTCACGCTGCTGACGAAGCCGGAACGCCGTGAGATCGACGTGCCGGTGCGGTACGTCGGCTTCGAGATCCCGAACCGGTTCGTGATCGGCTACGGCCTCGACTTCGCGGAGCGCTATCGGAACCTGCCGTACGTCGCGGTCCTCCACTCGGACCTGATTCCGCCTCCGCACTGACGTGCCGCGTCTGCGCCGAGGCGGCGTCGCTCGGCGGGATTCACCCCCGCGGGGCCTCCCTTTCGAATGCGAGTGCACGGCGCGAAGGCGGGACTCGTGGGGCAACCACGGGTGTCCCCACGTGCACTCGTGCGGAAAACCACGTAATCGCTGCAACTCGAACGTAACGGGGGAGACGGAATCGCGGGCTGGGTGCCGAAGAAGGGCAGTGCTACCCTCCGACGACCGACGTGAACCGCTTCTTCCGTAGCGCGCTTTTCCCGCTGATCATCATCGTCGTGCTCGTCTATCTGGCGAGCCAGACGTTGCTGCCCGGACGTTCCGAGCAGCAAAAGATCACGTACTCACAACTGATCGAGGAGGTCAAGAAAGGCGCGGTCAACGACGTCGTCTTCACGCCGAACCGGCAGCAGATCACGGCGACGCTCGTCGAGGGCGGGAAGGTCAAGGTCAACTATCCGACCCCGCAGTCCGCGACGCAGTTCCAGAACCTCCTCACCGCCGAGAACATCAAGTTCGACTCCAAGGGAACCGGGTCCTCGGCCTGGTGGGCCCTCCTGATCAACTTCCTTCCGATCCTCCTCCTCATCGGGTTCTGGATCTTCCTGATGAACCAGATGCAGGGAGGCGGCTCGAAGGTCATGAGCTTCGGGAAGAGCCGCGCGAAGCGCATGTCGCCCGACTCGCCGAAGGTCACGTTCAAGGACGTCGCCGGGGCAGACGAGGCGGTCGAAGAGCTGCACGAGATCAAGGAGTTCCTCGAGAACCCAAAGAAGTTCCAGGCGCTCGGCGCGCGCATCCCCAAGGGCGTGCTTTTGTACGGGCCGCCGGGAACCGGAAAGACGCTGCTCGCGCGCGCCGTCGCGGGTGAGGCGGGCGTCCCCTTTTTCTCGATCTCCGGCTCGGACTTCGTCGAGATGTTCGTCGGCGTCGGCGCATCCCGCGTGCGCGATCTCTTCGAGCAGGCGAAGCAGGCGTCGCCCTGCATCATCTTCATGGACGAGATCGACGCGGTCGGCCGACACCGTGGCGCTGGTCTGGGTGGCGGCCACGACGAGCGCGAGCAGACCCTGAACCAGCTCCTCGTCGAGATGGACGGCTTCGAGATGAAGGACAACATCATCCTCATCGCCGCCACGAACCGCCCGGACATCCTCGACCCGGCGCTCCTCCGCCCAGGCCGCTTCGACCGTCAGATCGTGGTCGACCGTCCGGATCGCCTCGGGCGCCGCAAGATCCTCGAGGTGCACGCACGCGGCAAGCCGCTCTCGCGCGACATCGACCTCGACACGCTCGCCGCGGGCACACCGGGCTTCACGGGTGCCGATCTTTCGAACCTCATCAACGAAGCTGCGCTGCTCGCCGCCAGAAACGGCAAGAAGATGATCGAGCAGGACGAGCTGGAGGAAGGGATCATGCGCGTCATCGCCGGGCCCGAGAAGAAGGCTCGCCTCCTCTCGGAGAAGGAGCGCAAGATCACGGCGTACCACGAGATGGGGCACGCGCTCGTCGGCCACTACCTCGAGAACACGAACCCCGTCCACAAGATCACGATCGTCTCGCGCGGCCAGGCGCTCGGCCTCACGATCTCGCTGCCGACCGAGGACAAGTACCTGACCACGAAGTCTGCGCTCATGGACGAGCTCGCGATGACGCTCGGCGGACGCGCCGCGGAGGAGCTCGTCTTCCACGAGGTCACGACCGGCGCGGCGAACGACCTCGAGCGGGTGACGGCGACCTCGAAGCAGATGATCATGCGCTTCGGCATGAGCGAGAAGCTCGGGCCGCGCGTCCTCGGGCGGAACCACGACCTGCCCTTCCTCGGTCGTGACATGGGCTCGGAGCCAGACTACTCGGACGAGATCGCGAAGGAGATCGACGACGAGATCCGCCGCGTCATCGAGGAGGCCCACGCCTCCGCGACGACCGTGCTCCGCGCGCACATGGACGAGCTGCACCGCCTGTCCGCGATCCTCATCGAGCGCGAGACGATCGACAAGGACCAGTTCGAACGCCTGCTCGCCGGCGAGTCCGAGGAGTCGGTCTTCCCCGAAGAGACTCCCGCTCCCGCGATCGAGGAGCCCGAGGCGGACAAGAAGCCGAAGCTGCTGCCGCAGCCGCGCCCGATCCCGGGGGCCGCGATGCAGCCGCCGCCGCCGGACCCGGCGGCGTCCTAGCGACGAGCGCCGTGAGGCGCGCGCTCGCAGCCGCCACGGCGGCCAGGTGGGTGGTTCGTGGTGGTCTCGGGCACGGCAGCGGCGAGTCGAGCGTGCCGACTCGGGTGGCCGACCGGACGCTTCCAGTCCGACGCTGCCTGCTCTCTGCCGGGGCGGATTCTAATCGCGACGGCGTCTTCAACCGGTCGCCGCGCTGCGCATGACCCGAGCAGGCTCCTCGAGACCCTCTATGCACCGTCGGTCGGCCGGCGTCCACGAGATGCGGCGAGCACGGTCGCGAGAATCGTGACCGCCGCGACGGCGCCGAGCAGGTCGACGGCAAGCCCACGCGCGCGCACCGCGTCGACCAGCGCGAGCAGGATCGCGGCGACGAGGAATGCGCCCACTCCCAGTAGGGCCACCACCGCCGCCCGCCGAAGGCCGTCGCCCGCATCGCCGAGCCATCGCGTCCGTTCCTCTCCCGACCAGTAGGCGAGCTCCGTGCAGAGCAGCAGGGCAGCTGCGACTCCGGCCGCGGCCGCGTCGAGCGGGGCTTCCGAGATCGCGAGCTCGGCACCGTAGAGGCCGCCCGCGAGCGCAACTGCGACCGGTATCAGCGGGGACCAGCCCAACACGATGCCGGCGATCAACGCAAGGAGCGCGACCGTGCCCACGCGTGCGCCGAACTCCTGGAAAGCCTCCCCGCCGCGCGTCATCGGCAGTCCGAGCGTCGTCAGCAGGCAGCCGACGCTCGCGATCCCCGTCGCTAGGCGCGGGCCAGTCGTGCGTAGCGCCTGTACGTCCTCACCTCCTCGAGCACCGTGTCGAGATCGCGGTCGCCCCAGGTTCCGATTCCGATCCGGAGCGCCACCAGCCGCGCCCGGACGACCTCGCGCTCGAGCAGCCAGAGACGGTACGCCAGCGAGTCGGTCTCGGACGACCCGGGACGGACGAGCGGCACCGGATCGACCTCGACGACGGCGACGTCGAAGCGACGTGCGCGAAGATCCTCGAGTGCGGCGACGAACCTCGTATCGACCAGCGGGCTCAGCCCGAGCACGAGCGATGCCGTCGGGAGGATGCGGGCCGGGATGAGGTTGACGTCGCGCCAGGTGTACGTCGGCTCGACGCCCGTCTCGATCATCGTCTCGATCAGCCGGTAGCGCTGCGTCGTCCCCATGCCCGGATGGAGCCAGCGGAGCACGCCCCCGAAGCCGACGAGCCCTACGCGGTCACGTCGTTCGAGGTAGCGCGTCGCCAGGGTGGCGGCGGCGCGCACGGCGTCGTCGAGCACGCTGACCCCGCCGCTTCGCACGTCCACGAAGCTGTCGACGAAGAGGACGACGTCAGTGTTGCGCTCCGGGTGCCGCTCGTTCACCACCAGCCCTTGCCGTCGTGCCGAGGCTCGCCAGTTGATCGAGCGGACGCGATCTCCGGGTACGAAGTCCCGGATGTCCGCGTACTCGACGCCGTCGCCCTTCACACGCGCGACCTCGCTGCCCGAGAACGCCTGCGTCTCCAAGGGTGCGAGCAGATGCTGAAGCGTCAGCGGGGTGGGATATGCCTTGATGCGGTGCAGCTGCTCGAAACGCGCCTCCCATGTCACCAGGCGGAGCGCGTCACGTCCTCGCACCTCGACTCGGCCCACGTCGAAAACTCCCCACCGCGTGCAGCGCACGCTCAGTGGGAGCTCGCGCCTCTCGCCCGCACGGAGTCGGACGGCGTGCGCCCTCGAGCCGTCGGCCACGTCCACTTCCGCGGGAAGCTCCACGAGGACCTCCAGCCGGTCGACGGAGCGATCGGCGGCGACTTCGAGCAGTGTTTCGATCGCCGCCCCCTCGAGCGCGCGATCGGTCGACAGTGCGTGCTCGACGGACACACCCGGATCGCGCGCGGTGCGCAGGCCGATCGCGAGTATGAGCGCGAAGGGTGCCGCCGCTACTGCAAGCTCGGGCCGGCGAAGCGCGAGCGCGCCGATCAACCCGACCGCGGCCAGCGCTGCGTATCCGACGATCCGCGGGCTGCCGGTGCGGGTCACGCGCGCGCTTCGGCCACCGCGTCCTCCGCTCGGGGCGTGGGCACGGTGTCGAGGACCTCGCGAACGACGTCCTCCGCCGAGACGCGCTGCACCCAGAGCTCGGGCCGGAGGACGAGCCGATGGGCGAGCGCCGGCACGGCCACGGCCTTGACGTCGTCGGGCAGCACGAAGTCCCGGCCCTGAAGCGCCGCCCGGCAGCGCGCGAGCTTCAGGAGCGCCAGGCTGCCGCGGGGGCTCGCTCCGACCGCGGTGCTCTGGGACGCTCGCGTGGCCGCGACCAGATCGACGCAGTACTCCTGGACGCTCGGGGCGACGTGCACACTTTCGACCGATGCCTGTATCGCGAGGAGGGTCTCGCGGTCGACGACGGCCCGCAGCTCGACGTCGTCCGACTCCCGCTCGATGCGACGGGCGAGGACTTCCACCTCTCCCTCGCGGTCGGGGTAGCCGAACGCCGTCCGCAGGAGGAAGCGGTCGAGCTGCGCTTCGGGCAGCGGATACGTGCCCTCGTACTCGATCGGATTCTGCGTCGCGATGACGAGGAAGGGCGGCTCGAGGACGTGCGTGTGCCCCTCGATCGTCACCTGGCGCTCCTGCATGGCCTCGAGGAGTGCCGCCTGGGTCTTCGGCGGGGCGCGGTTGATCTCGTCCGAGAGGAGCAGGTTCGTGAAGATCGGCCCGGGGCGGAACTCGAAGTCGCCGTCGCGCTGGTTCCAGATCGACGAGCCGGTCACATCCGACGGCATGAGGTCTGGCGTGAACTGGATGCGGGTAAAGCGGATGCTCAAGACCTGCGCGAAGGAGCGTGCCGCGAGCGTCTTCGCGAGGCCGGGGTAGTCCTCGAGCAGGACGTGTCCGTCGGCCAGGAATCCCAGGAGCACGAGCTCGAGTGGCTCGCGCTTGCCCACGACTGCTCGCTCGACCTCGTCGAGCACCTGCTCGGAGAGGGTCCGGACCTCGGTCAGCTCCATCAGATCGCCTCCAGCGCCTCGACGGCGCGGCCGAGCTCTGCCTCCCCGATGCCCTGTCCGAGGCGATTCTGCGGGGTCGGGCGATCGGGCCGTACGAGGGCCCACGCTTCGTCACCGAGCAACGCATGGGCGCGGTCGGGGCTTGCCTCGAGCGAGACGTTCCGGCGCGCATCGAGCAGCCCGACCGCGACGGAGCGCAGTCGCGGGACGAGGCGGTAGTGGAGGTCGAACGAGCCCGCGACTCCCAGCGCGACCTCGTGCTCGATGCGGGCGAGACTCGGCGGGACGGATCTCCCCGAGGCAGCCGGTCCCGGCTCACGGAGCGACGTCTCGTCCGGGTAGGCGCGCCGCAGCGCAAGCACCAGGAGCACGATCAGCGTCGCACTGAGGAGCAGCGCGTAGATCCGGAGTGCGACCTCGGCACGACCGGGCGCGAGGAAGCCGATCGCCACGAGCGCGATCGTCGGCAGCGCCAGGAACCGCGCACCGGCGAGCCCGTCGCGCCTCATGACCTCGCTCGCGCCGTTGTGGTCGCGGCGAGAACGGGCGGCGGTGCCTCGCGATGGAGGCGGAGCTCGTCCCTCACCCGCTCCAGCGCGCCGATCGCATCCTCCTTCATCGCGGTGTCCACGTCGTGTTGGGAGAACTTAGCCCGCTCGAAGAGCGCTGTCAGGCGCTCGACGGCGCCCGAGTCGAGCTCGAGGCTGTCGAGGACTCGCGCGAGGTACTCGTCCGAAGTCTCCGAGGCTCGCCGTGGGATCCCGTTTGCCGCAAGCACCCGTTCCACTCGCGCGTAGGCAGCGATGATCGCGCGGCGTGGATCCGCTTCCGCGCGCAGATCGTCGAGCGTCTCGTCGAGCACGACTGCGAGCTGCTCGGCGAGGCCACCGCCCGGGCGGCGGCCGCGGTTCGCGCGACGCTCCGCGACGACGTACGCCACCACAGCCGCAAGCACGAGGAGAGCGACGACGACGATAGGAAGCCACGAGACGCTGGGCTCGTACACGGCCGGAAGCTGCTCGGGGTCGGCCTCCGGCGTCCTCGGCTGAGGCGTCTGGCCCGGAAAGGCGAGCTCCGGCACCTCGTCGGGCGCCGGGCGCTCCCAGCTCGAAAGCCGCCAGTACGAGAACGCCGTGAAGACCGCGAAGAAGGCGACGAACGCCAGCGGCGACAGCCGGCGATGCCGCCCGGAGGCGATCTCCTGCGCGATCGCTTTCCGCTGCATGAGGCCGTAGACGAGCAGCACGCCGCCGATCGCCACCGCGATGAGGCCGAGCGTGAAGATCGAGTCGAGGAGGGACTCGGACGGTGGGCGCGTCGAGTCGTCGCCGCTCGGCGTGGAGCCGGTCGCGGCCATCCCGACGACGGCGACGAGCCCCAGGACGACGAGCGCCGATAGGACCACCGACGTGGCCCTACCGCGCATGGACCTTGCGGGCTAGACGCCCGGCTCGTCCATCGGCAGGGTGCCGACGGA
>JAJTCQ010000002.1 GCA_021323315.1 Gaiellaceae bacterium | reverse complement strand
CAAACGAGATTGCGAAGACGGTCGTACTGGCAACTCCTGACGGTTTCGTGCGCGCCGTCTTGCCTGCCTCGGACCGACTCGACTTCGGCAAGGTCCGCGAGATCCTAGGCACCAAGGACGTCGAGCTGGCGACCGAGGCTGCCCTGGCCGGCGCATATCCGGACTTCGAGCTCGGCGCCGTTCCTCCACTGACAGGCGGTAATGGTGACCGCGTGTTGGTGGACCGGCGCCTCTCCGAGAACGAGTGGGTCGTTCTGGAGGCGGGTACTCACGAGCACTCGCTTCGGCTCCGGACGAGCGACCTCGTCGCGCTGACCGACGCGCGACTTGTCGATCTGTCCCTGGACTGAGCGCTGCGCCTGCTGGCCCTTGCCGGCTGATGTGCCCCGGATACGGAAATTAGGCGAACGTCCGTAGTTCGCCGCATCGCGCTTCGGCGAACAGACCGATGGCGCGATGCCTCCGACGGGATGTGCTGTGGTTATGGACGCGGCAACGCCCGATAGCCGGTTAGAGCTCGTCTCCCTCCAGGTCGAGACGCCGCTCTGGACGCGGTTCTTCAGCGTCGCTCCACTCGTCCTGATCGGCACCAAGGAAGGCGACGGCTACGACCTCGCCCCCAAGCACATGGCCATGCCGCTCGGGTGGGAGAACTTCTACTGCTTCGTCTGCAGCCCGCGCCACGCGACCTACCGAAATGCCGTCGAGCACGGCAGCTTCACGGTGAGCTTTCCCAGCGAGGAGCTGGTCGTCCAGGCCGGGCTCGCCGCCTCCCGCCGGCTGAGCGACGCGTCCAAGCCGAACCTCTCTGTGCTGCCGACGTCTCCGGCGCGGATCGTCGAAGGCGTCCTCGTGGAGGGCTGCCTCCTGTACCTCGAGTGCGAGGTGGAGCAAGTGGTCGACGGCTTCGGGGCGAACAGCCTCGTCGTCGGTCGGGTCGTGGCGGCAGCAGCCCGTGAGGACGTGCTTCGAGGGGGTGAGACGGACGACGCCGACCTACTCGAGCGCGTCGGTCTGCTGGCGTACCTGCATCCGGGCCGGTTCGCGACCGTCCGCGAGAGCTTCGCGTTCCCGCTTCCCGCCGACCTCTCGGTCGAATGACACGACGCACCGCAGCCTCTCTCCTCGGCTGGCTCACGGAGCATCGGCTGGAGATGGACCTGCTGCTCGAGGAGCTCGTCCTGGCCGAGTCGCCGTCGCTCGAGCCCGATGCTCTCGGACGGGCGATGCAGATCATCGAGCGCGAGTTGGCGGACGTCGGCTACATCACCCGACTTCTCCGCGGTGGCGTGTACGGACACCACTTGTACGCCCGGCCGAGAGACCGCTCGAGACACACCGGCCATCAGCTCCTCGTAGGGCATGTCGACACGGTCTGGCCTCGGGGCAGTATCGCCGGGATGCCGTTTCGGCACGCGGGCGATGAGCTCTACGGCCCTGGCGTGTACGACATGAAGAGCGGGCTCGTCGAGATCGTGTTCGCCGTGCGGGCGCTCGCTGCAGTGGGTCTCATGCCGGAAGTAACACCGGTCGTGTTCGTCAATGCAGACGAGGAAGTCGGCAGCGTCGACTCGCGCCGACACCTGGTTCGACTCGCGCGCGGCGCGATACGGGCGTTCGTGCTCGAAGGCGCGTCGGGAAGGCGAGGCAAGCTGAAGACCGCGCGGAAGGGAAGCGGACGCTTCACGCTGACGGCTCACGGCCGAGCGGCGCACGCCGGCAGCAGTCCCGAGGAGGGCGTGAGCGCGATTCTCGAGCTCGCGGAACAGATCCGGCGGTTGAACACGTTCAACGACCCGGGCCGAGGTATCACGGTCAACGTGGGCATGGTCGACGGCGGCTTGCGTTCGAACGTGATCGCGCCGGTGGCCACTGCGGAAATCGACGTGCGCGTTCCCACTGAAGTCGATGCGAGGCGCGTGGAAAGCGCGATCCGCGCCCTCCGGGCGACGCTGCCAGGCGCCTCGATCGAGGTGAGCGGGGGCTTCCGGCGCCCGCCGATGGAGCCTTCGTCGGCCAACGCAGCGCTCTTCCGGCGTGCCCAGGAGCTCGCCGAACTGGTCGGGGTTCATGTCGAGGACGCGGGTCTCGTCGGCGGCAGCTCGGACGCCAACCTCACGAGTCCCTACACCCCGACGCTGGACGGGCTCGGGCCGGTCGGCGACGGCGCCCACGCCGCCGACGAGCGAATTGTCGTCTCCAGTCTCGCCGAGCGGGCGACTCTCCTGGCGTTACTCATGCTCGAGCCCGTGACGCCGTGTTCGACTGTGACCGCGTCGGAGTCACACGACCGACAGATGAGGTCAGAAGTGGACGAGGTATTCGCGGTCGAGCGCAGCGAGCGGACACTCCTCGCCGCCCGGGCACCGGGTGAGGTCGTGGGCCGCCCCGAGTCGGACGAGCCCGACCTCGAGATCCCGGAGATCGAGGTGTGCAGCAGCGGCGACAGCTGACAGCCCGCGGAGGTTCGGGGGCAACGCGACGTGGCCTGCGGCACGAGCTACGCGTAAGTCGAGTGCAGGCTTGGCACCGGACCACACTCCTCTCAGCTCGCGAAGGAACGTCGCGACGGTCCGCGCATCCCAGCCGGGGAGCGAAGCAAGCATCCGCTCGAGCTCTCGCGGTCTCGCGATTTCCTCGCCGATGGCTGTCAGCCGTCCGGCGTAGCGCTCGGCAACCCCGTCAGCCAGAGCAAGAAGCCGTGACCGCGTGCGGTCGACGTACGGGCCATAGCCGCATTCGCCGAGAAGGCGCCAGAGCTCTTCCCGGTCGCAGCCCCGGACGTCCTCGAACGTGCTGACCCCCGCCTTTCCCAGCACCCGATACGCCTGAATGCCAACCGACGTGGGGGACGGGTCCTCGACCAGCGTCGCTCCCAGGGCCCACCTGTCGACCTCGCGTTCGTCGAGGTCGACGTCGATGCCGAGCTCGAGCGAGAACCGACCACCCAGGAGCGCGACGATGTGACGTGCGCGACAGACCTCCGCGAGCCCAGGCTGGTGCGACCCGCGGCGATTCGGAGCTCGCAGCGGAGCGACAGCACTCATGGTCGCCTCCTTCGCGTGGATTCAAGGCAAGTGTCCGGCCTCGTCGGCGGACCCACAAGCGTGGATCCCACGACCGGCGCTGCGGGCTTCTACGAGGTCACCAGCGTCGAAGCGCCGGCAAGTCCGCCTCCGTAGTTGCGTGCATCGACCGTGTGGCTGTCCCCGATGCGACGGACGGACGACAGCCGCACGCTTCGTCTTGAAGGAGGAGGCTGTGATGTACGAGTGGATCGAAAGTCAGGACTGGAGCGAAGCGGTGTGGCTCGCCGCCTGGCTGGCAGCACTCATCGTCTTCGCCATCGCCCTTTCCATCTACGGCAACCATCTCAAGAGGTAACCCCACGGCGTCTGCGGACGATCGCCTTCCGCGCCTCCTCGGCGAAGAAGACGATTGGTGCCCAGACGATCAGTGGCAGCCACCACCAGATCGGGATCGGCGCCTGGTGGAATGCCCGGTTCAGGCCCGGGACGTAGACGAGCGCCACTGCGAGCGCGAGCTCGAACGCGATTCCGACGAGCAGGAACCGGTTCGATAAGAGCCCGATCGAAAAGACGGAGCGACTCTCGGTTCGCATGGCCTGGCCGGCGCCGACCTGGCCCATGACGATCGCCGTCTGCGTCATCGTCGTCGCCTGGTAGTAGGCCGTTCCCGTATCGGGCAGCGCTGTGGGCGGTCGCCAGCCACCCAGGAGGAAGCCGATGAAGAAGCTCGTCATGGCGCCGATCCCTTCGAGCAGCCCCACGAATCCGTAGACGCGTGCGAACACCCTCCGCGAGAGAAGCCGCTCGCCGCGTGGCCTCGGGGGTCGCGTCATCGTCCCCGGCTCGGCGCGCTCGGTTCCGAGCGCGATCGCCGGCAGCATGTCCGTCCCGAGGTCGATGGCGAGCACCTGCATGACGGTCAGCGGCAGCGGTATCGCGCCACCTGAGATGCCCCAGGCGAGAAACGGGACGAGCTCGCCGACGTTCGAGCAGAAGTGATACGCGGCGAAGCGCCTGATGTTGGCGTAGACGGCGCGTCCCTCCTCGATGGCCGCGACGATCGACGCGAAGTTGTCGTCGAGCAGGACTATGTCGGCCGTCTCGCGCGCGACGTCGGTGCCGCTCTTTCCCATTGCCACCCCGATGTCCGCTTCCTTGAGCGCCGGGGCGTCGTTGACGCCATCGCCCGTCATCGCGACGATCTCGCCCGCGGCTCGGAGGACACGGGCCAGGCGAAGCTTCTGCTCGGCCGAGATGCGGGCGAAGATCACGTCGCGCTCGGCAAGTCGTTTGCGCAACGCCTCGTCGTCGAGAGCATCGAGGTCGGCAGGGCCGATCACGTGTGCCGCGTCGTGGACGAGACCGATCCTGCGGGCGACCGCCTCGGCCGTGTACCCGCTGTCTCCCGTGACCATGAGCACGCGGATTCCGGCAGCACGGCAGCGAGCCATCGCTTCCGAGACCTCCGGTCGTGGCGGGTCGAGCATCCCCGCGAGGCCGAGGAACTCGAGCTCCCGCTCGACGTCGTCCGTGTCCTCCTCGTTCGCAGGAAGCACGCGCCGGGCGAAGGCGAGCACGCGAAGCGCGGACTGCTCCATCTCCGCCGCAGCAGCGAGAGCAGCCGTCTGGCCGTCCACCGGCAGGGTCGTCCGCGGGACGAGCACCTCGGCTGCACCCTTGACATACGCGACCCGGCGATCTCCGACCATGTGGACGGTCGACATTCGCTTCCGGTCCGAGTCGAACGGGATCTCCGCGACGCGCGGACGTCGCGCAGCCTCGTGCTCGTGTCGAAGGCCACCCTTCTCTGCGACCACCACGAGCGCAGCCTCGGTGGGGTCGCCGACGATCTCGACGCCGGCCGGGCCGGTCGTCAGGCGGGCGTCGTTGCAGAGGAGCGCGCAACGCAGGAGCTCGCGCAGCGGGCGCGGGTCGGCCACGCGACCGTCCTGGTGGAAGCGGCCGAACGGCTCGTACCCTGCGCCTTCGACCTCGAACCAGCCGTGCTCAAGCGACCAGACGCGCTCCACGGTCATCTCGTTCTCGGTCAACGTGCCGGTCTTGTCCGTGCAGATGACGGTCGTCTCGCCCAGCGTCTCGACTGAGGAGAGCCGGCGGACCAGCGCGTTCCGCTTCGCCATGCGCTGTGTGCCCAGGGCAAGCGACAGCGTCACGGTCGGGAGCAGCCCTTCGGGGACGTTCGCGACCGTTACCCCGATGGCGAACACGAAGCGCTCCTCCAGACCCATGCCCAAGAATCCCGCGACGACGAAGAAGAGCGAGCCCAGGCCGAACGAGATGGCGGCGACGAGACGCGTGACGCGGTGGAGCTCCAGCTCGAGCGGGCTGGGCTTCTCCTCCCCGCGCTGCGTCAGCTCCGCGATCTTGCCGAACTCCGTGGCCATGCCGGTGGCGACGACCACCGCCTCCGCTCTTCCTCGCGCGACGTGCGTCCCCGCGTAGACGAGTCGGTCGGGAGCAACCGGACGCGACTCTCCCGTGAGCGTCGAATTGTCGACCCGGAGCTCGTGACGGGTCATGACCTCGGCGTCGGCGCTGATGCGATCTCCGGGCGCCAGGATCACGACGTCGCCGGGAACGAGCTCCTCGGCCGGGATCTCGTGCTCTTCCCCGTCGCGACGCACCCGGGCGGTCCGGGGGAGCACACGGCGAAGCGCCTCACTCGCCCGCTCGGCCCGACTCTCCTGGACGAATGCGAAGACAGCGTTGACGAGGATCACGACGACGATCGCGGCGGTCAGCTGCGGCAGGCCGCCGACGAGCGCCAGCGCCGCTCCGAGCCAGAGCAGCAGGGCGAAGAGGTGCACGAGGTTCGCCGCGAACCGGCGGACGGAGGACGGCCGCTTCGGCTCGGCCAGAACGTTCCGCCCGATCTCCGCCAGGCGGGCGTCAGCCTCGGGCTTCGTCAGGCCGGAAGCGACGTCCGTGTCCATCGGGTGACGCTAGCGCGGGAGTGGAGCTCGACTACGTGAGTACTCCCCGCGCCACGCCTTCGGCGATCCACGATGGCTCCCGCAGCGCGTGTCCGTTCGGGTCACTCTTGCGGGAAGAGCACCCGTTCACCGTCACTTCCCGCAGCACGACTGTGGGCTTTCCCGATGGCGCGGTCGTCGTCGCCGGGCACGCTTGGGTCGACGGTACGAGCGGAGGTGGAGTGGCGCGTCCGGTAGTCCATACGAAGAACGCCCCCCGGAGCGGGCCGCCCGACTGGGTCGCGCGGGCACGGCGGAGCGTCGCGGAAAGCGCGCACGAGGGATTCGCACGTGAGGCTCTTCTCGTCACGCTCGCGATCGTCGCGTATTTCGCCATCCGGAACGCCACCGTCGGAGGCGTGGATCAGGCGACGGCCAACGCGAGTCGTGTCGTTCGACTCGAGGACTGGCTGGGGATCGCGTGGGAGCAGCGACTCCAGGGTCTGATCGTCGATCACGACGTGCTCGTGATGCTCGCGAACTGGGTCTACATCTGGGGTCACTGGCCCGTGATCCTCGGCACCGCCACCGTGCTCTTCGTCCACCGGCGCGACCGCTACTACGTCCTCCGAAACGCACTGTTCGTCTCCGGTGCGATCGGGTTCCTCTTCTTCGCCTTCTTCCCGGTCGCCCCGCCGAGGCTCGTCGACACGGCACTGATGGACACGGTCACGAACGAGTCGAGCTCGTACCGCGCTCTCCAACCTCCGGGACTCACGAACCAGTACGCCGCGTTTCCCAGCCTGCACTTCGGCTGGAACGTCGTGGTCGGGATCGTGCTCGTCCTGGTCGCGACACACGTGGCCGTTCGCGTGTTCGCCGTCGTCGCGCCGCTTGCCATGAGCCTTGCGGTCGTCGCGACAGCCAACCACTTCGTCCTCGACGTCGTCGGTGGGCTCGTAGTGGTTGCGATCGGGTTAGCGGTCGCCCTCGCTGTGAGCCGCCGCAGTGCCACGGCTACACTCGAACGACGTGAGTGTGGCCTCGACGACGGCTGATCGCGGGCTGCACCCGTTCCTCGTGGCGCACCGTGCCGGCAACGAGCTCGGCGATCTGAAGGCGGCCGAGGAACTCGGCGTCGCCCTCGTCGAAGCCGACATTCGGCTGTTTCGGGGCAGGCTGGAGGTCCGGCACCTGAAGACGGCCGGGCCGATTCCGATCCTCTGGGATCGCTGGCAGCTCGCTGCGCCGCGGCGGCCCCGGCTCGAGCTCGGCCAGTTGCTCGAGGAGACCGCCCCGGAGACCGAGCTGCTTCTCGACCTGAAGGGACGGAGGATCGAGGCCGCCGAAGCCGTGCGAAGCACGATCTCGCCATTCCTCGGCGCTCGTCGGTTCACCGTCTGCGCGCGAAGCTGGCGACTTCTCGACGCTTTCGCCGGTCTGCCCGTTCGATGCGTGCACTCGGTCGGCAGCGCGCGTCAGCTGCGACGCCTGCTCGGCCGCACGGGCGAAGGACGACTCGACGGCATCTCGGTCCACCAGAGCCTCCTCGACAGCGACAGCATCGCGGCGTTGCGCGCGGTGGCCGATCTCATCATGACCTGGCCCGTGAACCATCCCGATCGGGCTCGTGAGCTACTCCGACTCGGTGTCGACGGCCTCATCACGGACGACGCCGACCGTCTGGCGACCGCTTCCGTCCTCGAGGCGACCGTCTGAACGTCGTCGGCGGCATCGCGGGCCAGATGGTCGCGGTCGCGGAGCGCGTCGCGGAGCTCGACGGCCGCTTCCTCGCCGTCGCGCTCGTCCTCCAGCTCGCAGCGCTCGCCTTCCGGGCGCTCGCCTGGCGCGGCGTCCTGGCCGCCGCGTACCCGGAGAGGCGGATTCCCCTGCTCGGAGTCGGATGCGCGTACGCGGCCGGAGTTGCGGTCAACGCCTTCGTCCCCGCTCGGGGCGGCGAGGGAGCGAAAGTGGCGCTCGTCCGCTCCCAGCTTCCCGGGTCGAGCGTGGCGACGATTGCATCGTCACTCTCGGTCGTGCTCGTGCTCGACACGCTCCTTGGCGCCGCCCTGATGACGACCCTCTGGAGCCTCGGGCGCGCCCCCGCGCTGCCGTCTCCGCCGTCGGTCGGCACGCTCCCGCTCGTCGCGGGCATCGTCGCGCTCGTCGCCGTCGCGGCGGGTCTCCTCGCGGTGGCTCGCAGCACGGCTGCCGTGCGCCGCTTCCTGGCGGCCGCGGCGCGCGGCTTCTCCGTGTTGCGCCGCCCCTGGACGTATGCCTCCACGGTGCTCCCCTTCCAGCTCTCCGCGTGGGCGTGCCGGATCGCTGTCGTCTATCTCGTACTGCACGCTTTTCGGTTCGAGGCAGGCCTCGAGACGGCCGTCGTGCTCGTCGTCTTCACCGGGGTGTCGACGGCGGTGCCGGTTCCCGGTGGGGCAGGTTCCCAGCAGGTGCTGGCGGCATACGCGCTGCAGGGCGTCGTCTCGACCGCGGGAGCGGTTTCGTTCTCACTCGGCATGCAGGTCGGCGTGACCGCGGTCAACGCGGCCGTCGGACTCGCGGCGACGATGCTCCTGTTTCGGACGATCCGCCCTCTCGCCGCCGTCAGGGCGGCGAGAGGGCGAACGCCTCAGTAGACGACACCCGAGCCGACGATCCTGAAGTGGAGGTCGTCGAGCCCCTCGAGGGACATACCCGAGCCCGCCCCGAGACCGACGTCGAGGACGAACTCCGGGCTTCCCCAGCGCTCGTACTGCTCGGCATCGATGTAGAACGGGCAGCCTGCGACGTCTCCGAGGTAGACGTCGCTCTCGCGGACCCGCAGCTCCCCCACGGGGAAGCACATCGGGGCGCTGCCGTCGCAGCAGCCCCCCGACAGGTGTAGCTCGAGTGGACCATCCCGCGCCTGCAGGCGCTCGAGCTCCGCGACGGCGGACTCGGTGGCGACGACCCTATAGGCCTGGTCCGTGCTCATCGGCCTAGAAGAAGCCCAGGGGCTTCGGATCGTAGGAGACGAGCATGCACTTCGTCTGCGAGTAGTGGTCGAGCATCATCTTGTGGTTCTCACGCCCGACCCCGGACACCTTGTAGCCGCCGAACGCGGCGTGTGCCGGATAGAGGTGGTAGCAGTTCGTCCACACGCGGCCCGCCTTGATGCCGCGGCCCATGCGGAACGCCCTGCTCGTGTCCCGCGTCCAGACGCCCGCGCCGAGCCCGTAGAGCGTGTCGTTCGCGATCTCGAGCGCCTGCGCCTCGTCCTTGAACGTGGTCACCGCGAGCACCGGGCCGAAGATCTCCTCCTGGAAGATCCTCATGTCGTTTCGGCCCTTGAACACGGTCGGCTGGAAGTAGAAGCCATCTTCCAGCTCGCCGCCGAGATCCGCTCGCTCGCCGCCGATGAGCAGCTCCGCGCCTTCCTTCTTGCCGATCTCGACGTAGCTCGCGATCTTCTCGAGCTGAGCGGTGGAGACCTGCGCTCCGAGCTGCGTGTCGGGGTCGAGCGGGTGCCCCTGGCGGATCACGGCGATCCGCTCCAGAGCCCGGCCCATGAACTCGTCGTAGATCGACTCCTCGATCAGTGCCCGCGAGGGGCAGGTGCAGACTTCGCCCTTGTTGAAGGCGTAGAGCACGAGCCCCTCGACGGCCTTGTCGAGGAAGTCGTCGTCGGCGGCCATGACGTCGGCGAAGAAGATGTTCGGCGACTTGCCGCCGAGCTCCGTCGTCGACGGGATGATGTTCTCCGCCGCGTACTGCATGATCAGCCGCCCGGTCACCGTCTCGCCGGTGAAGGCGATCTTGGCAATCCGCTTGCTCGTGGCGAGCGCCTTGCCGATCTCGGCACCGGGCCCGTTGACCACGTTGATCACCCCCTCGGGGACGATCTCCTCGAGGAGCTCCATCAGCTTGAGGATCGACCACGGGGTCGGGCTCGCAGGCTTGAGGACGACAGCGTTCCCAGCCGCGAGAGCGGGCGCCAGCTTCCACGCCGCCATCAGCAGCGGGAAGTTGAACGGGATGATCTGACCGACCACTCCGAGCGGCTCCTTGAAGTGGTACGCGACCGTGTCGCGGTCGAGCTCGGAGATCGCGCCCTCCTCGCCACGGATGACCGAGGCGAAGTAGCGGAAATGGTCCGCGGCCAGCGGGATGTCTGCGGCGAGCGTCTCGCGCACGGGCTTCCCGTTCTCCCAGCTCTCGGCCACGGCCAGCATCTCGAGGTTGTCCTCGATTCGGTCCGCGACGCGGTTCAGGACACGAGAGCGCTCGGTCGTCGAGGTCTCGCCCCACCCATCCTTCGCGACGTGCGCCGCGTCGAGCGCGAGGTCGACGTCCTCGGACGTCGAGCGCGGAACCTCCGTGAACGGCGCGCCGGTCGCCGGTGTCACGTTCTCGGAGTACTGGCTCTTCACGGGCGGAACCCAGTGTCCGCCGATGAAGTTGTCGTACCGCGACTTCAGCTCGACGGGACTGTCGACGTGTCCCGGAGGCGCGAAGGTCGCGACCTTCTCGATAGTTGCCATGACCACTCCTTCCGTCAGACATGGCACGCCACTGATGTGGTGGCACAACGAGCCTGGCTCCATGCCGAGGCCGCCGCATCCGGGGAAAGTGCTGATTCTCAGTGGGTCCGTCCATGCGCCGACGATCGCGCGCTCGAACAGCCAGGTGCGGCACGACGGCAGCCCGCTCAGCCTCGAGAGCCGACGAGTCCGCCGCAGGCCTGAGCGGAGCATGGAGAGTGCGCTCTTGGTTTCGGCCACCCGCGCGGCGCCCGATGTCAGCTGGCAACGTCCTTGGGGTACGGCCGTCACTGCCGACGCCGACGAGTTGTGGGCTGGGCGCCGCTCGAGCGCCTATCCATCGTGACGGTTTCAGTGCGGGAGCGGTGTCCCGGTCTCTCGGGGCTCAGCGAACGCCAGAGCCAGTCCGACCAAGAGCGTTCCGGCTCCGACTATCACCCCGAACATCTCCTCCCACCCGAAGCCGCTGTCTCCAATCGTGACACCGATGGGATCCGCGAGCAGGAAGAACAGGACGACTACCGCACCGACGGCCATCACGATGCCGCCGACAACGGTGCGTTTCATCTTGCCTCCTTTCACTTTCGATCGTAGGTCGAAGCTGGAAAGGCGGCAACGTGGAAAATCCTGATCCGGAGCAGACGATGGGCGCAAGGGCGATGCCGACCGGGTGGCCCGGCAAGGGCGCGATCCGTGTAAACGCTGATGCGCGCAGTCCAGGCCCCGGACGAGGCTCGTGGCATGACTCAGACGTACAAGAGAACACCACGAAGTCGGGAAAGACGCTGGGAGCAGCGACACAAGCGCCACCGACGAGGAAGTCGTGGCCGCGGTCGCAGGCAGCCATCCGCGCGAGCCTGGCTCGCCGCTAGTCTCGACGCTTCACCAGAGGACAGCGCCGACGAGAATCGTCCCGTGAGACCACTGTCGCTCCGCACGACTCGCCTGGCCAAGTCGGTACGCGGATGACCGCGCCGGCGATCCGCATCGACGACCTTCGCGTGGTTCGGGGAGGCGCGCTGGTACTGCCGGGCCTGAGCTGTGAGGTTGCCGCCGGCTCTGTGACCGGGCTGCTGGGGCCGAGCGGCAGCGGCAAGTCGACTCTCATGCGTGCGATCGTCGGAGTCCAGAAGGTCGCCGGCGGCTCGGTCGCGGTGCTCGGCCATCCTGCCGGCTCGGCGGCGCTGCGCACGCGCGTCGGCTACATGACCCAGGCGCCGTCGGTCTACGGCGACCTCACGGTGCGCGAGAACCTCGTGTTCTTCGGAGGAGTGCTCGGACAGCCGAAGGAGACGGTCGAGCGCGTGCTGACCGACGTGGCTCTCCACGAGCACGGCACCCGAGTCGTCTCCAGCCTCTCCGGCGGCGAACGAGCGCGCGTCTCGCTTGCCGCAGCATTGCTCGGCGAGCCCAGCCTCCTCGTGCTGGACGAGCCGACGGTCGGTCTCGACCCGGTCCTGAGGCGGGATCTCTGGGAGCTCTTCCATCGACTCGCGCTTCAGAGCGCGACGCTGCTCGTCTCCAGTCACGTGATGGACGAGGCGGACCGTTGCGACGCACTGCTCCTCCTGCGCGAGGGACGGCTTCTCGCCCAGGCCACACCCAGCGAGCTCCGTGCGCGAACCGGCGAGCGCGACCTCGATGCCGCGTTCCTCCGGCTGGTGGAGTCGGGGGCGTGAGCACACAGGTCACGCTTGCGGTCGCGCTTCGCGTGCTGCGGCAGCTCCGGCACGACCCGCGAACCATCGCGCTCGCGCTGGGTGTGCCCTGCATGCTGATGCTGATCCTCCAGCAGCTGTTCGGCCGGAGCTCGCCGGTCTTCCAGCAGGTCGGCACTCCGTTGCTCGGCCTCTTCCCGTTCGTCACGATGTTCCTGGTCACGTCCATCACGATGCTTCGCGAGCGAACGTCCGGCACGCTCGAGCGACTGATGACGACGCCTCTGCACAAGGTCGACCTCCTCGCGGGCTACGGCATCGCCTTCGCGCTGCTCGCAGTCGTCCAGGTCATCCTCGTCTCCGCTCTCGCATTCGGACTCCTCGGGCTCGAAGTTGCAGGCCCGAAGTGGCTCGTCGTGGCGCTCGCGGTGGCGAACGCCGTGCTCGGCAGCACGCTCGGGCTGTTCGTGAGCGCTTTCGCGCAGACGGAGTTCCAGGCGGTTCAGTTCATGCCCGCGGTCGTCTTCCCGCAGATCCTCCTCTGCGGGCTCTTCGTGGCGCGCGAGGAGATGGCCGACTGGCTGCGCGTGATCTCCGCTTTTCTGCCGCTGACGTACGCCTACGACGCGCTCGCCCGAACCGCCGATGACCGGCTCGACGCCCGATTTGCATTCGACGTGGCCGTCGTCTGCGCCAGCATCGTCCTCGCCGTCGCCCTCGGTGCCGCAACGCTCCGCCGTCGGACGGAGTGACCTAGTCGGCTCGGAGAAGCTCGGTCAAGAGCTCCGCGTACTGCAGCAGATGGCGGTCGCCCAGGAAGTGCTCGGCGATGTGATCGCGAGCGTTCCGCGCCAGTCGCGCGGCCTCCTCCGGGTCGTCGAGCAGCCGTTGGACGGCCGCGCCGAGCGCGGCGAGGTCGTGCGGGTCCTGAACGAGGAGGCCGGTCTCGCCGTCCAGGACCTGGTCGACGATCCCGCCGACGGCGCTCGCCACCACGGGCCGCGACTTCCACATCGCCTCCGCGACGGTGAGCCCGAAGCCCTCGGCGAGACTCTTCTGCACGACGACGCTGGCATGGCGCTGAAGAGCGTTGACCACAAGCGCGTTCTCGACCGGGTCGGCCATCGGGATCGCAGCCAGATCCACTCGAGAGCGGGCCACCAGAGGGAGGCGCGACCAGGCCGCGCACGTCTCGTCCCAGACTTCCTCTCCCTCCGGGTCGTCGCTGACGCCCATCACGGCCGGACCTGCGAGGACGAGGTGCGCCGGGCTGTCGACATGGGCGACGAAGCCCTCGAGCACTCCGACCATGTCCTTCATCCGATCCCACCTCGACACCTGGATGACGAGGGGAACGTTCGACTCGGGTGGACCTCCTTCGCGGATGATCTCTGCACGCCGCGTCACACGTGGACGGGTCGGCTGGTGGTCCACTGCGAGGAGTCCCGCCGCGCCGAGCAGCCCCTCCACTTCGGCAGGCTCGAGCTCGGTGTTCTTGGGCGTGAAGGGATCGATCGAAGGGGGGATGGCTCTCATGCGTGAGCGCTCGATCCACGTTGGAGCGAACAGCTCCCGAGAAAACACGTGTCCCTGTGCGCTCTCGACGTAGGGCCGTATGAACGCCCACGCGCGCTCCGTCCACTCGTTCATGCCGTCGTACCCCACGTGACAGCGCCAGACGACCGAGGCGCCGTGCTCGATCAGTGGGCCGATCAGGCCGGCCGGCTGAGGATCGTGGACGATGACGACGTCCCCCGGCCGAATCTCGGCGCGGATCGCTTGGATGTTCGCCACCGCCGTCCGCTCGTAGATCGCGCGCTCGCGCGGGCCGAGCTGGCCACCGTCGCCTGGCGAGCCATAGAGGCCGTTGTGGACGCGCTTCGTGACCTCGAAGAACTCCGGCCCTCCTTCGATGACGAGCCACTCGGCCTCGATGCCGACGCCGCGCGCATAGCCGAGGAGCGTGGCGAGCATCTCGGCGACGCCGCCGCCGGTCGCCGTCGAGTTGACGTTCACGATCCGGCGGGCGCCGAGGCGTCGTCTCACGTCGGTGGCGGTCTGCAGGAGCGCCTCGAGCCGCTCCGCGCCGATCAGCGGCCCGAGACGGTGCGGGTCGATCGGTCGAACCTCGGTACGCAGCGTCGCCGGCAGGGCCGAAGTGTCGCGCATCCTCCGTCGACGGGCTACGACGGACGACGCTGCCACGACGGCCAGGAGTGTCCGTAGCCGCTCTTGCCGGTCAGGGGTCGGGTCTGCGAGCCGTCGGCGCGGACGAGCGTCAGGTCGCCGCGGTCGAACGGAGCCGTCACGAGCCAGCGCCCGTCCGGCGACCAGGCAACGGCCCCCTGTTGTCGCATGTCGGCGACACGGTTCGCGCCGGTCCCATCTCTCGCCATCACCCACGGGTCGCCACCGCGGATGAACGCGATGTGCGTCCCACCCGGTGACCACGAAGGTGAACTTGCATTCGGGGTAAGCCGACGTTGACCGCTGCCGTCGGCGTTCATCCGCCAGAGGTCACGATCCCTGCCATAGACGATCTCGCGGCCGTTCGGCGCCCAGGCCGGCATGAGCTCGTCGGCAGGCGCGCGGGTCAATCGCTTCAGCCCTGAGCCGTTCCTGCGGACGAGATAGACGTCGTGGAAGCCGGACCGCGAGCTCCCGATATCGGAGAAGACCATCCACCGGCCGTCGGGCGACCAGCCCGGGTGAAGCGCGTCGCCTGTCCCCGCCGTGATCCTGCGCTGATCCTTCCCGGTGCCTCGCATCACCCACACTCCGCTCCGCCGACCACCGGGGACGAGCGCGATGTGCTCACCTCCCGGTGACCAGGCCGGATCCAATGGCGCGTCGTCCCCCAGCGGTGCGAAGAGCCGCCTCTCGCCTCTGCCGTCCGGCCGGATGAGGTAGATCCCGGTCTCGGGCCCGCAGCAACGGGCGAAGGCGATCAGCCCGTTCTGGTACGGACCGGAGAAGGACGTTCCAGTCGCACCGATGTCTGCCATCAGGAGCGTCAGGGCAGCCGCGAGGAATATGCCCGAAATCGCGACGATTCGTCTCATCGCCGAGACCGTAGGTCGCGGCAAGGGTGACGGCAGCCGGGCGAGCCCACGCTTCGACAGCGGCTTTCTACGGATCGAAACCCGTCCGAAGCGCTCCGGACTGTTGCGGTGCTTCTTTGCGGGAAAGCCGCGAGTCCCTGCGCACAGGCACGGATGCGTGTGGACGGCCGGGCGCGGAGAGTTCGCTCCATGTATGCGAGAGCCGTCGATGAAGCTGAAGTTCATCTTCGGGACTTCCGTCACGAGGAGTGGGAGAGGCTCGGCCTCGCGGCCTTCGCGCTCGGTCTTGCACTGCTCGCGACGCGAGTTCGCGCAGGACTCGCACTGCCGCTGTACGCCGGCGGAGTGTGGTCCGGCGTGCTCGGAATCAGGGCACTCTGGCGGAGGTGGGATCTCGTCGATCGGCTCTCGTGGGAACGCGACGCCTACGTGATCCCCGAGGTGCTGGCGTATGCGTCCAGGGAGGCCACGATGGAGAGACGGCGAACGTTCTCTGCGCTGATCCGCGGCGTTGTCGCGCAGCCTGCCCCGGCCGTCGAGACGCGCGTCCGAGCTGCGGCGCAGGATCTGGACGCGCTGGCTTCGGACCTCGGCGACGAGGGACTGGCCCTCGACCCGGCCGCCGCGGTCGCCTGCATGCGGCTCGTGCGCGACTTCACCGTCAGCCCGCTCCTGAATCCAGAGTTGCCGTCGGAGGACCTGCGCTCCCGCGTCAACCGGATCCGGTCCGGCTTCACGGTGCGACGGAGCCGTGCGGATGCGGTGAATCCGCAAGGCCGTCAGCCCACACCCTGATGCTCCCGCTCCGTCTTGGCGCGATGCTCGGCGCAAGGAGGTCGACATGAGCATCGTGAAAGTGCATCGCTACGGCGTTCGGACGCGGTATCAGGGCGCGCAGGGGCTCTCGCTCGAAGCGCCTGGAAAGCCGGTGCTCCGCATCGCAAACCCGCCCGAGTTCAGGAATGGGCTCGAGGGCGTCTGGAGCCCGGAGGAGCTGCTGACTGGAGCCCTGGCGGCATGCTTCGAGCGAACAGTCGTTGCGATCGCGGAAGCACAGGGCATGCCGCTCGGGGCGCTCCGCGTGGACGCCACCGGCCACGTGCAGCGAAAGGATGACCGCTACCGCTTCATGCTCTTCGAGCTCGACGTCGAGATCGAGACCGATCCCGGATACGAGCGCGTCGCAGAGCACGTCGCCGACCTCGCCCACGAGCGCTGCCTCGTCGAATCGGCACTCGAGGTGCCAGTGCATCTGAGCGTCGGCGCGCGTGCCGCGAGCAGTGCAGCCACGGCGTGACCGCGGAGGCGTTTCAGGTCAAGCGGAGTATCACGCCGTGTCGAGGTCACGGCGCCCGATCAGCACCAGCGCGGCGGTGAGCGCGGCCGCTGTGGCAAGCACGAGAACGAGAAGATGCGCATACTCGACGCCGCTGGAGAGCGGGGCCTGCCCGGCCCACCAGAAGCTCGAGACGAAGCGGAAGGGATCGAGCCATCCAGCCAGCCCGTGTAGGCCACCGACGAGGTATGCCGCGGCCGCGGCTGCAGCCGGCACTCCGATCGCGAGCGCGCGGCTCGGCGTGGCGGCTCCGGTGCCGACTGCAAGCCATCCATGCAGAAGCGCGAGGAGAAAGACGCTCAGAAGCCCACCGGCGAGTCGTCCCGGCGGCAGGCCGAGGCCGAACACCTGACTCGCGAGCGCGAGCGCCGCATACGCGGTCGCACAGAACGCCGCAACCTCAACTGCGACCGCGGCAGCTTTGGCGGCGACGGCTCGACGGCGCGGGACGGGATACGACAGCACGAGCTCGAGTCGCCCGGCCTCCTCCTCGCCGGCGAGCGTACGCGCACCCGACCCGATTGCGAGCGCGATCGCGAGCAACGGCAGCATGAAGCTGAACAGCTCCGTGTCGACGAAGCCGCTTCCTCGAGTGATGTCGACGGCACCCGTGATCCCGAAGAGCGCCTTCAGCGCCTCCGGGTAGTTCTCCAGGAGGTTGCTGAGCTCAGGCGACCCCTCGATCGACGGGAAGATGGCCGCGAGCAGGACGACGTAGACGGCGATGCCGCCGCACCAGCCCAGGAGCGCGCGCCGGTGGTCGCTCAGGCCGCGCCTGAAAGGCTCAAGCTCGATCGTCTTCCTCCCGGTAGAGCTCGAGGAAGATCTCCTCGAGGTCGGCAGGCGCGGACACGAGATCGACGAGTCGATGGCGCGCGGCAGCCTTGACGACTGCGTCCATCGCCGCGACGGGCGCCGAGAGCCGAACGACTACACCCTCGACTCCGACCACACGCACTCCCTCGAGACTCGCAAACGCATGCGGGTCGGCAGGCTGGGAGAACGTGACCGTTACGTGTCGGAGCGAGCGTCCCCGCAACCGCTCGACCGAGTCGACGTCCGTGAGCCTGCCGCTCCGGATGATGGCCACCCGATCAGCGACGTGCTGGACCTCGTCGAGCGAGTGCGATGACAGGAAGACGGATGCGCCTCCGGCGACCGTCTCGTGCAGCAGCGTCCGGAACTCCCCTTGCAGGAGCGGATCGAGACCGCTCGTCGGCTCATCCAGTACGAGCACGGGCGGACGATGCATGAACGCCTGCACGATCCCGAGCTTCTGCCGATTGCCCCTCGACAGTTCTCGGATGGGTCGATCGAGCACGACTGCGAATCGCTCGCTCAGCGTTCGACGCCACGCCGAGTCGACCGATCCGCGAAGTCGGGCGAGCGAGTCGAGCTGCTCTCGACCTGTCAACCGGTCGAACAGGCGGAGATCGCCAGGCATGTAACCAACACGACGTCTCGTCTCCACGCTGTCGGTACGACAGTCGTACCCGAGGATCCAAGCTCTCCCCGCTGTGGGTCGGATGAGATCGAGCAGGAGCCTGATCGTCGTGCTCTTGCCGGCGCCGTTCGGACCGAGAAAGGCGAACACCTCTCCCCGTTCGACCCGCAGGTCGAGGTCAGCGAGAGCTCGGACCCCACCGGCGTAGGTCTTCGAGAGCGCCGCGGTCTCGATCGCCGGCGCAGCGGTCATCAGCCGATCGTAGTCGTGCTCGAGCGGTCTCGGTCATCGCGCGCGCTCGCTCGCGAGACGACTGAGTAAAGCAGCGGGGAGGGCCGCTTTCGGAGGAGGCCCTCCCCGCGACCTGCGTCGATGCTCAGTGCAGCATTCGCTTGAGCAAGACGACCGGCCAGGCGGTGAAATCGCCGTACTTGAGCGACAGGCCAACGGCCTCCCAGCCATGCGCCCCGAGCTCGTTGAGCTGGTCGGGTGCCCACGGGTCGTCGGCCTTTCCCAGCCCCTTTGCCTCCTGAAGAGGAACGACCAGGTACTCCCACGTCCGTGCTCCCTCCACCGGCTCTGGGTGCCTCGGTGCATTGAAGACGGGCGAAAGCGTTGTCATCTCACACCTCCTTCCCTCAGGTGTTGGTTCACTGACCCTCTCGTGCTCGACCGAAGGCGTACTTCGCGACTGCCCATGAGCCGATGGACGCGAACATCGCCACGGCGATCCCCGATGGGATGGTCGTGCTGTCCGTCCCCGATCCGCTGGAGGAGACGAAGTCCGGTCCCCACACTGCGCTCACGGCGACGGCTACCCACATCGCAGAGATCGCGAGCGATGCCCACATCTCCCTGATGAGGAGCAGCGACGACAGGCCGCGTACCTGATCAGCTCCTGTCGGCGGGTGCGAAACGGTTGACATCTCACACCTCCTTCCTGTGACGACCTTGTCACGCCTCCAAGGCGCTGGGATCAGTGAGAACGCGGCCGCATCTGCGGGAATGCCGCAGGCCGCTTCAGAGAACGGCCGGATGAGCTCGCGGGGGGCCGGTCGTACGGTGCTCACGGACACCACGACGTCGAGGAGGAATCACGCAGTGACGACCTATCAAGCATCCGACCGCTACGCAGCCCGCAAGACGCACGGGGGAGGGGGTGGCGTGGGCTACATGATCCTCGCCGTCTTCCTCGGCCTCGCCGTCGCCATCCTTGCGATCGTCTCCGTCGTCTTGGTGAAGGAGGCCGACGACGCGCGGGACGAAGCGGCGATAGCCGCAGGGACCACCGATCAGTCAGCGCATCAGGCCGAGAGCAACGTGAGCCTGCCGCTGCAGAGCTTCGCGGGCACGACCGGCGAAAACGCCGAGGAGCTCGCATTGGCGCACGAGGCGACGAGCGCCGTCCTGCCGCCCGTGCCGGCCGGCGAGCTCGTGAAGGTGCACATGACTCTGAAGGACATGGTCGTCGAGATCGCTCCGGGTGTGAGGTACAACACCTGGGCCTTCGACGGCCACGGAGCGCCCGGCCCCGTCGTGCACGTGCGCGAAGGGCAGATGGTCGAGATGACGCTCACGAACGGCGGTGCGATCCCGCACTCGATCGACTTCCACGCGGCGCGCATCGCGCCGAACATCGCCTTCAAGGACGTGGCTCCGGGCGAGTCGTTCACGTTCCGCTTCCGCGCGAACGACCCGGGCGTCTACATGTATCACTGCGGCACGAAGCCGGTCCTCGCGCATATCGCGAACGGGATGTACGGCGCGATCATCGTCCAGCCGAAGGAGGGCATGCCGGCTGCGGACAACGAGTACGTCCTGGTCGGCAGCGAGTGGTACCTGAACGGGGACGGCGTCTCCGAGCCCGCGTCACTCGATATGAATAAGGCTCGCACTCGCCTCGCCGACTGGGTGACGTTCAACGGCTATGCCAACCAGTACGTCACGCACCCCCTCACGGCGGACCCGGGTGAGACCACGCGCTTCTGGGTCGTCGCCGCCGGGCCGACGAACAACGTGAACTTCCACGTCGTCGGCACGATCTTCGACCGCGCGTGGGTTAACTCCGACCTGAAGAGCCCACCGCAGCGCGGCGTCCAGACGGTCGTCGTGCCCGCCGGGGGCGGCGCAGTCTTCGACGTGAAGGTCGACGACGTCGGCCTGTACCCGTTCGTGAGCCACGCGTTCGCCGACGTCGACCTCGGTCAGGTCGGCCTGCTCAAGGTCGGCAACCCGAAGGGCGGCTCGACCCACTGAAGCGCGCTCCATAATACCCGGGGACGGTAGAAAACGATGCAGGCCGCGGTCGTACACGACTTCGACCACTCGAGCTCGAAGAGAAGCCACTTGCCCGGCGCGGGCGAGATCGTGGTCCGCATTGAAGCTTTCGGCCTCTGCCAGACGGAGGTTCAGGCGCCGCACGCGAGTTGGCCGCCGACTCGGGGTCACGAGGCCGACTAGGCGGTCATGCGGCCGACGACGTCGTACTTCCTGACCGACGTCCGCCGGCCCGGCGTGTCGTCGGTGGGCATCGCGTTCAGCGTGGCGTCGCCCTTCGCATAGTCGTCCTCCGAGTCGAAAAACACGATCGCGATCGACTCTCCGGCGTCGGCGTCGTGGAGAAGGAGGAACTCCGTCGCCGGCACCTCGTCCGGCCGCTCACCCGACTCGATCTCGCTCTTGACCTGCTCGATTCGATCCCGATCGACGCCTTCGAACGAAACCACGCGCGCAATTGCCATCCCGAGCCTCCCAGGTTGCTTTTGGGGAAGCCTAGTCGTCTACAGTCGCGCGTCGTGCGTGTCCTCTTCGCGTCGACGCAAGGTGCCGGTCATTTCGGGCCGCTGATCCCTTTCATCGATGCGGCTGTGCGCGGCGGGCACGAGACGCTGGTCGTCGGGCCGCCGACTCTCAAGGCCAGAGGCTACGAGTTCAAGCCCGGGGCGTCGCCGCCGGACGAGCTCCTCGGGCCGCTGTGGGGACGCATGTCCTCGCTCCCTCCGGGACAGGGCGACCTCGTCGTCGTAGGCCAGATCTTCGCGGCGTTGAACGTCGACGCGATGCTCCCGACGCTCGAGCAGACGATCGAGGAGTGGAAACCCGATCTCGTGCTGCGCGAGGCGGCTGAGTACGCGTCTGCGATCGCCGCCGACCGGCAGGCCGTTCCTCACGTCCGCATCTCCGCCGGCGTCGCCCTCGTCGAGGAGGCTTCGATCGCGATCGCCGCGCCCGCCCTCGAGGAGCGACAGCCGGGCATCGCCCGGCGGATCGCGGACTCCCCGTATCTGTCGTACTTCCCGGCCGAGGTCGACCCCTCGCCATTCCCGTTGACGCGCTATCGGCACCCGGCGACCGAGGCGACGCCGGTGCCGCTGCCGGAGTGGCGGCCCGGCGACGAGCGACCGCTCGTCTACGTGAGCTTCGGCAGCGTCGCCGCGACGTTTCCGCCGGCGGCGCAGGTCTACGGCGCCGCGCTCGCTGCGGCTGCCGAGCTTCCCGTCCGAGTGCTCCTCACGCTGGGTGGGAACGAGGTCGAGCTCGGCGACATCCCGTCGAACGTGCACGTGGAGAGCTGGGTGTCGGAGCCGGATGTGCTCGCGGGCGCCTCGGCCGCCGTCGGCCACGGCGGGACCGGCACGACGTTGAGCGCCCTCGCGGCGGGCTGCCCGCTCGTCGTCGTGCCGCTCTTCGGCGATCAGCCGTCCAACGCCGTCCGCGTTGCGGTGTCGGGGGCGGGCGTCGCTTCCTCCCTCGACCAGATCGGACAGCGCATCCGGCTCGTGCTCGAGGAGGAGCGCTATCGCGAGACGGCTCGGGCGATGGGGGACGAAATGCGCTCGTTTCCTCCCGTCGACGACTTCTTCGCCGGCTAAGGAGCCTGAGCAGCGCGGGTTGCCTCGACGGCGCGCCGCGCTTCGAGTTCGTACGGATTCGAGCGATAGCGCGTCGTCAGCTGCTTCCAGCTCATGTGCAGCGCCCGGTGCTGGCCCTGCCAGACGTGGCACAGCTCGTGCGTGACGAGGTCGTCCGACGGATTCGGCCCTTTCAGCAAGATCGTCCGCCAGAACGCGTAGCCGCGGTAGCGGCGGAACCCCGGGATGCGGAAGAACCACGGCGCGACGTGGATGCGCACGCGATCGACATGCACCGGCTCGGGGTAGAAGTCGAGCGTGTCGAGACGGGTTTGCGCGCGGGCGAGCGCGGCGTGAAGCTCGGCGTCAGCCACTCAGCGACGGCGTGAGCACCATCACCGGGCTGCCGTCCTGCGCCTGCAGGTAGCTGTACTCGTAGACGCGCGAGCGCGTCGTGCGGTCGATGACGCTCTGCTCGTCGGCCTGGATCTCGCCGACCCCCGGCGTCAGCGGTGCCGTCAGCGTCTCGTCGAGCGGACGGTCGAGCTCCGCGCGCACGTCGCCGCGCTCGATGAAGACGGCCGTCGCCGCCTGCCCGTCCGCGCGCGGCGGCAGGAGCACGAGCGTCGAGTCGATCCCGTCGAGGTAGTGGAACGAGTACAGCGCGAGCTCGAGGGCTTCGCGGCGCAGGAGCTGTCCGCGCTCGGCCGTCGGCTTGCCTTCCGGTATCGAGCACGCGCTGCCGAGCCCGCAGAGGGTGTACATGACGGTATTCGCCGCGTTGAGAGTGTCGATGTCGTCGGACTCGGCGCGGCCTGCGCTCGTGTCCGGGCGGACGGCGATCGCCGGCACGCGGAAGCTCGATCCGTCGGGGCCCGTGACGGTCGGCGGCCCGGAGTACGTGACCGCGACGAGCGCCTTGCCACTCGGCAGCCGGTACTGGTCGCCGACGTGGTCGGCGATCTGGGCGGAGCGGCGCTCCACGCTGCCGGTGGGCTCCCACGCCGACCAGGCGGGAGCGGGGGCGGGGCTCCCGCGGCCGACGAGGACGAGCAGCGATCCCACGCCTGCGCCCGCGACGACGGCGAGCAGGACGTAGAACGCCGCGAAGCGGCTTCGATAGGCGAGGCGGCGCGCACGGTCGGCGCGCGTCTCGGGGCGAGCGACGACAGAGCTTCCCATCCCGTTGGACGAGACCGGCTTTGCGTCCGTCGCCGCCTTGCCCATCACATCGTCGGCCACGAGCTCTCCTCGGACAGATCGACCTCGGGGATGGTGATCTTCGACTCGTCGAGCAGGTTCAGGAGCTCGTCGCCGAAGAGCTCGCGCCGCGCGTCGAGCACGTCGGCGATGTGCTCGACCGCCTCGCGGTTGTGGACGACGAGGTTGTAGGCCGCGACGTAGGCCTGCCCTACGAGCTGGCACGCGATCGTGCGCTTGCCGCCGTCCCCGAGCACGGATGCGATGGGGTTCTCGCTGAACGGTCCGCCGCCGGCCGTGCGATTGATCATCTGCACGCCGATCTTCTCGAAGCGCTCGAGGATGCGGTCGCGCGCCTCCTCGTCGGTCTCGTCGTCACGCGGCGTGATCGCGAACGGCTCCGGGCCCATTCCCGACGCTCCGACCATGAATGCGGCCTGCGCGGTCACGCTCTGGAGGTCGCCGCCTACACCGTTCGAGTTCTCGCCGTAGAACACGCGCTCCGCGGCCATGGCGCCGAGCGCCCACACCAGTCGCGCGAACTCCTCGGAGCGGAAGCGGCTGAAGCGCTCTTCCTTCTCGAGCGCCTGATGATGGCCGAGCGCGCCGCCTCGCATCCGGATGGAGAGCCGCGTTGACTCCGCGCCCTTCAGGTAGGCGTGGCCGGCGGCGGCATGGCCAGCCTCGTGAATGGCCACGGCGCGGCTCTCCTCCGGGATGTACTCGACGCCGACGGCGGTTCCGGCTTCGAGAGTGGTCATCGCCTCGACGAGATCGTCCCAGGTCAAGGCCTCACGGTTCGAGTGGTGCGCGATCGTGAGCGCCATCGACGTGACCTGCTCGAGCATCGCGGGCGCGTACCCGTTCGTGACCCGCGCGATCTCCTCGCGCCGGTGCGGCTGGTCGAGCTCCTGCGCATGGGACACCTTGCCGAGGTAGAGGTCGAGGATGTCGAGACGATCCTGCTTCGTGGGCGTGCGGAACCAGACGTGGCGACCCATGCGGCCCGGGCGCGTGAGTGCCGGATCGAGCCGGTCGACGGGCACGTTGGTCGCGCCGATGAAGTAGATCTGCTCCTTGCGCGGACGGGCGCCGGGGAGCCGGAGCGACATGCGGCCGAGTCGCCGCGGGACGATGTAGACGCCGTCGAGCAGCGTGTTCGCCTTGTTCGTGAAGAACTTCTTGAAGAACGGCGGGTTGTCGATGCCGTCCATGACGACGAGCAGTTGGTTCAGGGCGAGCGAGCCGCCGCCCATCCCACCAGGGAACATGAAGTTCAACGTGTTGTTCAGGCGCGTGGCGACCGACGATGCGCCGGGAGACTGTGGAGCGCGCTCGGCGAAGAGGCGCTCACGCCAGCGCCGGCTCTCGAGGATGAGGTCGCCGGAGGGGTTGAGCGCGCCGTGCGACCCGTACCAGAGCAGGTCGTGCACGTCGACGGGTTGGGACGCGCCGGCGGCCCCGCCGAAGCCGGGATTGAGCGCCTGGCGGCGCATGCCGACGGCGTCGATCTCGTCGATGAACACGATGCACTGACCGCCCCACTTGCGGGCGAGCCGTTTCGCGCGGCGCGCGAGCACGCGCACGACGATCGCGTCGATGCCGATGAACGTCGCCGCGAAGCCGGAGCCGGGAATGGAGATGAACGGCGAGTTGAAGCCGGTGGCGAGCGCCTTCGCGAGCATCGTCTTGCCGGTGCCCGGTGCACCCAGGAACAGCAGGCCGCGCTCGCGCTTGCCGCCCGCGCGCTCGAACGCCTCGCCGGACTGCCAGATGGAGACGACGCGCCGAACCTCCTCCTTGGCCTCGGCCTGGCCGCGGACGTCGGCGAGCTTCACGCCCCACTCCGCGTCGCCGGGCTCGAAGGCCTGGATCTGCGAGAGGTTCATGATGAGGAGCGGCCCGAAGAGGATGAGGAAGTTCATGACGAGGAAGAACGGGAGGATCACGAGCAGCGGGACGATCTGCATGAGCAACGCCGCGTCGAGCCAGAGATAAAAGGGCAGGAGGATGACGGCGACGACGATCGCCATCTTCACCCAGAACCGCCAGAACCAGACGCGCCGCCTCGCGACGACGTCCTCCTCGCGCAGCTGCTGACTTTCGAGCCCGAAGAGGCTCGGCCGCGGGATCAGTCGATGGAACACGATGTCGACGACGCCGCGGAAGCAGACGACCAGGCCGAGCGCCGCGACGATCGACCAGAACCACGACCAGCCTTCGGTCTGGTTCAGCCAGACGACGACCGCCGGGGCGGTGATGAGGGCGACGGCGGTCGCTGCGCGCGTGAGCCGGCGCCACTGGCTGGCGAGCTCGGCAGAGCTCTCGGCCTGCTGCAATCCCCCCATCGGCTGCGCCTCGGTCGCCACCTTCGAAGCATAGGGACGCCTCTTCGGGACAGATGTTGGCGTACGTCCTCGGAAACCGGCGTCTGACACGGAGGGTCAGAACGCAACACCGCACCGCGTGGGCACGCCAGTGCAGACGGGCAAGCTCGACTGCGGTGTCGGGCACCGGCTGGCTGGTAGCGTCGCAGCCGTGTCCATCGCGGTCATGTCCACGAGCGAAGGGGCGATCGAGCTCGAGCTGTTCGACGACGACGCCCCGAACACCGTGGCGAACTTCAGGAAGCTCGCGAGCGAGGGCTTCTACGACGGCCTGATCTTCCACCGCGTGATCCCCGACTTCATGATCCAGGCCGGCTGTCCGCGCGGTGACGGCACTGGCGGCCCGGGCTACTCGTTCGAGGACGAGTTCAACCACCACCCGGTCGCGCGCGGCTCCCTGGCGATGGCCAACGCCGGCCCGAACACGAACGGCTCGCAGTTCTTCATCGTCACGACCGACGCGGCGCCCTGGCTCGACGGGAAACACACCGTGTTCGGGCGCGTCACGTCCGGACAGGATGTGGCCGACCGCATCTCCGAGGTCGAGCGAGACGGCCGCGACCGGCCGCTCGAGCCGGTCATGATCGAGTCACTCACCATCGGCTAGAGCGGCCGCGTCCTCTGCGGGCGAGGTCGGGCCTGCCGTGTGGGCAGCCCGTCGCGCGGCGATGCCGCTTGGCGGCCCGGTGTCGGACACGGTCTCTGACACGAGGGTGTCCTCGCCGGACTAGTCTCCGGCCGTGGATCTGGCCGGCAAGACAGCCGTCGTCACGGGGGCGTCCAGCGGCTTCGGCGCGGCCACCGTCCGGAAGCTGAGGGACGCGGGCGTGCGCGTCGTCGGTGGTGCGCGGCGGGTGGAGCGGATCGACGCAGATGTCGCCCTGTGCGTCGACGTCACCGACGAGGACAGCTGTGTCGACTTCGTCGCAGGAGCCGTGGAGGCGCTCGGCGGGATCGACGTCCTCTACAACAACGCGGGCCTCGCACTCGGCCGCTACCCGTTCACCGAGTCGAACCCCGGGGACGAGGCCACCGTGCTCCACACGAATGTCGACGGCGCGATCCGGATCACGCGGCTCGCGCTGCCCCACCTCCGTGATGAGGGGCACATCCTCTTCACGGGCTCGATCGCCGGCCGGCAGGCATACGAGAACGCCGCGGTGTACGTCGCCGCGAAGTTCGCGCTGCGCGGCTTCGTCTACGGACTGCGGGAAGACCTCCTCGGGCGCCCGATCCGGATCTCGACGATCGACCCCGGCCTCGCCCGGACGGAGTTCTCGCTCGTCCGCTTCAAGGGCGACGAGGCGGCCGCGAGGGCCCCGTACGAGGGCGTCGAGCCACTGACTGCGGACGACGTTGCCGACTGCGTGCTCTTCGCGCTCACACGCCCGCTGCACGTGAACATCGACGAGATGGTCATCAAGGCACTCGCGCAGTCGAGCGGAGGCCGGATCCTGCGCCGCGAGACCTGAACATGCTGACGATCCTCGAGGGATCGACGTTCTGCATCTGCGACGACCGCGGCGACATCGCGGCGGAGACGAGCGGGTTCTTCGCCCATGACACGCGGTTCCTCTCGCGGCTCGTGCTCAGGGTCGGAGGCGCCACACCGCTCCTACTGTCCTCCGGGAGGGTCGAGCACTTCCAGGCGGCCTTCTACCTCCGCAACGGAACAGCGGACGGCCTCCCGCGCGACGGCGTCTCGATCGCCCGCGAGCGGTTCATCGGGACGGGCATGCAGGAGCGGATCTGGGTGCGAAACGAGAGCCCCGAGCCGCTCGAGGTCACGGTTACGCTCGAGGCCGAAGCGGACTTCGCGGACATCATCTCGGTCAAGCATCACGACTTCTCGCTCGGCGATCCCGAGCACGCGCAACCGCTTCCGCCGCCCGCGCCGTCGACCTACGACGAGGAACGGCGTCAGGTCTCGATCGTCGATTCACGCGGCGATCTCGGCACGCGGCTCGTCTTCTCGAAGCCGGGCACGCTCGTCGGCAACGCGATGTCCTACACGCTCACGCTCGACCCGCACGAGCGCTGGGACCTGAGTGTCGACGTGCTCCCGTGGCTCCAGGACGACGCGGACACGGTGGAGCAGCTCGACGACGAGCGCGAGACGGTGGGCGATGTCGTCGCCGCGTGGACTCTGCGCGTCCCGCGGGTCCGCGGAGGCTGGGAGAGCCTGCGACGCGCCTTCGACCGCTCGATCGCCGATCTGGCGGCCCTGCGTATGCGCACGGGGGACAATCGCCGGCCGTTGTTCGCCGCCGGGATGCCGTGGTTCATGACCGTCTTCGGCCGCGATACCGCGATCACGTCGCTGCAGACGCTGCTCCTCGGGCCGGAGATCGCGGTCGGCGCGCTCGCCGCGCTCACGGAGCTGCAGGCGCACGAGGAGGATCCGACGATCGATGCCGAGCCCGGCAAGATCGTCCACGAGGTACGGGCGGGCAGATGCGCGGAGTTCTGGTTCCCGCGCTACTACGGCTCGGTCGACTCGACACCGCTCTATCTCGTGCTGCTCGCCGAGACCTGGCGCTGGACGGACGACGCATCCTTCGTGCAACGGATGCGCGAGCCGGCCCTGCTCGCGCTCGAGTGGATCGATCACTTCGGCGACCGCGACGCCGACGGCTTCGTCGAGTACAGCCGCCAGGTCGACGCCGGCCTCGCGAACCAGTCGTGGAAGGACTCGGGGGACTCGCAGCGCTTCCAGGACGGCGCCTTCGCCGAGGCGCCGATCGCGGCTGCAGAGGTGCAGGGGTACGTCTACGACGCGAAACGGGGTCTCGCCGAGGTCGCGCGGGAGGTCTGGCGCGACAAGGAGCTCGCGGAACGCCTCGAGCGTGAGGCAGACGAGCTGCGGAGGCGCTTCGACGAGGGCTTCTGGGTCGACGAGCGCGGCGGCTTCTACGCACTCGCGCTCGACGGGCAGAAGCGGCCGGTCGACTCGCGCACCTCGAACATGGGGCACCTGCTCTGGAGCGGGATCGTCCCGCCGGAGCGGGTCAGCGCCGTCGTCGACCAGCTGCTCTCCGAGGATCTCTGGTCCGGGTGGGGCATTCGCACGATGGCGTCGGATGCAGCCGCCTTCAACCCGATCAGCTACCACAACGGCACCGTCTGGCCGCACGACACGTCTCTCGCAGCCTGGGGGCTCGCGCGACACGGATACACCGCCGAGGTGCGGCGCATCGCGCGGGCGCTCATCGAGGCGGCGGCGCACTTCGACTGGTCGCTGCCGGAGGTCTTCGCCGGCTACGCACGTGACGAGACGCCCTTCCCGATCGCGTATCCGACCGCCGCACGCCCCCAGGCGTGGGCGGCGGGCACGCCGATACTCCTCGTGCGCGTCGTCCTCGGGATCGAGCCCGATCGCGAGCGGCAGCGGCTCGTCTCGACCGTCACCGACGAGCTCCCGAGCTGGCTCGACGGGTTGCGGATCGAGGGCGTTCGAGCATACGGTCGGACCTGGACCGTTTCGGTCGAGCGAGGTCATGTCACGATCGCCGAAGGCGTGTGATGCGCCTGAGAGCAGAAGCGACGCGCCCGCGACAGCGGGCGCCTTCAGGGGTCTCGGCGCGACCGGAATCTGCGTTCGCAGATTCCGGTCTTGCGCACGTGCATCGTCGAGCGAGGTCATGTCACGATCGCCGAAGGCGTGTGATGCGCCTGAGGAGCAGAAGCGACGCGCCCGCGACAGCGGGCGCCTTCAGGGGTCTTGCGCACGTGCATCGTCGAACGAGGCCATGTCACGATTGCCGAGGGTGTGAGTAGATGCGCGTAGGGCTCATCTGTCCCGTGTGGTTCCCGGTTCCGCCGGAGGCATATGGCGGCACCGAGCGCGTGGTCGCGCTGCTCGCCGACGGGCTGGTCGATGCCGGGCATGAGGTCACGCTCTTCGCATCGGGCGACTCACAGACACGCGCACGGCTCGAATCCGTGTTCCACACGGCGCCGAGCGAGTGGATCGGGCACACGTACTGGGAGATGCAGCACGCGCTGCACGCGTTCCTCAGGGCCGGCGAGTTCGACGTCCTCCACGACCACACGGGAATGCTCGGGCTCGCCTTCGGCGGCCTCGTGGCGACTCCGTTCTGCCACACGGTGCACGGCCCGCTCGACGGCCAGCCGGGCCGCATGTACGAGCAGGTCCTCGCGCTCGCGCCGAAGGCGAAGCTGATCTCGATCTCGATGAACCAGCGGAAGCCGAGGCCGAACTTCCCGTGGATCGGGAACTGCCCGAACGCCCTCGACCTCTCCATGTACCCGTTCCGGCGCAAGCCCGGCGGCGACTACCTCGTGTTCCTCGGACGCATGAGTCCCGACAAGGGCGCCCACCGTGCACTGGCCGTCGCCCTCGAGACCGGGATACCGCTGAAGATCGCCGCCAAGTGCCGCGAACCGCTCGAGATCCGCTACTTCGACGAGTTCATCCGCCCGCACCTCGGCGGCTCGATCGAGTATGTCGGCGAGGTCGGGCACGCCGACAAGGTCGAGCTCCTGATGGGCGCCCGCGCGCTCATCTCGCCCATCGACTGGGAGGAGCCGTTCGGCCTGATGATGATCGAGGCGATGGCGTGCGGAACACCAGTCATGACGACAAGGCGCGGTGCGGTGCCCGAGATCGTCGACCATGGCCGTACCGGAGTCGTCGTCGACAACTACCGCGACATGGAGAACAGCGAGATGCTCGAGCTCGCCGACTCCCTTGATCCCGCGGTGATCCGGCGCGAGGTCGAGGAGCGCTTCTCGCCGGAGCACATGGTCGCGAACTACGTCGCGGCCTACGAGGCGACGATCGACGCCACGCGCGGCGCGTGAGGGTCCGCTCACCGTACGACGGCGAGATCTTCCGGCTCGCGCTCCCGGCGCTGGGCGCGCTTGCGGCGGAGCCGCTCTACCTCCTCGTCGACACCGCGATCGTCGGGCACCTCGGGCGGGCGCAGCTGGCGGCTCTCGGGATCGCGTCCGTGATCCTCGGAAGCGCGTTCGTCGTCTTCAACTTCCTGCAGTACGGAACGACTGCCCAGGTCGCACGCGCAGGAGGCGCCGGCGAATCCCAGACGGCTCGCAGGCTGGGTGCGCAGGCGCTCTGGCTCTCGCTCGGGTTCGGCGTGGTCGTGTCCGCGCTCATCGCCGTGTTCGCTCCCCAGCTCGTGTCGCTCGTCGGCGGCGAAGGTGAAGCCGCGGAGGACGCAGTGACCTATCTGCGGATCGCGGCAATCGGCTTCCCGGCCGCCTTCGTTGCGCTCGGCGGTCAGGGCTACCTGCGCGGAATTGCAGACCTCCGGACACCGCTCGTCATCGTCATCGTGGCGAACGTCGCGAACGTGATTCTCGAGGTGCTCTTCGTCTACGGCTTCGACTGGGGAATCGCAGGCTCGGCTGCCGGCACGGCGATTGCGCAGCTCGGCATGGGCACCGCGTTCGTCGTCGTCATCCTGCACGGCCTGCGCGGAGATGACGCGCTCCCGCGGCCGGCGATCGCGCGTCGCGTGTTGTCGCTCGGGAAGTGGATCTTCATCCGGACGGCGGCTCTGACCGGCGCCTTCGCCCTCGCAGGCGCAGTCGCGACACGATCGGGTGACGACGCGATCGCGGCGCACCAGATTGCGTTTCAGCTCTTCCTCTTCCTGGCGCTCGTCCTGGACTCGATTGCGATCGCGGGGCAGATCATCGTCGGGCGGGAGCTCGGCTCTGGGAGGACGGAACGCGCCTACGAGGCCGGAGAGCGAATGATCTGGCTCTCCGTCGCCGCCGGTGCCGCGTTCGCGCTGGCGATGCTCGCGCTCGCGGACCTCCTGCCGCGAATCTTCACCGGCGATGGCGCGGTCCTCGACGAGACAGCTCTGCTCTGGCCGCTCTTCGCGCTGATGCAACCCTTGGCCGGAGCGGTCTTCGCGCTCGACGGGATCCTCATCGGCGCGAGCGACGGGCCGTTTCTCGCGCTCTCGATGGTCGTGGCGTTCCTCGCGTGCGCGGCGATTCTGCTCGCCTCGCTCCGAGCCGACTGGGGAATTCGCGGTGTCTGGTCGGCCCTCGTCATCCTGATCGTCGTCCGCCTGGCGCTGATGGCGACGCGGTTCCGGCGTGGTCGCTGGCTCGTCACCGGCTGGGCGTAGTCTCTCGGGTCGTGAACGTCCTCGGTGGCGAGCTCGAGACGTGCTCGATCGACCCGCTCACAGGGTTCTTCCGGGACGGGTACTGCCGGACCGAGGGCCGCGATCCCGGATTCCACGCCGTCTGCGCGGTCATGACCGAGGAGTTCCTGTCCTTCTCGGTCGACGCCGGCAACGACCTCGTCACCCCGCAGCCGCAGTGGATGTTCCCGGGCCTGCGGCCCGGAGACCGCTGGTGTGTCGTTGCCGCGCGCTGGCAGGAGGCGCTGGAGGCAGGGTTTGCTCCGCCCGTCGTCCTCGAGGCGACGCACGCGTCGGCGCTCGAGTTCGTCTCGCTGGCCGATCTTGAGGCGCACGCGGCCTGAGCCCGGTCAGGCCGCAGGCACCGGGATCTTCAGCGCTTCCTCGAGCGACGCGGCGAGCCATGTGCCAGTCACGTCCGCGAGGTAGCGAAGCGCCGTTCGCTCCAGCTCGGGATCCACCGACGCGCAGGCGTCGGTGATGACCGTCACCTTGTAACCGCGCTCTCGTGCGTCGATCGCCGTCTGCGCCACGCACCTCTCCGTTGCCATCCCGAGAAGCAGGATGCGCTCGCCCCCGAGGTCCGAGAGCACCAGCTCGAGTGGCGTGAGATCGAACGCGGAGTAACGCGGCTTCACGATGAACGTGTCGTCGTCTCGCGGCGCAACCTCGGCGAGCACGTCGCCTGCCGGGCCGACCAGCGCCCGCTGCACCAGAGCCCTGGAGTCACCGTTCCAGACGCCGAAGCTGTCGTTCGCATAGATGAGCGGCAGCGACCGCTCGCGTGCGAGCTCGACTGCCTGCGTGAGCCCCGACGCGCGCTCGCGCAGCGACTCGAGCAGCCGATCGCCGTCCTCGTGTGCGAAGTCGGAGAAAAGGTCGACGGCGAGCAGGCAGTCACGCATCTCGGAGCGCGGTCAGCTCTTGCTCTTGGCGACAGTCCGGCGCTTGCGTGACGTCTTCCTGCGCCGCCCGTTCTTGCCGCCGTTGCGCGAGCCGCCGCTCTGCGCCGCCTCGACGCTCGCGCGCAGTGCTTCGAGAATGTCGGTCGGCTCCTCGCGCTCCTCCACGGCCGCCTCGGCGTGGATCTCCTCGCCCTTCTGCTTCCGCTTCACGATCTTCAGCAGTCGCTTCCGGTACTCGTCCTCGTACTGGTCGTGGTGGAACGAGGACGTGAAGCGCTCGATGAGCGTCTCGGCCATCTCCAGCTCCTGCTTGTCGACGCGCGGCTTTCTCGAAGGCGCGATGCCCTTCGTCGGCCGGATCTCGTCGGCGAAGTACATGTTCTCGAGCGTGATCACCCCGTCGCGGATGCGGAGCGTGCCGAGCTGCTGACGGTCATGGAAGACGTAGCGCGCCACCGCCGAGAGCTCCGAGCTCTCCATGGCCTTGACGAGGAGCGCGTAGACCTTCTCGGCACCGTCCGCGGGTCCGAGGTAGTACGTCCGCTTGAACACGATCGGATCGATCTCCTCGCGCGGAACGAAGGCGAGGATCTCGATGGTCCGGTACGACTCCTCCTCGGCTGCCTTGAAGTCCTCGTCCGTCAGATACACGTACTCGTCCTCCGAGACCTCGTACGCCTTCACGATCTCGTCGGTCGGAACCGGCTTGTCCTCCTTCTTGCAGACCTTCTCGTACCCGATCGGCGAACCGTCCTTCTCGTGGACGAGATGGAGCTCGAGATTGTGCTCGTCGATCGCGGTGTACATCTTCACCGGCGCGTTGACGAGCCCGAACGCGATGCTTCCCGACCAGATGGCACGTGGCATGGACGAGGATTACCCGGTACCGGGTTCCCGCCAAACGGCGAGTGTGTAGGGCTGATGGTTGAGCGGAAACCGACGAACGCAGAGATAGCCGATCGGCTCATGCTCTTCGCAGCCCTGCTCGAGCTGGCCGGGACTTCGCCGTTCGCGGTGCGCGCGTACACGCGCGCGGCCGAGGTCGTTCGCGCGTCGCCAGCGTCGGTCGCGGAGCTGGTGCGATCCGGCCGCGTCCGTGAGCTGCGTGGGATCGGCTCCGGGATCGAGTCGAAGCTCCGCGAGCTGGTCGAGACGGGCGAGATCGCGGAGCTGCGTGCGCTCGAGGCGGAGCTCGAGCCGGCACTGATCGCGTACGGGCGGATTCTCGGGCTCACGCCCTCGCGGATGCTCGCGATCGTGCGTCACCTGAACGTGAGCTCCGTAGATGCTTTCGTCACGGCAGCCCGCGAGGGACGCCTGCGAGAGGTTCCCGGAGTCGGGCCGGCCACCGAGGCGAAGATCGTGGCGAACCTCGATCGAGACCCTGCCGCTCCGCGTGGGCTGACGGTCAACCGCAGCCGAGTGCTCTCACGCGAGATCGCGGACGCCCTCGGCGGCGAGGTCGCGGGGCCTGCCCGTCGCTTCGCCGAGCTGTCGCACGAGCTCGCCGTCGTCGTCGCTTCGGACGATCCGGGAGGCATCGCCGACCGGTTCGCGGAGCTCGCCCAGATCGTCGTCGTGCTCGAACGCGACGAGAGGAGAGTCGTCGGCCTGACCGTGGACGGGGTTCCCGTCACGCTCATCGTCGCGACTCGGGCTGCGCACGGCACGGAGGTCGTGCGCGCGACCGGGTCGGCGGACTACGTCGCGGCACTCGGGGCGTTACCCGAGGCGGCCACCGAGAAAGACCTGTTCGACCGTCTCGGCTTGCCCTTCTGCCCACCGGAGCTTCGGGAGCTGCCCGGCGCCGTGGCTCCGCCCGACCTCGTCGAGCTTGCACAGGTTCGCGGCGACCTCCACTGCCATACGACGTGGTCGGACGGAAGGGCCACCGTCCACGGGATGGCGTTGGCGGCGCAGCGCCGCGGGTACGAATATCTCGCCATCTGCGACCACAGCCCGAACGTGCAGGTCGTTCCCGGCCTCGACACGGAGCAGCTCCTTCGCCAGGCGGAGGAGATCGCGCACGTGAACGAGCTCGTCGCTCCGTTCCATGTGCTGCGGGGCGTCGAGTGCGACATTCGCGCCGACGGTGCGCTCGACGTGGACGACGGCGTGCTGGAGTCGCTCGAGTGGGTGCAGCTGAGCTTGCACGCGGGCCAGCGTCGTGGCCGGCGCGAGCTCACGCGGATGGTCACCGAGGCGATGCGACACCCCGCCGTCCGCGCGCTCAGCCATCCGACGGGGCGGATCCTCAATCACCGGCCCGAGAACGCGCTCGACCTGGACGAGGTGTTTGCGGTCGCACTGGAGACCGGGGTCGCGCTCGAGGTGAACGGGCTTCCGGACCGGCTCGATCTCTCGGCAGCGCACGTTCGCGAGGCGCTTGCAACGGGCGTCCAGCTGGTCCTCAACTCCGACGCGCACTCGGAGCGCGGGCTCGAAAACGTCGAGCTGGCCGTCGCGACGGCGCGCAAGGGCGGCGCCGAGACGTCCGCAGTGGTGAACTGCCGAGCGCTCGAGGAGGTGGTTTCACGTCCTCGCCCGTAGGGGAGAAGCGCTTTATGACTCCTATTCGCATCGATCCCGCTCCGCCGAGCCCGAACCCGGATCCGATCCCGGTGCCGCCGAACCCCATGCCGGACCCCGGAGACCCGATGCCACGTCCGGAGCCCGAGCCACCGGATCCGGACGAACCGGTCTAGCGCTCGAGCGCCTGTCCCACGGCCTCGCGGCGCTTGCGCCAGTAGCGCTCGATGCCGCGGAAGTGGTGCCAGTACGGCCCTGCGCGCTGATACTCGTCCACGAGCGCTGGGTCGACCTGCTCGACGTCGAAACGCGCGGCGGCGATGAAGGTCTGCTCGTCCATCCCGTCCTCGACGCGGCCTCCCCAGCTCGCGAGCGTTGCCCGCAGCCAGGCGAGGTGCTCCTGCACGTCGTCGACCGCGCCGAAGTGGATGAGCGCGAGGCGGGAAGGAGCACGCCGCTCGATCTCGACCAGGGAGCTCTCCCACGCCTCCAGGTCGAATTCGGGCGGCGGGCACGGCGGCATCACGAAGCTCGCGCCGTCGAGACGTACTCCGGCCGCGTCGCCCGCGTAGAGCGTGCCGTCGGAGTCGAGGTACGACACGTGGTGCGAGGCATGTCCCGGCGTGGGAAAGCAGGCGAGGCCGACGACTCGCTCGCCGGCGATGTGAACGTTCTCGGACGGAACCGGGGCGAGCTCGCCCCACAGTTCGTCGAACGCATCGCCGTAGAGCCTGCGCGCGCTCGTGTCCAGCTTGGACGGATCGACCAGATGCGGCGCTCCGACGTCGGACACGTGCACCTGGAGCCAGGGGTTCTGACGGACCAGAACGCCCGCCGCTCCCGCATGGTCGAGATGGATGTGCGAGAGGAGCAGATGGCGCACGTCCGTGAGATCGAGGCCGCGGTTGGCGAGCCCCGCTTTCAGATGAGGAATCGTCGAGGTCGGGCCGCAGTCGAACAGCGCCGGGCCGTCCTCCGTCTCGAGGAGATAGCAGCCGACGATCCCCGGCGCCTGGTGATGGAGGTCGATCGGCTCGAGCATCAACCGGCGAGCGCGATCTCGAGGTCCTCGATCAGGTCATCGGCCGACTCGATGCCGACCGAGAGCCGGATCAGCGTCGGCGGCACGGCGAACGGCGCATCCGCAGTCGACGCGTGCGTCATGCGGGCGGGGTGCTCGATGAGGCTCTCGACGCCGCCCAGGCTCTCCGCGAGCTTCCAGATCTTCGTACGCGCGACGAGATCGACCGCCTCCTGCTCGTCGTCCAGCAGGAACGAGACCATCCCGCCGAAGTTCCGCATCTGGCGCGCGGCGAGCGTGTGGCCGGGATGCGACGGCAGGCCCGGGTACAGGACGCGCTCGACTCTCCTGTGTCGCTCGAGGAACACCGCCACCGCTTCCGCGTTCCGGCAGTGGCGATCCATCCGCACCGCGAGCGTCTTGACCCCGCGCAGGACGAGCCACGCGTCGAACGGGCCGGGCACGGCGCCGAGCGACTTCTGCAGGAACGCGAGCCGCTCGGCCAGCGCGTCGTCGTTCGTCGCGAGGAAGCCGCCGATTACGTCCGAATGCCCGCCGAGGTACTTCGTGGTCGAGTGCAGGACGACGTCCGCGCCGAGGGCGAGCGGCTGCTGGAGGTACGGGGTCGCGAAGGTGTTGTCGACGACTACGTGCGCGCCGCCCGCGCGGGCGGCCTCCGCGGCTGCCGCGATGTCGACGATGTTGAGCGCCGGATTCGTCGGCGTCTCGAGCCACACGAGCCTCGTTTGCTCGTCGAGATGCTCGGCGAGCCCGCTCGAGATCTCCTCCGCCGTGAGGAACGTGAAGCGGTAGCCCTTCGGCTCGTACACCTGCGTGAACATGCGGTAGATGCCGCCGTACACGTCGTTGACGGCGACGACGTGGTCGCCGGGCGAGAGCAGGTGCATGAGCGTCGTCGCCGCGCCGAGCCCGGACGAGAACGCGCGGCCGTGCGCGGCCCCTTCGAGCGAGGCGATGCATTCCTGGAGCGCCGTCCGCGTCGGATTCGCGACCCGCGCGTAGTCGTAGCCCTTGTGGACTCCGACCGCCTCCTGCACGTAGGTCGAGGTCTGGTAGATCGGCGTCGTGATCGCGCCGGACGCGGGGTCGGGCTCCTGGCCGTCGTGGATCGCCCGCGTCTCGAACTCCATCGCCAGGATGCTACTCAGGGGACCGTGAGTCCTTGCGGCGGCTCAGCTGATCCCGGCTTAGGATCGACTTGTGCCGCGCGTCCACGTGGTCGAAAAGAGCACCGCCCGCCCTGAGCAAGTCCTCGAGGCCGCACGCGACTTCTCCGCTCGCCGCGCCGAGCTGTGGCGGGACGTGTACACCGAGCATCTGACGATTCACGACCGGGGCGAGACCTGGGCCGACGTGACCGAAGGCAATCCGTGGCCCATCGGGCTCGTCTGGGAGCGTCTGCGCTACGACTGGTCGCAGCCAGGCGTCGTGAAGGGCATCGTCGTCGACTCCAATCTCTTCGAGCCCGGGAGCACATGGGAGATTCGTGCGACGCGGGCCTCAGATGCCGGGAGCCGTGTCGAGATCGTCGCAATCCGCCACTTGCGAGGCCGGGGGTGGCTGCTGTGGCCGTTCTTCCCGCTCGGGCTGGCGCGACGGGACGTCTCGGCCTATCTCCGCCAGTTCCTGGCCGAGGTCGAAGCCGGCTAGCTCCGGCCGGCCGAAACCGACTCAGCGCCGAGCCACGTCGCGAGGCTCGCAAGGGCAGCGTCCGCCCGCGAGCTGTCTCCCCAGGCGCCGAGCACCTCGACCGTCTTCGTCCTGCGGTCGAACCGCGGCTCGATCCGGCCCACGATCCGATCGCCGACCAGGATCGGCAGGACGTAGTAGCCGTACTCGCGCTTCGCCTTCGGCACGTACGTCTCGAGACGGTAGAAGAAGTCGAAGAGCTTCTCGGTGCGATTGCGATCGTGGATGAGCCGGTCGAAGGGGGAGAGGAAGGTGACGCGGTCAGGGACGGGCGCGTCGCTCGCGTCCGGATGCGCCTCCCAGCCTGCCTTCGTCAGTCGCACGCCCTGCGACCGGAAGCGCTGCTCCTCCCGGAGCTTCTCGGCCTCGCGGAGAGGGATCTTCTCGACCTCTGGGTACCAGCGCTCCGCGAGATCCCAGAGCCGCTGGCCGTTGCGGCGACCCACGACGGCAACCAGGCCCCGACCGTGCAGGATCTCGAGCAGGACCGCGACGCTGCGAGTGCCGTACCAGCCGTGCGAGGCCCACGTGCGCCTGGCGTCGCCCTCGATCTCGCGCGAGACCATCGGGCCGCTGCGCTCGAGCTCACGCAGTACGAAGCGCTTGAAGGCCACGTTCTCCCGGAGGAACTCGTCGCCCCTGCGCTCCCACGCGTACTTCCCCGTCCGCCGCCGGCGCATCCGGGCCTCGAGGAGCGGTAGGGACTCGATCGGCCAGATGAACGCGTTCCACTCGAAGAGCTTCTTCTCGACCCAGAGGAGGCGATCCAGCTCGGCGACGTCGTACGGCCCGAGCCGGCTCCAGAGCACGAGCTGCTGCGGCGGCGCCACGGTCGAGATCGGGTCGATCTGCAGGAAACCGAGCTGACGCACGGTGTCGAGGATGGTCGCCGCGGACCCGTACAGGAGCTGCGCGTTGACCGCGATGCGGCGGGCCTCCTCCTGCGAGACGAGCCTCATCGAATCACCCGCTCGAGACCGATTACGCGGCGCAGGCGGTCGAGGGCGCGATCGAGCGCGTCGTCGAGTGCAGCCGAGCGGCGCACGCCCGGCTCGAGATGGAACGCCTTCACGACGAGCGCGTCCTCCTTCCGCTCCGACTTCAGGTCGGCGCGTCCGACGATCCGATCGCGCCAGAGAAACGGGAGCACGTAGTAGCCGAACCGGCGTTGGGGTTGCGGCTTGTACACCTCGATGACGTGCTCGAAGCCGAGCACCCTCCCGGCAAATGCTCGATCCCACAGGAGGTTGTCGAACGGAGACAGGAGGACGGCAGTCGGCGGACGTGGCGGCTCGAGGTCCGTTTCGGGCTCGACCAGGACCGCCGCACCGCCGTCGTCGACGGCGAGTCGCTCGAGCTGCCCGTCTGCCACGAGGGCATCGACGTGGGGCCGGATCCGGGCGGTTCCGCCGGCGAGGCGCCAGTGCTCGACGACGCCCGCTTCGGTGAGCGCGCCGCGTGCCCGAACCCCCCGCAGCGTCAGCTGCCGGTCGCGCGCCTCCTTGTCCGGCACCGGCGCTGCGAGCACCTCCGGCGGGAGGACGCGTTCCGGGAGGTCGTACAGCCGCTGGAACCCGCTGACGCGACCCGCGATCACGAGCTCGCCCGCGTTCCACAGCGCCTCGAGGACGATCTTCGCCGGCTTCCAGTTCCACATGCCCCCGCCGCCCTTTCCGTCGAAGTCCCGCGACGCCAGTGGTCCGCGCTCGCGGATGGCGGCGAGCACCTCGAGCGTGAGGTCCGGGTGCTCCGCAGTCACGTCGCCTCGCCAGGGGTGGTGTCGCGTCATCCAGGAGCGGAAGAGCGGCCATTCCTCGACGGAGATGAGGCATGCCTCGTGCGCCCAGTACTCGAAGACGCGGCCCTCGCCGAGAAGGCGGGAGACGCTGTCGCGGGGATAGGCGCCGACCCGCGAGCCGAGTGCGATCCGGTGGCTCCGCTCGACCGTCGTGATCGAGTCCAGCTGGACGCACGACAGCGCGCGGATCGTCTCCTCGACCTCGTGGCGCGTGCCGGCGCGGGAGCGCGACGCGTAGCCCTGCGCGCCGATGACGATGCGGCGGAGCGCGGCGAGCGAGATCGTGCGCATCCCGAATTCCTACCCGTTGCGAAGCGGGGCTAGGGTGCGGCGATGCCCGACTGGGACCCCGAGGTCGTCGTCGACGGGGGGCTCGTACGCGAGCTCGTCGGCGACCAGTTCCCCGAGCTGGACGCCTCGTCTGCGCGGCTGCTCGGCGAGGGTTGGGACAACGCGGTCTGGGTCGTCGAGGAGACGTGGGCGTTCCGCTTCCCCCGCCGACAGATCGCGATTCCCGGAGTCCGACGAGAGCTCGCGCTGCTGCCGACGCTCGGCCCCCTCCTCTCGGTTCCGATCCCGGTTCCGACGTTCGTCGGGCAGCAGAGCGAGCAGTTCCCGTGGCCGTTCTTCGGCACGCGGCTGCTGCCCGGCAACGAGATCGCCGATGCGGCGCTCTCGGACGAGGCGCGGGTTGCAGTCGGCGTGGACCTCGGTCGGTTCCTTCGAGAGCTGCATGAGCCGGAGCTACGAGCTCGGGTCGATCCCGAGGACGCGCTTCCTGTCGACCCGCTCGGGAGGGCCGACATGGACAAGCGCGTACCGATGGCACGCAAGAACCTCCGGGAGCTGGAGTCGACGGGCGCCTGGCGGGGCGAACTCTCCGTCGAACGCGTGCTCGAGCACGCGTCGCGTCTCGCTTCGCGCGAGCGAGTCTTCCTGCACGGCGATCTCCATCTCCGCCACGTCCTCGTCGAGCACGACTCGCTCGCGGGCGTCATCGACTGGGGGGACTGCTGTACGGGCGATCCGTCCATCGACCTCCACGTCGCCTGGAGCATGCTGCCGCCCGAGGGACGCGAGGCGTTCTTCGCCGAGTACGGAGCAGTCGACGAGGACGTCCACAGCCGAGCGCGCGTGCTGGCTCTCGGCTTGTGCTCGATGCTCGCCGTCTACGCGCACTCCGTCGGAAACGCGAACCTGCTGCGCGAATCCCTCGACGGGCTCGAGCGAACGCTCCTCGAGTGAGCGCCCTCCGTCAGGCGCGTGCGATCGTGCTGCTCCCGTTCGTGGTCACGATCGTGGTGCCGGCGCTCATCGTCTCGTGGACGGGAGACGTGCGTCTCTGGTGGGGCAGCGCCTTCGGCGTCGCGCTGGTCACGATCGGGATCGTGCTCGTCGTCTGGACGATCCGGCTCTTCTCGACGGTTGGAGACGGCACTCTGGCGCCATGGGATCCGACGAGCAAACTCGTGGTCCGCGGCCCGTACCGCCACGTGCGCAACCCCATGATCAGCGGTGTCGCGTTCGTCCTCGCCGGCGAAGCCGTCCTGCTCGGATCCCCGCCACTCGCCCTCTGGTTCGCAGCCGTCGTGGTCGTGAACATCGTGTACCTGCCGCTCGTGGAGGAGCCCGGGCTGCGCCGCCGCTTTGGCGAGGACTACGACCTCTACGCCGCGAACGTGCCGCGCTGGCTCCCGCGGCGTCGGCCCTGGAGCCGCTAGTCCGGGACGCGGCCGTCCAGAATCGCTGCGAGCCGCGCACCGTCGATGTTCCCGCCGGAGACGATGCAGACGATGCGACCACCTCCGGCCCGGCCGGACAGCGCGGCGGCGACCGGCAGGGCGGCGGCCCCTTCGGCCACGATGCGCGCGCGCTCGAGCAGCAGGCGAACCGTCTTCGCCGTGTCCTCGAGGGAGATCGCGAACGAGCTGTCGACGAGCGGCTGGGCGTGCGCCCACATCTTCGGCAGCAGGCCGGCCGACCCCGCGCCGTCCACGAAGGACGGCGTGAAGTCGACGGGGATCGGCACGCCGTCGTTGGCGAGCGCGGCCGTGACGGGCGCGCCCGTCTCCGGCTCGGAGATGTAGACCTTCGTGTCCGGCCTGAGCGCGTGGAGCGCGCTCGCGATACCCGTCGACAACCCGCCGCCGCCCCACGGGATCACCACTGCGTCGATCTCGTCGAGCTGATCGACGAGCTCGAGCCCGATGGTGCCGTTGCCGGCCATGACCGGCGGGTCCTGCACGGGATGGACGAAGAATCCCTCGACGTCCGAACCGAGGTCGCGCTCCTCGTCTGCTTCCACTGCGGCCCACCACTGCTCCCAGGGCACGCGGACGATCCGTCCGCCCAGCCGCTCGACGGCCGCGAGCTTGCCAGCGGAGGCGTTGTCGGGAACGACGATCGTGGCGGGCACGCCCAGCTCGCGCGCCATCCAGGCAACGCCCTGCGCCATGTTCCCGGTGCTCGTGGTCACGAGACCCGAAGCAAGCGCCTCGCGCGGCGCGCTCAGGACGGCGTTCGCCGCGCCGCGCAGTTTGAAGGAGCCGATCGGCTGCAGGTTCTCGAGCTTCAGCCAGATCTCTGCCGGCGCGTCGTCGATCTGGAGTCGGACCAGTGGCGAGCGGACGACCGTTCCCGCGATGCGCTCGCGAGCGGCCTCGATCTCGGCGAGCGGGATCAGAAGTCGACCTCGATGCCCACGCCCCGCTCGCGCGCGCGACGGACGACGAGATCCGCGGTGGCGAGGTCCTCCACGCCGATGCCATACGACTTGAAGACCGTCAGCTCGTCTTCGTGCTCCCGTCCAGGATGCATGCCGGCGAGTACCTCCCCGAGCTCGGCCTTGATGTCGTCGGGCCCGACCACCCCGTCGGCCGCGGCCAGTCCGTAGTCGCCGCCTTCGTTCAGTGCTGACTCGCGGCGATCGACGAAGAGTGACGCACCGGCCATCGTCTCGTTGTCGAGCTCCCGGTGCGGCCCGAAAGCGCCGACAGCGTTCACGTGGGCACCCGTTACGAGCCAGCGGCGCTCGACGATCGCCTCGCGCGCGCTTGTCGTGGTGCAGACGACCTCCGCGCCGAAGAGCGCCGCGTCCACGGACGGTGCAACCGTCGCGCCGACCTGCCCGGCGAGCTCTTCTGCGGCTTCGAGACGACGGGCCCAGACGCGGATCTCCGGATCGTCGAGGACGGCCCGCATGGCGTCGACGTGGGCTCGCGCCTGGACGCCTGCCCCGAGGATCGCGACGCGGCCGGCTCGGGGACGTGCGAGGGCGCGCGTCGCGACGGCGGACACGGCGGCAGTACGAATCTCCGTGACCGGAGATGCGTTCATGATCGCAACCAGCTCGCCCGTCCGGCCGTCGTGAAGGAGAACCGATCCCTGGTGGGCGTCCAGCCCGCGCGTCGGGTTGTCGGGCGTCACCACGATCTCTTTGAGCGCGTAAGCGGGCGTTCCGCCCCCACGATGCGACGGCATGAGGCCGATGAAGCCGGGCGCGTCGGGCGGCCGCGCGACCGAGCGGAGCGGCTGAAAGAGCTCGCCCTGTGCGAGTGAGACGAGGACGTCCTCCATCGCTTCGACGCACGACTCCATGTCGAGAAGCTTGCGCACGTCGTGCTCGTTGAGGACGATCACGGGAATAAGACTCCCAGATGCTCGTGCTCCTCCGCTGTCAGCTCCAGCGACAGCGCCTCGCGCACCGGCTCGAGGTGTTCGGCGCGCGTCGGGCCGACGACGATGGCTGTGACTTCCGGGACGCCGCACAGCCACGCGATCGCGAGCGCTGCCATCGAGACTCCTCGGCCGAGCGCCTCGCGCTCGAACGCCTCCAGCGCGTCGAAGACGTCCTCGGCCTCGTACTTGCGGTAGCCATCGGGTCGCTGTGTCATGCGCGAGCCCTCGGGATACTCCTCACCGCGTCGGTAGCGGCCGGCGAGCCACCCTCCCGCGAGCGGCCCGAACGCCTCGTACCCGAGCCCGTGCTCGTGGCAGACGGGAAAGACGCTCTCGGCGTCGGCCCGATCGAGGAGCGAGAACGAGTTCTGCGCCCACTCGAAGCGTGTGAGCCCTTCGAGCCCCGAGATCTCGAGTGCCTCTGCGAGCTGCTCCGCCGAGAAGTTGGACGCGCCGACCGCGCCGACGGTGCCTGCGCGCACGAGCTCGTCCAACCCTCCGAGCGTCTCCTCGAGCGGGGTGTCGGGGTCGGGCGCATGCGCCATGTAGAGCGGGATGCGCTCGAGCCCGAGCCGCTCGAGGCTCGTCTCGAGCTGCCGCCGGATGCGTTGTCGCGACAGGCCCCGATCCGCGCCCTCGGCCATCGGGTTGAACGTCTTCGTCTCGATCACGATCGCGTCGCGCACCTCGGGGCCCTTCGCCGCGAGCCACTCGCCGATCCAGGTCTCGCTGCGTCCGCCGCCGTAGGCGTCCGCCGTGTCGAACGTCCTGATCCCGAGCTCCCAGGCGGTGTCCATGATCCGCTGCGCTTCCTCGCGCGGGATTCCCTGACCGAAGAACGCCGGCGCCGAGCCGACGCCGCCGAAGTTGCCGCAGCCGAGGACGACCCGCGAGACGGCGATGCCGCTCCGGCCGAGCTCGCGCGCGTCCACGGAGGAGATGCTACGGCTGGAGCGGCGGGGCGGGGCGCAACGCAGGACGCGGGAACGACGACGTCACGTCCACGGCGCGGCCCTCGGTGGCCGAGGTCGCTGTCGCGTCCAGGATCTCGACGATGTGAGCAGCGTGAGCCCCGGTGGCGCGATGGGGGCGGCCGGTCACGATGGCCTCGCTCAGCTCGCCGAGCGCCCGTCCCCAGTCGGTTCCCCGGAACGGGTTCTCGACCGGGACCGGCTCGTACGAGCCGCCGAACGGCGCGAGCTCGACCGATGCATCGAACTCCTGCCAGCTCGAGAGGAAGAGCGAGCCGGTGTCCCCGTGGAGCTCGATGCCACTCTGCTTGCTGTGGTGGCCGACGTAGAAGTTCGCCGTGAGGCGCACGACGGTGCCGCTCTCGAGCTCGACGACCGCGACGCCGAAGTCCGGTGCGCCGGGGGAGAAGGCCTCCCCGGAGGTCGTCGTGCGATCCGGGTACACCACCTTCCCGAAGGCCGTGACGCGACGCGCCGGCCCGAACATGGCGGTGAGGATCGTCAGCGGATAGACGCCGACGTCGGCGAACGGGCCGATGCGGTAGAAGGGCTCCGGCCGCGGATGCCAGCTCTCGATGCGGCTCCAGTTCACCTCCGCGTACGCCACCCGGACGGGGCCGATCGCGCCGTCCTCGACCAGCCGCCACATCGTCTCCTGCGCCTCGCCCAGGAAGGTGATCGGCGAGCACGAGAGCCGCAGGCCCCGGTCGGCGGCCAGGTCGACGAGTGACCGCGCGCTGGGGTAGTCGCCCGCGAGCGGCTTCTCGCTGTGCACGTGCTTGCCGGCCTCCAGCGCCGCGCTCGTCACCTCCGCATGGACGCCGGGGTAGGTCAGGTTGACGATCGCGTCGACTGCCGGGTCGTCGAGGACGTCGCCGAGCGACGGGTAGCTGAGTCCGCCGAAGCGGTCGACGAATGCCTCGCTGAGAGCGCGGTCGACGTCCGTCGCACCGGCGATCCGCACGGACGGGTACGCGCTCATCGTCTCGCCGTACGCGCCCGAGATGTTCCCGCACCCGATGACGGCGACGCGCAGCGCCTGCTCAGCCACGGCGCCCGACCTCCGTCGCCGCCAGCTGCGCCCGGATGCGCGCGAGCATGCGGACGCACTCGGCCGTGGGATCGCGGTCGTAGGGCTCGTGCTCGATGCTCAGCGGGCCGGCATAGCCGATCGCGAGCACTTTCTCGACGCAGCCCGCGACGTTCGCGCACCCCTCGCCATGCATGCACGAGACGTGCGTTCCAGGCTCCTCGACGTCCTTCAGATGCACGTGGAAGAGCCGCTCGGACAGCTCGCCGATCGCGGCGACCGGGTCGTACGCCTGGGTCGCCCACCAGCCGGTGTCGACGGTTGCGCCGAGCACGTCGGCGTCGTCGCCGATCGTGTCGAGCACCTCCTGCGGCGTCTTCTCGGGATGGTTCTCGAGCCCGAAGCGGACACCATGCTCGCGGAGCACCGCCACCGCTCCCTCGCGAGCACGGTGCACGACCTCGCCGACGCCCGCTACGAGGTCGACGTCCAGGTCGTTCGCGAGCCGGCAGGCTGCCGCGAGCTCGTCCGTGGTCGCGCCCACGCTGCCCGCGAGCGAGACGACGCGGACGTCACGGCGGGCGAGCGCCTCGCGCGCGAGCGCGACGTGCTCGGGAGACGCCCAGCGCCAGTTCAGGTGGGCGAACCAGAGATCGATCGTGTCGAAGCCGATGCCGGTGATCGTCGCGAGCAGGTCATCGAACCCGCCGGCGAAGGTCTCGAGCGGCTCGAAGGCCGCGTTGGTCGCGGCGTCGAACGGCCCCCATTCCGTCGCAGCGCCGTAGCCGAGCTCCTTCGCCACGTAGTTCGCGCTCATGAACGAGATTGCGAATGGGGGCGTCGCGCGCACGGTCACCGTGGTACGGAGTCGAGGATCTCCGACAGGTACCCATGCGCGAGGCACACGACGGTGTCGGCGGCACCGTAGTAGACCGAGACGCGGTCGGCCTCGTGATCGACGAGCGCCGCACAGGGGAAGATGACGTTCGGCACGTCCCCCACCTGTTCGTATGGCACCTGGGGTGAGAGGAGATAGTCGCGACTCCGCCCGAGCACCTTCCACGGCTCCTTCAGATCGAGGAGCGCGGCGCCCATCGAGTACACGAAGCCGTTGCAGGAGGTCAGGACGCCGTGGTAGAGCACGAGCCAGCCCTCACCGGTTTCGATCGGTGTCGGCCCCGCTCCGATCTTCGTCGACTGCCACGTGAGGGGAATCGGGGCCATGACGTGGCGATGGCGGCCCCAGTGCACGAGGTCGGGGCTCTCGGAGTAGTAGATGTCACCGAACGGCGTGTGCCCGTTGTCGCTCGGACGGCTCAGCATGGCGTAGCCGCCGCCGATCTTGCGCGGGAAGAGCACCCCGTTGCGGTTGAACGGGAGGAAGGCGTTGTCGAGCTGGTGGAAGCTCTCGAAGTCGTGCGTGTATGCGAGGCCGATCGTCGGTCCGTGGTATCCGTTGCACCACGTCAGGTAGTAGCGATCCTCCAGCCAGGTGACGCGTGGGTCGTAGGCGAACAGGAAGCCTTCCTGGATCTCACGGATGCGCCGGTCTGCGGGAACGAAGGTAATGGGCTCGTCGTCGATCTCCCACTCGACCCCGTCCGAGCTGCGGCCCGAGTGGACGTTCATCACGCGCTCGGTGTCGTCGACGCGGAACACGCCGGCGAAGCCGGAGCCGAAGGGGACGACGGCGGAGTTGAAGATGCTGTTCGCACGCGGGATGAGATCGCGCGGGATGATCGGGTTGCGGCTGGAGCGCCAGAGAATGTCGTTCGTGCCTGCCGGCCGGTTCTCCCAGGGACCGTCGGCAGTCACCGGTTCGGCGGCAGTCTCGGCTCCGAGCCGGGTCACGGAGCAGCCCCGTCTCCGTCGAGCGCCGCAAAGTGGCTGGGCTCGACCTCGACGAGTTCGAGACTGCCCTCGGCCAGGACGAGCTGACCGCCGCCATTGCCGGGCGCAGGAGGCGCACCGATGGTCACGTCGACGTCCTGCCACTTCGTGTGAAGTTGCGGGACGGAGGCGAGAAGCGTCTTCGTGTACGGGTGGACCGGGTTTCCGAAGACGAGCTCGGTCGCGCCCAGCTCGACGACGTTCCCGCGACGCAGGATCATCGTCTTGTCGCTGATGTAGTTGCCGAGCGACAGGTCGTGCGTGATGAAGAGAATGCCCAGCCCGCGGGACTTCAGGTCTCCCAGCAGGTTCAGGACGTCGATGCGGGTCGAGGCGTCGAGCATGCTGATGATCTCGTCCGCGACGAGTAGCCGGATGTCGAGCATCAGCGCGCGCGCGATGAGCATGCGCTGCAGCTGGCCGCCGCTCAGCTGATGGGGGTACTTTCCGAGGACATCTCCTGGATTGAGGCTCACGGCGTCGAGCGACTTCTCGAGCTTCGCGTGCCAGTCGGTGGCGCTGAGCCCGGAGAAGTACTCGCTGCGGAGCATCGTGAACACCCGGTCAGCCTTGAAGATCGGGTTGTACGAGCTGAACGGGTCCTGGAAGACACCCTGTACGTCGGCGTAGTACGCCTTGAGCTCCCTCCCGCCGAGCGTCGAGATGTCCACGCCGTCGAAGACGATGTTCCCGCGCGTGACCTTGAGGAGTCGGAGGATCATCTTCCCGATGGTCGACTTGCCGCTGCCGCTCTCGCCGATGAGGGACACGACCTCGCCGGGGTGGACGTCGAAGCTGACGTTCTGGACGGCAAGGAGTTCGCCACCGCCGAACGCGCCGACGCGATACGACTTGCAGCAGGTCTCCACGTTCAGCATCAGGCTGTCGCCTTCCAGCACGCGGCCGCCTGACCGGGCGCGACCTCGACGAACGGCGGCTCTTCGGCGCACTTCTCGAACGCGAGTGGGCACCGCGTCTTGAAGCGGCAGCCCGTCGGAGGCTCGAGCAGCGACGGCGGACGGCCGGGAATGCCGATCAGCCGCTTCTCCGCGTATCGCACCCCCACCTCGGGAAGCGACGAGATGAGCATCCGCGTGTACGGGTGTGCTGGTGCGTGGACGACCGTCTCCGCCGGCGCCTTCTCGGCGAGCTTGCCGGCGTACATGACGAGGATCGTGTCGGCGATCTGGTACAGGACCGAGAGGTCGTGGGTGATCACGATCATGCTCTTCACGAAGCCGCGGTCGCGGAACTCCACGAGCAGCTCGGACACGGCTCGCTGTGTCGACACGTCGAGCGCCGACGTCACCTCGTCCGCGATCAAAAGCGAGGGATCGAGCAGGGACGAGAGCACCATCACGACACGCTGCTTCATCCCGCCCGAGAGCTCGATCGGGAACCGCTCCAGCACGTCCTCGGGCAGCCCGACGATCTTCAGACGCCGTTTGAACTCGTCCACCACGCCGTTCAGCGGGATGTCCCGCGATGCGAGGAGCTCCGTCGCCATCGTCCCGATCTTCCGGGTCGGATTCAGCGCGCTGAGCGCGTACTGCGGGATGATGGAGACGTGCTTGAACCGGTACGGGTTCATCTTCCGGTCGTCCCAGACGGGAAGTTCCTTGCCGTCGAGCTCAACGCGGCCGTCGACGTACCGCATCCGCGCATCCATACGGACGAGGCTCTTGCCAAGCGTCGACTTGCCGCACCCGGACTCGCCCGCGAGTCCCATGATCTCGCCGTCGGCGATCTCGAAGGTCGCCCCGTCCACCGCCTTCACGTCGCCGCGCAGCGATTGGTAGTACACCGTCAGCCCGTCGACCTTGAGGCTCATCTCACGTCTCCCGGAGCTTGGGGTTGAAGATCTCGTCCAGCCCCACGTTCATCACGTACAGGCCGCCGACGATCGCGATGATCCCGAGTCCCGGTGGCACGAACCACCACCAGGTTCCGAGGAGCAGCGCGCTCGAGAGGAACGCGTTGTTCATCATCAGCCCGAGTGACATCGATGCGGACGGCCCCAGGCCGAGGAAGTCGAGGGAGGCGCCGATGAGGATCGCGCCGCCGAACAGGAGGATGAACATCATGAGCAGGTACGAGCTCATGTTCGGCGCGATCTCCGTCGTGATGATCTGCCGAGTCCCTCGCCCGCTCAACCGGGCGACGTCCACGAACTCTCGCGTCTTCAGCGAGAACGTCTGGGCTCGGACTGCGCGGGCCGCCCACGGCCACGACGTCAGCCCGATCAGGATCGCCTCGGTCGCGTAGCTGTGGACGTTGATGTAGGCGGCGACGATGATGAGGATCGCCAGCGTCGGGATGACCAGGACGACGTTCGTGAGCATGTTCAGGACGTCGTCGACCCAGCCTCCTCGATAGCCGGCCGTGAAGCCGACCGCGGCGCCGAGCAGCCAGGCGATCCCTCCGCCCAAGACTCCGACGAGGAAGGCTGCTCGCAGCCCGTACACGAACTGGGCGAACACGTCCTGTCCGAACGACGTCGTCCCGAACCAGTACTCCGAAGACGGTGCCTGGTCGGTCGGCCCGCTGAATTCGAACGGCGTGTTGTCGGTGAGTAAGGGCCCGACGAGTGCGAGCACGAAGAACGCGAGCACGACCCCGAGGCCCACGACGAACTTCCAGTTCCGGAGTGCGAAGTAGCGGAACTCCGATCGGCCCCGCAGCGGGGCCGCGGCCAGCGGCCTGCCTCCTCCGGGCGCCGTGGTCGCCGTGGTTTCGAGGGACGGAGCCGGCGCTCCGGTCGGCACGACTGCCGCATCGCGGTCCGAGACCGCCATCACGCGCCGCCTTGCATCCCGACCCGCGTTCGCGGGTCGATGAAGACGTATGCAATGTCGATGACGAGGTTCGCGATCAGGACACCGGTGATGAGGAAGAGGAAGATCCCCTGGATGAGGAAGTAGTCGCGATTCTCGATCGCATTCAGGGTCAGCGTCCCGAGACCCGGGTAGGAGAACACGATCTCGACGACGATGGCGCCCGCGACGACTGCGCCGAGCGCCAGCGCCAGCCCGGTGATCTGTGGGAGGAGCGCGTTGCGGTAGGCGTACTTGCGCACGAGCCTCGTGGGAGCTCCGAGGCTTGCGAGGTAGTTGGAGTAATCGGCCTCGAGCTCGTAGATGATCAGGTTCCGCATCCCGATGGCCCAGCCGCCGAAAGCGACGAGGAAGAGTGCGGAGAAGGGCAGGATCCAGTGGTGCAGGAAGCTGCGCGCGAACTCGACCGACCACTCCGGCTGCAGCGCAAACCCGTACGCGCCCGAGACCGGGAAGAGGGCGAGGCTCGAGGCGAACACCCAGGCGAGGATGATTCCGAGCCACATCTGCGGGGTTGCGGTCAGCACGTAGCTCATCGGCAGCACGGTGTTGTCGAGCGTCTTACGGCGGGCTGCGAGCGCGCCGACCTTGTTCCCGGCCCAGAAGCTGAGCAGGATCGCCGGGACGAGCAGCGCGAGCGTGTAGGGCAGAGCGCCCATGATCAGCTCGGTGACAGGGATCGGGTAGTTCGTGATGCTGAGCCCAAGATCGCCCTGGAAGAGAGCAGCCCAGAAGTTGAGGTACTGCTTCCAGAGCGGGACGTCGAAGCCGAACGCCTCGGTGTAGAAGCTCGTCAGCTCCTCGGATGCCTGCGGTTGTGCCTGCATGCGCGAGAGCAGCCCCTGGATCGGGTCTCCGGGCATGAAGCGAGGGATGGCCCAGTCGATCGACACCGCGACGACGAAGGTGACGACGTAGATGGAGACCTTACGGAAGAGGTATCGCCACACCGGAGGTCCCGATCGGATCGTCCCTCAGAGTGACAACACCCCTCCCGGATGGTCGCCGGGAGGGGTGTTGACCGATCATTGGTCTTGCGCTCGGCCTAGTTGCCCTTGGCCGGCTTCAGATGCGTGAGCATGTCGATGCTCGTCATCTGCCAGTAGTTGTTCCAGGCCGTGGGTGTGTACTTCCCACCCGTGGCCGACGGCCAGTTCGTCCAGTACGTCGTGTTGAACATGGCCCACATCCCGTTGTACCAGAGCGGGATGGCAGGCAGATTCTGCAGGAACGTCGTCTGCAGCTTCGACATGACTGCCCGGTAGGCCTTCGTGTTGGTCGTGGGTGTCCTGTCCAGCTGCTGCGTGAGAGCCCAGGCCTTCGGGCTCGAGAACCGCTCGTAGTTCACGGTCGTCTGGTTATCCAGAATCGGCAGCTGGAAGATGTACTGGTAGTACGTCCAAGGCGTATTCGAGTACTGCCTGTCGTTGGCGAGGACCAGGTCGTACCGCGCGTGACCACGATCATCGACCAGCGTTCCGTAGTCCGGGTATCCCGGCGTGATCTTGATCCCGGCCGCCTTCGCGCTTTCCGCGATGACCTGGATCGAGGTCATCCAGTCCGACCATCCGTTCGGGCACTGGATCTTGAGCGAGATATCCGATCCGTCCTTGTTCTCGACGTATCCGTCGTCGTCCGTGTCCTTGTACCCGGCCGCGGCGAGGATCGCCTTGGCCCGGTTCAGGTTGTACGAGAAGCCGTACTTGGCGACGACCTTCTTGTCGACCCACTTGCTCCAGATCGGCAGCAGGCCGGTCGGGCTCGCCTTGTCCACGAGACCCTGGTAGGCCTTGTCGAGGATCTGGTTCATGTTGATCGAGTACGCGAGAGCGCGGCGGAACTGTGGATCGTTGAGCGGCTTCTTCGTCGTGTTCGGGAAGAGCCACGTCGTGTTCGCACCCAGGTGATACGGGGCTTTGTTGAAGAAGGTCTTGAACTTGCCCTTGATCGCCGATCTCGGTGCGAAGTTGTTGAAGAGGTCGATGTTCCCCGCCTGGAAGTTGGCGAGTGCCGCCTGATTCGACGAGTTGTGAATGTCGACGACGTACCGCGGCGCCGGCCTGAGACCCAACGCCTTCGTCGCCCACCATCCGGCTCGTCGCTGCCAGACGAACGTCTGCGCCGTCGAGCTCGCCCCTGACACGTACGCGTACGGGCCGGTTCCGACGATGTTGTCAGCGTCGAGGTTGCCCGTCATCAGCTCCGTCGTCGAGTACTTGCTGAAGACGTGGCGCGGGACGATCGCGACGTTGTAGCGGTAGAAGTCGAACTGCTGATAGCCGGGCTTGCCCGCGAAGGTGAACACGACAGTATTCCCGACGACCTTGACGGTCTTCAGCCCCGTCGAGGCCCAGAGCGCGTTCTGCGGATGGGTCGGGGCCTTCAAGAGGTCGAAGCTGTACTTCACGTCCCCCGGCGTCAGCGTCTTGCCGTCGCTGAACTTCACGCCACGGCGGATGTTCATGACGTAGACGCTATTCGTCCGCCAGTTGCCACCCGTTGCGAGCCATGGGATGAAGGCACCGGTCAGGGGGTTGAACCGAAATGCGGTTTCGTACGCCAACCCGATGGTGCCGGTGGAGTAATCCCACGTCTTGGCGGGATTGACGTCACCGTACGGTGACCACTGGCTCCCGCTCATGTAGAACGTCTGTGCGCGGGGAAGCGCGAACGCCGACTGCTCGCCGGCTCCCGCCCCCGCTACTCCGAGTGAGGTGGCGATGACGGCGGCGACGAGAGCGAGTGCGCCGGCGCCGATCGCCTTACCTCTCCTGCGTGTTGACATTGCTGTCACCCTCCTCTCGGGGCTGCCGCGCTCTGCCACACAGCATCACTGGACACTTCCAGCGCGGCTGATCGGGAAAGCGTGTCTGCTCCTGTAGCCGTTTTCTCAATGGTTGCTTCCTGCATCACGTCCCTCCATCCGTGGCGACGCTGACACGGCAGTGGAAAACTCCGGATGCTCGCCGACGAGTGGCGTCCGTGTCTCCGCGCGAGCCAGACGACGCACGGTTGCCTTTTCGGCTCCGTGGCCGTCCGGTGAAAAGGCGTCAGCGGCGTAGGAGGGCAGCGCCGCCGAACCAGAGGCTCGCGCGAACCCTGCCGGACGTCATGGTCCGACTCCGACTTGTTGCGGCGTGACACGGCGATGCGAGAAGTCCATCACTTATCCGGTTAAGTGTCAAGCTAGCGGGAGTGCACAACACGCGAAGTGTGTCTATCGCGCGATTGACGGAACACGCGGCGCGGTGCTGCCGCGGGTCGTGAGCTCTCCGCGCGTCATCTCGACATCGCCCGCGGCTCGGCCCTCGACCACGTCGAGGAGGTGGCGGGCGGCCGCGACACCGAACGCGGTGATGTCGCGTGTGATCGCCGTGAGGGGCGGGTGGACGACCTGGCTGATGAGCGAATCGTCCCAGCCGACGATCGAGACGTCGTCCGGGACGGAGAAACCCATCTGCTGTGCGATGCCCAGCCCGGTAACCGCAAGGAGGTCGCTGTCGAAGAGAATCGCCGTCGGCGGGGAAGGAGAAGAGAGCAGCTTGCGCGTCGCCCGGGCCCCGCTCTGGGCACTGTAGTCCGTCTCCACGGTGTCGCCCTCGAGCCCGAGCTCCCGTACGGCACGTCGGAACGCCTCCACGCGCTGACGGGTATGCACGAAAGTGTCGACGCCGGTGACGTGAGCCACACGGGTATGCCCGAGCGCGGCCAGATACCTGATGGCCTCGTTCACGACAGAGCCCTCATCATGCCAAATTGCAGGTAAAACGCCGCCTTCCACCGGCCCCCCGACGACGACGGCAGGGAGGCCCAGGCGAACGAGCTCATCGACGCGGGGGTCGTCCAGTCGCAGGTCGACGACCAGGACGCCGTCCACGCGGTGCTCGCCGAACCACCGCCGGTACACGGCGATCTCCTCATGCGGGTCGCGCACGAGCTGGAGCGTCAGCGCGATCGAATGCGACGCGAACTCGGACTCGACGCCCGAGATGAACTCCATGAAGAAGGGCTCCAATGCGAGCGTGCGCGCCGGTCGTGCCAGCACGAGGCCACACGCGTCGACCCGCGCCGCCGAGAGCGCGCGCGCGGCCCGGTTCGGGTACCAACCGAGCTCGTTCGCGATCGCGACGATGCGGTCCCGCGTGTCGTCGGACACCCCCGGCCGTCCGTTGAGTGCGTACGAGACGGCGCCCTTGGACACGCCGGCGCGCTCGGCGATGTCCTTGATCGTGACCCTGCCGCCTCGTCGCTCTGCCACAGCCCTCCTTCGCACGGAACGCTATCCGTCGTAGTATGCTCTTTACCGGTTAAGTGATGCAGGGGTTCTCGCAGTCCGACGATCGGCCGCTCCCTCCGGGATTCGTCTGGGGAGTGGCTGGCTCCGCCTACCAGGTCGAGGGGGCGGTCACCGAGGACGGGCGTGGCGAGAGCATTTGGGATCGGTTCGCCGCGCTCCCGGGCGCCGTCGCCAACGGCGACACGGGCGTCGTCGCGTGCGACTCGTACCACCGCTTCGGTGACGACGTCCGACTGATGCGCGATCTCGGGATCGGCGCGTATCGGTTCTCGATCTCCTGGCCGCGGGTCGTGCCGGACGGGCGTGGCCGCGTGAACCCGGCCGGCCTCGACTTCTACGACAGGATGGTCGACGAGCTCCTCGCGAGCGGGATCGAGCCTTTCGTCACCCTGTACCACTGGGATCTTCCGCAGGCGCTCGAGGACCGCGGGGGGTGGCCGTCCCGCGACACGGTCGAGGCGTTCTCCGAGTACACGGAAGTCGTCGCCGCGCGACTCGGCGACCGGGTGCGGCACTGGATCACCCAGAACGAGCCGTGGGTCATCTCGTGGCTCGGTTACGGGTTGGGAGTCCACGCGCCGGGTCGCGCGAGCGAGGTGGACGCGCTTGCCGCCGCGCACCACGTGCTGCTCGCACATGGTCGCGCAGCCGAGGTGCTGCGTCGGGAGACGTCGGGCGCACGCGTCGGAGTGACGATCGACCTCGTGCCGATGTACCCACTCACGTACTCCGACGCCGACGTCGACGCAGCGCGCCGCGCGGACGGCTCTCGCAACCGGTGGTTCCTCGAGCCGGTGCTCGGCCGCGGGTACCCGCGCGACATGCTCGAGGAGTACGCGAGCATCCTTCCGCGGATCGAAGACGGCGACCTCCAGACGATCGCCGCGCCGCTCGACTTCCTCGGAGTCAACTACTACACCCGTAACGTCGTGCGTGCGGGAGCAGACGCCGCGGCGCCGGCAACCGTCGAGACCCGAGGCGCCGAGCACACGGACATGGGGTGGGAGGTGTATCCGGACGGGCTGACGGATCTCCTCGCGCGGCTGCACCGTGAGTACGAGCTCCCGGACCTGTACATCACGGAGAACGGTGCCGCGTTCATCGACGATCGCCGCAATGGGAGCGTCTCCGACCCGCAGCGAATCTCGTACCTCGAGCGCCACCTGGCTGCGCTCGGCGAGGCGATCGCGCAGGGTGTGCCGGTCCGCGGGTACTTCCTGTGGTCCCTGCTCGACAACTTCGAGTGGGCGCTCGGCTTCACGAAGCGGTTCGGCATCGTCTACGTCGACTTCGACACCCTGGAGCGCGTACCGAAGGCGAGCTACGCGTGGTACCGGGACTTCATCGCCGCCACGCGTACCGTGCGCGTCTGAGCGAAAACGCGCTTCAGGCGGCATCGATGGCGACGATGGCGCGAGGCACGACGATCCGCACCAGAAGCAGAGCTCCGAGCAGCGGGCCGACCGCGCATACGACGAACACTCCGTCGTAGCCGACGGCCGACGCGATCGCCCCGAGCGTGAGCGCGCCGATCGCGAATCCGAGCTCCGTGAACGCCGTGAACGTGCCGACGACAGAGCTACGCTCGGTCGCGGGCGCGCTGTTCACGGCCAGCGTCATCAGCGCCGGGAACGCGAGCGCCTGCCCGAACGCGAGCACGACCGTTCCCGCGTACAGACCGGCCGGCGTGTTCCAGAAGCCGATGGTCAGCAAGCCGGCCGAGATCAGGAGCAACGCCGTGCCCGAGGCGCGCTTCGGCCCGAGCCGGTCCGGCGCCTGGCGGGCGACGATCCGAGTCGCGACCACGACGATCGAGAACACGAGAAAGACGGTGCCCGCTCCGTCCAGCCCGAGCTCGCGGGCGTAGAGCGCGGCGAACGTCCCGAGCCCGGCGAACCCGAACACGGTGAGCGCGAGCACGAGCCCTGGTCCGACTGCCGCCGGGTGGATGATTCGCGTGCGGGCAGCTTCCTCGTCGTGCGTCCGTTCAGGCGACGTCTCGGGGAGCAGCGTCCCGATCGCGGCGGAGGCAAGGCAGAAGCCCGCCGCGAGGAGCCAGACCCAGACGAAGCGGTCGGTGCCGAGCACGAGCTCGCCGAGGAGCGGGCCGAGCGCGAGTCCGCCCCAGAGGCCGAGGCTGTAGAGGCTCAGTGCCTCGCCGCGGCGGTGCTCCGGCGCGATGTCCGTGACCAACGTCGCCGCGCCGACGAGGACCATCGCCTCCCCGAGCCCGGTGAAGAGCCGGAACGCGATCAGGAGCGCGAGCGAGCTCGCGAGCGCGTACGCCGCGACGCTCGCCGCCGCGATGAGTGCTCCCGCGACGATCAGGATGCGCCGCCCCTTCCGATCCCCGATGCGTCCGGCGATCGGCTGCGACACGAGGATCATCGGGCTCACGGCTCCGATGACGAGCGCGACGCCGAAGCTCCCGACGCCGAGCTCGTCGTTCGCGTACACCGGCAGGATCACGAGGAGCATCCCGATCGACATGCACGTCGCGAACTCCGCGAGCACGGTCAGCACGAAGGGCTTCGTCAGGACGCGTTCGGGTTGCACGCTCCGATCCAACCAGAACGACCTCCCTGGACCCGTTAGCGTGCGCAAGCGTGAGCGAGCTGATCAGCGTCGAGGAGCTCCAACTGGCGGCGCGCAACCATGCGCTGCCGCTGGAGGCGCTGCGCTGGAACGTCACGCCGATCGGGCTGCACTACCTCCTCATCCACTACGACATCCCCGAGGTCGATCCGATCGCGTGGCGGCTGGAGGTCGGAGGGCTCGTCGAGCGCTCGCTCTCGCTGTCGCTCGACGACCTCCGCACGCGCGCGTCCGTGGAGCTCGCCGTGACGATGGAGTGCGCGGGCAACGGCCGCGTGCACGTCGAGCCGCACGTGGTGAGCCAACCGTGGCTCCTCGAGGCGGTCGGTACTGCTCGTTGGCGCGGAGTGCGCGTCGCGGAGCTGCTCGCGGAGGCGGGCGTCTCGAACGGCGCGTCCGAGGCGGTGTTCTCCGGCCTCGACCGCGGTGTCGAAGGCGGCGAGGAGCAGTTCTACGAGCGGAGCCTTCCCGTGAAGGTGCTGCTCGGAAGCGATGCGGTCCTCGCCTACGAGGTCAACGGCGTGCCTCTGCCGCCCCAGCACGGGTTCCCGCTCCGGCTCGTGGTTCCCGGTTGGTACGGGATGACGAGCGTGAAGTGGCTCGCGCGCATCATGCTCGTCGCCGAGCCGTTCGCCGGGTACCAGATGCGCCACTCGTATCGCGTCCGCTACGAGGAGGACGAGCCTGGGGAGCCGGTCACCACGATCGCGCCGCGCTCGCTCATGATCCCGCCCGGCATTCCGGAGTTCACCAGTCGCGCGCGCGTGGTCGAGGCGGGGCAGTGCGTCGTCGAGGGCCGAGCCTGGTCGGGTGCGGCCGAGATCGTCGCGGTCGACGTCTCGGCGGACGGCGGAGCGACGTGGGCGGCGGCCGAACTCGGCGACCCGGGTCTCGGCCGCTGGGCGTGGCGCTCGTGGCGGTTCACCTGGGCGGCGGAGCCCGGAGAGCATCAGCTCTGCTGTCGAGCGCGCGATGCTGCCGGCAACGAGCAGCCACTCGAGCCTGCCTGGAACCTCGGCGGCTACGTGAACAACGCGGTGCAGCGCGTCACCGTCACGGTGATCGACTAGCGCTCGCGCGATGCCTGGTCGCGCGCTTTCCTACCCTGTCGCCGTGAACCGCGGCCGTGTCCTCGTCGTCGCCCTGCTGCTCGCCGGTGTCGCCGTGGTGGCGAGCGGAGCGACCGCAACGGAGCGTGCGACCGCCGTGCTTCGCCTCGACGGCGTGACCTTCAGGCCCGAGATCGCGAAGACGTCCGCGCAGCGCTCGCTTGGGCTGATGAATCGAACCCGAGCACCGAGGGACGGCATGCTCTTCGTCTTTCCGGACCCGACGAGTGGCGGCTTCTGGATGAAGAACACGCTCGTCCCGCTCACGATCGTCTTCTTCGACTCCGCCGGGAAGCGCGTGCGCAAGCTGTCGATGCTTCCGTGCCGTAAGGATCCCTGCCCGATCTACGACCCCGGCCGGCGGTACCGCTTCGCCCTCGAGCTGCACGCGACGGACACGCGTCGCGCTGCGACCATCGGGCCGCGCTCGGCGCTGGGGCTCCTCGCTCGGTCCGCGACTTAGACATGCGGCTCGCGTTCGGCGCCCTCGTCGCTTCGCTGCTCGTCGTTCCGGCAGCTGCGGGGAAGCAGGCGGCGCTCGTCGTCATCGACCCCGGCCACGACCTACGCGGCAACACCGACACCGAGCCCATCGGGCCCGGCTCGTCGGAGCGGAAGATCAAGGACGGAGGCGGCACGTCCGGCGTCGTGAGCGGACTACGCGAGGCCGAGCTCAACCTGCAAGTGGCGCTGCGGCTGCGCGTGCTGCTCGAGCGCGCCGGCGTGCGGGTCGTGATGACGCGAACTCGGACCGCCGGCACGAGCATGGGGAACGTCGCTCGCGCCCGAATCGCGAATCGCGCGGGCGGGGACCTCTTTCTCCGCATCCACGCTGACGGCTCGACCGATCCCGCGGCCCGCGGTACACACACGCTCCACCCCGCGTTGCGCCGCGGGTGGACCGAGGACGTCTACCCGGACAGCAAGCGCGCTGCGCGCATCGTCCAACGGGAACTGCGCGCGGCGCTCGGCTTCCCGGATCGCGGCCTGCAGGAGCGCTCGGACTTCACGGGCTTCAACTGGGCGAACGTACCGGTGATCCTCGTCGAGATGGGGTTCATGACGAACCCGACGGAGGACAGGCTTCTCGCCACCACCGCGTATCAGCGGAGAGCCGCGCGTGGCCTCTGCCGCGGGACGATGCGCTATCTCGGTCGCTCGGTCGCTGCCTGCGGCTGACCCGGCGCTCAGCGCCAGTCGATCGAGACGACCTCCACCGGCGCGCCGACGCCCTTCAGCGACTCCTGACGTGGCGCGGACAGTCGGAAGGCCGTGCTGACGCCGTCGAGGCTCGCGGCGCTCACGAGGATCTCGCCCGCGCCCGCCGACGCTCCGATGCGCGCAGCGACGTGGACGCCCTGCCCGCCGTAGTCGCCCGACTCCGAGTCGGTGCGAAACGCGCCGCCCGAGTGCGCGCCGATCCGCACGTCGGGCGCGACGATCTCGTTGGCGAGGGCGCGCTGGATCGCAACTGCCGCCTCGACCGCGGCCTTCGGGCTCTCGAAGGAGGCGAAGAAGCCGTCCCCCGTCTGCTTCACGACCTCGCCGCCGTTGTCTGCGATCGCCTCGCGGATCAGGTCGTCGTGCCGGGCGAGAAGGCGTCTCCACTTGTCGTCGCCGAGCGTCTCGAGCAGTCGCGTCGAGTCGACGATGTCAGTAAAGAGGAAGGTGCGGCGCGTCTCGACGCGACCGAGGTGCTCCTTGATGCGCGACGCCTCCGGGAGCCCGCCGAGTCGCTCGAAGGTGGCGAGCGCGCCCTCGAGCTCGGCGACCCCGCCGTGCTCGTCGCCGCTCCTGCGGTACGCCATCCCGAGCTGCGCACGGACACGAGCCGTCTCGTAGGGCGCGCCGACTCGCTGCCACTCGTCGCGGGCGCGCTTCAGCGCTGCGATGGCCCCGTTCCAGTCCCTCTCCGCATACAGGATCTGTCCGCGCGCGAAGTGCACCGTTGCCTCGAACGCGGCGGCTCTCCGACCACCGATCTTGTACGCATCGACGATCTGCTCGGCCTCGTCGGCGGCCGCTCTCGCCGTCTTCAAGTCTCCGGCCGCGATCGCGATCTCCACCTGTGCCGGGAGCCTGCGGAAGCGGAAGAGCGGCTCCTGCGCCTCCTGGACCGAGCGTGTGATCCCGGCGACGGCGGCGTCGACCTTCCCCTCGGCCAGGCGGACGAGCGAGAGACCTGGCTGCGGCTCGCGCCCGAGCTCGTTCGAGATTCGGTACGCCTCCTCGGCGCCGGCCAGATCGCCGCGCCGCCGTCTGATCTCTCCGATCTCGTAGTAGCCGGCAGCCGGAATCACCTTGTCGAAGTCCTTCAGTTCCTCGCACGCCGCGAGGGCCTGCGCCTCGGCAGCCGGCCAGTCGCCACGCATGCGCATCGCCTCGGCGCGATGGACCCGGCATGCGCCGGGGAAGCCCGTGACGTCGAGCGTGTCGCACCACCGGTTCGCCGCCTCGGTCCACTCCGCCGCTCGGCGATAGTCGCCGACGTCCTGGCACGAGCTGATGGTGATGCAGTAGACGAGGCCCGCCGAGTGGGCACTGAGATCACCGCACAGCGCGGACGCACTCGCCTCGTCGAGCAATGCCAGGCCTTCGTCGATTCGACCCAGCTTGACGAAGGCGCGACCCTTCCCCGACAGCGCCAACATCTGGCCGTCGCGGTTTCCGACCCGCTTCGCCAGGGCGTACGTCTCGTCGAAGAGCTGGACGGCGCGCTCCAGGTCGCCCTCGGCGAACATCGCCGCCATCGCGTGGAGAAGGAGCAGGCGGGCGTGCTCCGGGACCTCTTCGTGGTCGGCCAGGATGCGCTCGGCTGTCCCCATCCAGCCACTCGAGACGGCAAACGAACCCTTGCCCTCGTAGTCCCACGCGAGCGTCATCGCGAGACGCGCGGCCCCGCGCGTGTCGCCCTCTGACGTGTACCCGGCGAATGCCTTCTCGCGATGACGGATCGCCTCGTCGACCTTTCCGCTCCACCAGGCGGCCTCGCCGTAGCTCTCGAGGTCGGCCGCCGCAAGCTCCGACGCGTCGACCTCGCCGAACGCGGCGTACGCGGCGCGCCACGCCTGTCGCCCCGCGGCGGCGCGGGCCTCGTCGAGGGAATCGATCACCTGGCTCACAGGCGTCTCATTGTGACGACTGGAGCGTGCGGTTTGCGAGCTTTTCGCGAACCGCCGGAACGACCTCGCGGCCGAAAAGCTCGATCGAGCGCAGGACGCCCTCGTGCGGTACGCCGCCCACGCCGAGCTGAAGGAGAAACCGGTCGTGCCCGAAGATCCCGTGCTGGTAGAGGATCTTGTCGACCACCTGGGCGGGCGTCCCGACGAAGTTCGCGCCCCGTGGCCCTGCGGCCGCCTCGTAGTCGGCACGGGTCGTCGGGGGCCAGCCGCGCTCCTGGCCGATCCGGTTCATCGCCTCCGAGACGTACGGGAACGACTCCTCGATCGCCTGCTCTCGCGTCTGCGCGATGTAGCCGTGCGAGTTGATGCTGAGCCGCGGCCGCGCGCGCCCTGCTTCCGCGGCGCCGCGCCGATGCAAGTCCGCGAACGGGCGGAATCGCTCCGGCTGCCCGCCGATGATCGCGAGAGCCATCGGGAGACCGAGCACCCCGGTACGCACCGCCGACTCGGGCGTGCCGCCGACGGCCACCCAGATCGGGATCGGCTCCTCGGGACGCGGATACACGCCGTGCCCGACCAGTGACTCCCCCGTCTCGTGGATCCGGAGGAGCTCCAGCAGCTTCTCCTCGAACAGCGTGTCGTAGTCGCGGAGGTCGAAGCCGAAGAGCGGGAACGACTCGATGAACGAGCCGCGCCCGACCATCATCTCCGCGCGGCCGCCCGACAGGAGATCGAGCGTCGCGAACTGCTGGTACAGGCGGATCGGCACGGCCGAGCTCAGGACGGTCACGGCGCTGGTCAGGCGTGTCCGCTTGGTCCGCGCTCCGACCGCTGCGAGCACGACGGCCGGGGCCGAGACGGCGTACTCGGGCCGGTGGTGCTCGCCGACGCCGAACACGTCGAGCCCCACCTCGTCGGCGAGCTCGGCCTCCTCGACGACCTCGCGCAGCCGCTCTCCGGCGCTCTCGCCCTCGCGGACGTCCGCAAATGTGAAGACGCCGATCTCCAAGGAATGGGTTGTACCCGGCGCGGGGCGATTCAGGCGTGGCGGCCGCGCGCCGCGGTGATCGCGAGCGCCGCTCCCGCCGCGAGGAGCGCGCCCACCACGAGCATGCCGATGCCGATCCACAGGACCGAGTCGAGCTCGGCCCCGATGCTGAGGTCCGCGGACACGCCTCGCGACCCGTCCTCGTTCATGACGACCGCGCGCCAGAAGCCGTCCTCGGGCTCCCACTCGAGGACTCGCTCGCCGAGCCCCGAGGCGGACGCGGCCCAGAAGGTCTGGGTGCCGGGAGGAGATGAGGGCTCAGCTCCCGAGCGGCGCGAGTACTCGGGATCTCCGCTCGAGTCGAAGTCGTCGACGGCGTCGTGCTCGACGCCCTCGAGGTACCGGTCGACGTCGGCCGCGGGCGCGATGCCCACGAACACGGGACGCTCGCTCTCGCTGCGGATGCGGATCGTGCCGAGGAACGTGTCGAGTGCCCACTCGCCCCCGTCCGCGTCGATGTCCGCGCTCTCGGAGACGATCGCGTACGTGGGCGACGCGAAGTCCCGGGTCGGCGACATGAGGAAGCCGTCGTCATCGCGCTGTGTCCGGTCGACCGCGACGAGAGCACACCCACCCACCAGCAGCGCGAACGCGACGATCCCCGCGAGGACGCCCACAACGATCAGCGCGATACGGCCTGCGGTCGAGCGCGTTGCAGAAGGCTCTACGTCCGCGGCCGCAACGGCGGGCGGCTGAGCGAGCGCCGCCATTTCCGCCGGCCTCGACACGGGGTCGTGGCCACCCTGGTCGAGCCGGAACGGCGGGTACTCGTCGCGCATGAGGAAGACGTAGGCGGCGACGCGGGCGACCCAGCGGTCGAGCCCGACGACGAAGTCGAAGATCCCTCTCGGATAGCGGCCCGCAAACAAGAGCGCCAGCCCTGCGAAGATCACCAGCACGGCCACGAGTCCGCCCTGGAACCACCAGCCCCACGCGTCTGCTCGCGAGGCCGCGTAGCCGGAGCTGCCGAGGAAGATCCCGACGAGGATGTACTGAGGGATCGCGAACAGCCACCACTTCACGAGGACGAGACCGCGCGAGAGTCGCTCCGGGTAATCGACGTGCAGGCGTGCCGGGTAATCGGGGACGTCGTCGAGCGTGAACGGCGGGTACCGGTCGGTCCCGAGCGCCCCGTATGAGTAGAACGCGACGCGCCACGTCCAGCGGAGCACGCCCAGGTTGAAGTCGAAGATGCCGCGCGGGTAGCGGCCCGTGAACAGGATCGCGAAGAAGGCGACGATCGTGAGCACGAGCAAGGTGAGCCAGAGGAACGCGAGCACGACGTAGTGCGGGATCGCGAGCAGCCACTTCACGACCCACAGCCAGCGGCTCAGGTCGGGCTGGAGCTCTCCCTCGAGCCGCAGCGGGTACGACGGATGGTCGCCGCTCTCCATGATCCCTAGCACTCTTACATCTCGCAGCCTGCGGGGCGGGGCGTTCGCCAACGGGTAGCCTGCGCGCCCATGACCGACGACACCAAGAACCACGAGGACGAGACCAAGAAGGATCACCAGCCGCCGAAGGGCGCCGAGACGACCGCGTCGTGGGGCCGCGGGCGCAAGGCGATCTCGTACAGCGCGACGGGGAAGTGGACGGTCCTCCGCAAGAAGGAGAAGCCTGCGGCGGAGATCTTCTCGGTCTCCTACGTCGCCGCCGGTGACGACGGCGCGCGGCCCGTGACGTTCGTCTTCAACGGCGGTCCAGGCGCGTCCTCGGCGTACCTGCACATGGGCGCCGTCGGTCCGCAGCGCGTCGCCTTCCCGTCCGACGGGACGCTCCCGGCTGTCCCCGCAAAGCTCGTCGAGAACGAGTCGTCGTGGCTCGCGTTCACCGACCTCGTGTTCGTCGACCCGGTCGGAACCGGGTGGAGCCGGGTGATCGAGCCCGAGAAGAAGGGTGACGGCAAGCAAGGCGGAGGCGGGAGCGCGAATGGAAAGCCGGACGACGCGCCCGATCCCAAGGAGTACTTCGGCTACAAGCGCGACCTCGAGTCGATGTGCGAGTTCATGGGACGCTGGCTCTCGGAGCAGGGCCGCTGGGGCTCGCCCGTCTTCATCGCGGGCGAGAGCTACGGCGGCTACCGCGTCGGACGCCTCGCGCGGATGCTCCAGGAGACGGCGGGCATCGGCCTGAACGGCGCGATTCTCATCTCACCGGCCCTCGAGATCACTCCGCTCAACCCGACCGACTACGACGTGCTCGGCTGGATCGATCGCGTGCCGACGATGGCGGCGGCGGCGTTCCACCACGGCCGTTCGCGCGCGTTTCGCAAGGGCGCGTCCCTCGACAAGGTCTTCCGCGACGCGGAGGAGTTCGCGACGGGCGACTACACGGCGTTCCTCACGCGCGGCGCGTCGATGCCCGCGAAGGAGCGTGCTCGGATCCTCTCGCGCCTCGCTGACCTCGTCGGCCTCCCGGAAGAGCTCGTCGTGCGCGCCGAGGGCCGCGTCGGGATCCTGACCTTCGTCCGCGAACTCCTGCGCGACCAGCGGAAGATCCTCGGTCTCTACGACTCGACGATCACGGCCACCGATCCCTTCCCCGACCGTGACGAGTTCTCGTGGCCGGATCCGACGTTGTCCGGGATCACGCCCGCGTACACGATGGGCGTGAACCGGATGCTGCGCGCGGAGATCGGCGTCGAGACGGATCGCGAATACACGCTCCTCTCCTACGAGGTCAACACGGCCTGGAAGAACGACTCCGAGCAGCACGCGTTCGCTGCGCCGCCCGGCGCGACCGACGACTTCAGGTACGGCATGGCGTTGAACCCGCACATGAGGGCTTTCATCACGCACGGGCAATACGACCTCGTGACGCCCTACTACGCGAGCAACCGCCTCCGGAACCTCATGCGCCTCGACCCGCAGATGGAGGACCGGCTCACCGTGCAGCACTTCGGCGGCGGGCACATGTTCTACGCGTGGGAGGCCAGCCGGCACGCGTTCACGGCGGCGATCGCGGCCTTCGTCGCGGACGCGGTCTAACCACGGCCGGAGACGTACGCGTCCGCAAGGCGCTTCGGCGCCCGCAGGCGCCGTGCGTCCGCGAGCCGCTCCTCGAGCTGCTCGCGCGAGATGCGCTCGAGCCGGATCAGGACGATCGGATGGCCGTCGTAGTGCGGCGTCTGGAGAGAGGCGTCGTCCGATTCGAGGAGCAGCTCCTTCTGGACCGGTCGTGCATCAGTCGGTCTGGGTGGCGTAGGTGGTCGCCAGCTTCTTCGGCGCCTGGATGAGCCATGCATCCTCCAGTCGCATCCGCAGCTCGTCCGGGTCGATGGCCTCGAGGCGGATCTGCACGCCCGGCCAGCCGTCGTAGTGCGGGCTCGAGAAGTAGACGTCGGGATTCGAGTCCAGGATCAGCTGCTTCTCCTCGCGATCGACCCGGACGCCGAGTCCTCCGCCGTCGCGCTCCCGCGCGGCCCACGCGAAGAGCTTCCCGCGCACGCGGAACGCAGTGCGACCGTCTCCGGACTCCTCGACCTCGGGGAACGACAGCGCGATCTGCCTCACCGTGTCCCAATCCACCACAACTCCACGATAGTCGCGGAGTCTCGACTGAGTCTCGCCGCGACCCGGCCGCGAGGCGGCCGGCTCCGGGGATTGTCGCGATGGGGACACGCGCTCGGCGTTCCCCACCTGCGGGGCAAGGTGGTCGACCGGCCCGCTTCCTAGAGTTGCCGCGTGGAATCGAGCGGATCGAAGCGCGTCGAGATCCTCCTGCCGGTGCGGACGATCGTGCTCCTCGCGATCGCGATCGGGCTCATGGTCGCGTTCGCCGCGATCGGAGGCACGTTCCTCGTCGTGTTCATCGGGATCTTTCTCGCGTTCGTCTTCGAGTATCCGGTTCGGTTCGTGATGGAGAAGACGCGCATGTCGCGCGGGCTTGCGGCGACCGTCACCGTGCTCGGCACGGCGCTCGCCGTGGTCGCACTGATGCTGCTCCTCCTCGTTCCCCTCGTCAGCAGCGTGCGCGACTTCCTCCAGGATCTGCCGGAGCTCGTCGAGGGCCTGCGTGCGTCCGACGAGCTCTCCTCGTGGCTCGGCGACTCGGGAGCTGCCGGGAACGTGCAGAACGGCGCGGAGGAGATCTCGCTCTCGGTCCCCGATGCGATCTCCGCGGTGCTCGGCATCGCGGGCGACTTCTTCACGGTCTTCCTCGCCGGGTTCACGATCCTCTTCATCTGCCTGTTCCTCCTGACCGACGTCGGGAACCTACAGCGCTCGCTCACCAGCGTGCTCATGCCCGGCGACGACGCCCGCTGGCTGAATGTCTGGGAGCGAGTGACGGAGACGATCTCGCGCTGGGCGATCGGCGTCATCGTCATCGCGACGATCGCCGGGACGATCCAGGGGACGACCGCGTGGCTGCTCGGATCGAGCTACGCCATTGCCCTCGGCGTGATCGCGGGGCTTCTCGACATGATCCCGAACATCGGCGCGACCATCGCCGGGTTCGTCCTCGTGCCCACGCTCTGGGCGGAGGAGGGGCTCACGGCCGCGATCATCATGCTTCTCGTCGTCCTCGCCTACCAGCAGCTCGAGAACAACATCCTCACGCCGAAGATCCAGGGGAAGGCGGTCCAGCTCTCGGCCTTCTTCATCATCGTCGCCGTGACGCTCTTCGGTGCGCTCCTCGGCGTGCTCGGGGCCCTCACGGCGGTTCCGCTCGCCGCGACGATCCAGATCTTCATCCAGGAGCTCACCAAGGCCCGTCGCGAGCAGGTCGACGCCGCGCGCGCGGCGCTCGACGCCGCGTAGCTCGGTCCAGCGGCGGTGCGGCGGCGCGGCTGCGAGCAGCAGCCATCGCAGCTAGCCGTCGAGCGGAGCGCCGAGCACCACGGCGACCGCGCCGACGACGCCCGCGGCCAGCAATGTGAGGACGACCCCGCGCCGCAGCGCGAGCAGCGCGACGGCGGCCCCGGCCAGCACCGCCCACTGCCAGCGTTCCTGCAGAGCCAGCGCCAGCGGAAGCGCGGAGCCGAGGATCGCGCCGATCGCGGCCGGGCCGGCGCCGTCGAAGAACCCGCGCACGTCCCGGTTCGCGACGAAGCGGTCGAACCGCTGCGCACCCACGAGGAAGAACGCGAACGACGGGGCGAAGGCGACGGCGGCGGCGAGCAGCGCGCCCGGTACTCCCGCGGCGGCGTAGCCGACGACCGCCACTGTGTGCGTGACCGGCCCGGGCGTCACCTGCCCGAGAGCCACCGCATTCAGGAACTCCGCGTCGCTCATCCACCCGTAGCGCTCGACGGCGTCCGCCTGCATGAGCGGGATGATCACGAAGCCGCCGCCGTACGAGAGCGCGCCGACCTTGAACGCCACCCACGCGAGCGAGGCGATCGTGCCACCGCTCGTCGCCACGACGGCGATCGCTGCGAAGGGGGAGATCGAGAGCCCGCCGCCGGCAAGCCTTCGCCAGCCGAGCTCGGCGACCCCGCACGCGACGAGTACGGCAACGAGCCAGGGTCCGAGCGTCGCCGCCGAGGCGGCGCCCAGCAGCGCGTACGCGATGAACCTCCAGCGGATTGCCGGCGCGACGCGAGCCCATGCCGGCCGGAGGAGCAGGATGCCTGCGTGGACGGCGACGGCGGCCACCGCAGCTCCGGCACCCGCTCCGGCGCCGCGGATCCAGTCCGGCGGCGAGCCGAGAAACAGCGCCGCCAGCGCGACGATCAGGACGAGACCCGGGACGATGAAGGCGAGGCCTCCGACGACGGCCGCAGCAGGCCCGCCGGTTCGCCACGCCGTGTAGATCGCCAGCTGGGTCGAGGCCGGGCCGGGGAGGAGGTTGACGGCGGCGAGCCCGTCCTCGAACTGCTCGGGTCGCATCCACCGCCGGCGATCGACCACGAGCTCCCGGAGGAGCGCGATGTGCGCCGGCGGGCCGCCGAACCCGACGATCCCGATTCGTCCCCACGCGCGTGCGATCGCTCCGAGCGTGGGCACGCAGCGTCAGCCGGCGGCGGTTCCCATGGCCGCCTCGCCCTCGCCGACCGCGACGACGTCCTCGCGCCGCAGCAGGAAGACGAGCGCGACGACCCCACCCGCGATGAGAAGCGCGCTTCCGAGGTACGCGACGTGGAAGCCGTCCACGAGTGCCTGTGCCTGGTCGGCGGGCTGCGGCTCGCGCCCGAGCCCTGTCAGCGTGTCCTCGGTCGCCTCGACTGACAGCGTCGCGAGGATCGCGAGGCCCAGCGCGCCGCCGATCTGCTGCGACGTGTTGTAGAGGCCCGATGCGAGCCCGGCGTCGTCGTGTGGAATTCCGCTCGTCGCGATGAGCGTGATCGGGACGAACGTGAGGCCCATGCCGACCGATGCGAGGAGGATCCCGGGCAGGAGATCCGTTACGTAGGAGCCGTCGGGCTGGAGTCGCACGAACAGCAGGAGCCCGACGATGGCCATCGGCATGCCGATCAACGGCACCTCGCGCGCGCCCAGCTTGGGCACGAGGGTCTGGGACAGCCCCGCCCCGACGATGATCCCGGCGGTGAACGGGAGGAATGCGAGGCCTGCCTCGAGCGCGGAGTAGCCGAGCACGCGCTGGAGGTAGAGCGTGTTGAAGTAGAACATCGCGAAGAGCCCGGCGGCGACCAGGAACATGACGACGTTCGCGGCGCGTACCGTCCGCACGCGGAAGATGCCGAGCCGGACGAGCGGCTCGACCGAACGGCGCTCGATGACCACGAACGCGGCGAGCAGCACGAGGGCGAGCGCGAAGAAGCCGCCCGTGTGGAGCGACGTCCAGCCCTTCTCCTGTGCCTTGACGATCCCGTAGACGAGCGCCAGCAGGCCAGCGGTGACGGTCATCGCCCCCGCGAGATCGAAGCTCTTGTGTGCGCGCTCGTCCTTGGACTCCGGGACGAAGCGAAGCGACGCCAGCAACACCGCGATGCCGACCGGAATGTTCACGTAGAAGATCCAGGGCCACGACAGGGCGGTCGTGAGGATGCCACCGAGGACCAGTCCGACGGCGGCTCCGCCGACTGCGATGGCGGCCCACACGCCCATTGCCTTCGTCCGTTCGGCCCCCTCCTCGAAGGTCGTCGTGATGATCGACAGGGCGGCTGGGGCGACGAGCGCCGCACCGAGCCCCTGGACTCCGCGGAAGATGATCAGCGCTTCCGACGTCGGAGCCAGCCCGTTTGCGAGCGAAGCGACCGTGAAGAGCACGACCCCGGCCAGGAAGATCCGCTTGCGCCCCATCAGGTCGCCGGCGCGCCCGCCGAGAAGCAGGAAGCCGCCGAAGGTGAGCGCGTACGCGTTGACGACCCACTGCAGGTCGGCGTCCGACATCTCCAGGTCTTCCTGGATCGAGGGCAGAGCGACGTTCACGATCGTCGCGTCGAGGATCACCATGAACTGGGCCATGCAGACGAGGCAGAGCACGAGCCACGGGTTCACGTGGTGGTCCTGCGCGGGAGTGCGCATGACGGCCTCGCTCATGACCGCGCACCCTAGCGAGGCGCTTCGCGTCCATGTGGTTATCGTCCGCGGCGTGACCGAGATGCGGCTCTACGACCTTCGCGTGACGGTCGAGCGGATCGAAGGGAGATCCGTCTGCGGGCTCGAGATCGGCGACTCGTTCGAGGTGACGGAGTCCAGCCGCGTGCGCATCCCCGAGGGCAAGCACTTCTGTCTCTTCGCCCTGCAGTCGGTGCTCCCGCTCCTTCCTGCGAAGATGCGCCGCCTGCGGGACGAGGACTGGCTCGAGCAGGACTCCCTCGTCGCGTGCCCCGATCCGGACGAGCGCGTGATCATGCGCATCGAGCGCATCGGCGAGCGGGCGCTCGTCACCGAGGAGCTCACGTAGCGCGCGAGCTCGGCATCGGCCTGCGAACCGACCAGGAGCCGGCGACGTACGAGGCGATCGCGCGCCGCGCGGAGGATGCGGGCATCGACGTTCTCTCGGTCTTCCACGACCTGCTCTACCAGCCCGCCATCGGGCCGCTGCTCCTCATGGCGCGCGTGACCGAGCGCATCCGGCTCGGGCCGGCCGCGCTCAATCCGTTCACGCTGCATCCGTACGAGATCGCGGGTCAGATCGCGGTGCTCGACGCCGTTTCGGACGGGCGCGCGTACCTCGGCCTCGCGAAGGGAGCGTGGCTCGACCGTCTCGGGATCGACCAGACCCGGCCGCTCTCCGCGCTGCAGGAGTCGGTCGCCATCATCGAGGCACTGCTCGCAGGCGATGAGTCCGGCGTCGCCGGGGAGCGCTTCACGCTCTTGCCCGGAACGACGCTCGCCTACCCGCGTGTCCGCCAGCGTGTACCGCTCCTGATCGGCACGTGGGGCGAGGACACGGCACGCTGGGCCGGCTCGGTGGCCGACGAGGTCAAGATCGGCGGCACCGCGAACGGAGAGTTGCTCCCCGTCGTGCGCGGCTGGATCGCCAATCCGGACGTCCGGCTCGTGGTCGGCTGCGTCACCGTCGTCGACGACGACGGTGACTGGGCGCGAGAGCGTGCGACCTGCGTCGTCCAGCCGTATCTCGACGTCGTCGCACGCCACGATCCCACGCTCGTGCCGGGAGAAGGGCCGCGCCTCGACCGCTTCTGCATCGCCGGGACGCCCGAGGAGGTCGCCGAGCGCGTGCTCGAGCTGTGGGAAGCGGGTGCGGATCGCGTCGAGCTCGGGACGCCGCAGGGCCGAACGCCGCTCGTCGGAGTGGAGCTCGTCTGCGAACGCGTTCTGTCTCTCCTCGGCCGCTGAGTCCGGTTTCGTACCATGGTCGGATGTCTCAGCCGACCACTCTCGCGCCACCGCTCGAGGAGCAGCTCGAGCAGTACCGCGTCGAGCTGACCGCGTACTGCTATCGCATGCTCGGGTCCGTCGACGCCGAGGACGCCGTGCAGGAGACGTTCATTCGCGCCTGGCGCGCATACGACAGCTTCGAGGGCCGCTCGGCGCTGCGCTCGTGGCTCTATCGCATCGCGACGAACATCTGCTTCGACATGCTCGAGAGCCGGAAACGGCGCGCGCGGCCGATGGACCTCGGCCCGGCCGGCGAGCCGATCGTCGAGAACCTGCGCACGCCGGATCAGCTCTGGATCGAGCCGATGCCGGACGGGCGAATCGTCTCTGACGGAGATCCGGCGGAGGTCGTGGCGTCGCGTGAGTCGGTCAGGCTCGCGTTCGTCGCCGCGCTCCAGCACCTTCCCCCGCGCCAGCGTGCAGTGCTCATCCTCTGCGAGGTTCTCCGTTGGAAGGCGGCCGAGGTTGCCGAGCTCCTCGAGACGAGCGTGGCCTCCGTGAACAGCGCGCTGCAGCGGGCTCGCGCCACCCTTCAGACCAGCGACGCGACTCCGTCCAGCACTGCGCCGTCGGTCGACGCGGCCGACGCCGAGCTCCTCGAGCGCTACGTCGCGGCGTTCGAGGCGTACGACATGAGCGCGCTGACCGCCCTGATCCACGAGGACGCGACGCAGTCGATGCCTCCGTTCGACCTCTGGCTCGCTGGCCGCGAGGACATCCTCACATGGTGGTTCGGCCCCGGGATCACATGCCGCGACTCGCGCGTGGTCGCGGCGCCGGCGGCGAACGGCGCGCCGGCGTTCGGCCAGTACCGGCCGAAGCCGAATGGCGACGGATACGAGCCGTGGGCGCTGCAGGTCGTGGAGATCGAGGACGGCAAGGTCGTCGAGCTCACGTTCTTCCTCGACGTCGAGACTGTCTTCCCGCGCTTCGGGCTGCCGCTCGAGTACCCACGCGCCTGAGCGAACTACGCCGCGGCGCCTGCTGCTCCCGCCTCGCTCGCGACGGCCGTCTCGTCCATCCAGACGACGTCCCAGACGTGCCCGTCCGGGTCTTGGAAGCTGCGGCTGTACATGAAACCGAAGTCGATCGGGTCGTTCGCGTCCGAGCCGCCGGACGCCAGCGCGGCATCGGCGAGCTCGTCGACACCCTCGCGACTCGCCGCCGAGAACGCCAGGATCACTTCGGTCTGCGAGAAGGCGTCCGCGATCGGCTTCTTCGCGAACTCCCCGAACTTCGCCCTGGTCAGGAGCATCACGGAGGCGTCCTCGCCCACGATCATCATCGTGGCCGTCTCGTCGGTGAAGCGCGGGTCGAACGAGAAGCCCAGTGCCGTGAAGAACGCGACGGACCGGTCGAGATCGTCGACGGCGAGGTTGACGAACAACTGGCGTGACGCGGACATCGCTACTCCTCCTCGAGCTTGCGGGACGTTGGACGGCGCCGGCCGCCGTTTCTCATCGCGCGGCGGGTTCCTCGAAGAAATCCGCCACGATCTCGGCGTCGCCGGGCGCCTGCGGGCTGAAGACGATCAGCTCCAGGCCGTCGGAGCCTGCCTCGAAGCCTCTCGTGACTTCCGGGCCGACGCGGATCGCGTCGAGACGCTCGACGGCGACCTCCTCGTCGTCGAGGTGGAACTTGCCGGAGCCGGAGAGAACGACGTAGACCTCCTCGGCCTTCTGGTGTCGATGCCCGAATGCGTGATGCTTGTCGGGCTTCACGATCTGGTACGACACGCCCAGGCTCTCGAGCTCCAGGTCCCGGTTCGCGAAACGGGCTTCCTGGAACTCGGAGAAACCGCCCTTGACGGCCACGTCCTCGAGCTCGGCGAGGTTCGTATGCGTGTAGTCGGCCATGAGAAGTCAGTTCCACTCGAGCGACCTCGCGAAACGCTCGGCTCAGTCGCCTGCCGGCAGAACGTGGGTGAGACCCATCAGGTTCACGAGCTCGAGCAGATGTGGCGAGGCGTTCTCGAGCCGCACCCAGCACCCTCGCCGCCGCGCGGCGAGCTGGAGACGCGCCAGGGCGTCGACGCACACCGCATCCGGCTCCACGCCCGTGACGTCGCAGCGCACGACCGAGCCGCACTCGCCGAGGACGGCGCACACACGGGAGCAGAGACCAGGAAGATCGGCGCGGGCGATCGGGCCGCTGATGGCGAAGGCGACCTCGTGCGGCGCAGGTATGGGCATCGCGGGTTTAGACCCCCGCAACCCGCGGAACTCAGCGCTTAGTTGACCGACCTGGCGAAGCGGCCACGACAAGGAGTACCGCAAGCTCGTCGACGAGCTCAGCGCCGTTCGACGCGACACGACGGCCGAGCTCCAGAAGGCAAACGATGCGCTGGCACAGCTGCGCGGACAGATCGCAGACCGCGAGCAGGGCATCGAGGAGGTCGACCGTGTCCTCAAGGCCGTCGACTGAGGTTGCCGGCTGGTGTCTATGCGGTGTCGAGGTGTCGTACGCGCTCGATGTGCCGCTCGTTGAGCTCGATGCCCAGGCGGTAGAAATCGATGAGGGCCTGAAGCTCGTCCGCCGACATCCGCGAGAGGGTTGACCGCGCCTCCTCGCCGAGCGGTCCCCAGATGGGCGTGGCGCGTTCGGCCAGCAGCGAAGTCACTTCCACCAGCACCTGGCGCCGGTCCGGCTGGTCACGGACGCGTCGGGCATAGCCCGCCCGCTCGAGGCGGTCGAGCACCGACGTGACAGCCGCAGTCGTCAGTCCACTCAGCTCCGCCAGCCGGCCCGCCGTCATCGGCCCCGAGTTGTCGATGATGTTGAGGCAACGGAGATCGGTACGGTTGATCCCGAGCTTCTCTCGCGCGACCTCGTCGAACGCATCGTTGGCTGCCTCGTGCGCGCGGGCCATCTGGACCAGCTCGTCGACGAGCTGCCGCTTCTTTTCTCTTGACATATTGATATCTCGTTTGATTAGATAGGTGTCTAACTAGCTTATCAGCAGACCTCGTCCTGCATTGCCCGGCAGGCGGGAAGAAACGAGGAGGCCGATGAGTTTGAACAGGTTTGGCCGTCATCTGAAGACCGCAACAGAGGGGGCAGTGCATGTCTGAAGAGACCACCACTGGAACCGCCGCGAGCCCCCAACGGCTCGCCGCACACGAGCGACTGTCGACGGGCGCACTCGCGAGCTGGATGCGCGCGAACGCAAGCCACCCCTGGCGCGTGATCGTCATCTGGCTGGCGATCATCGCCACCCTCATCTTCGCCGTCGGCGCCTTCGGAGGCAGCCTGAAGGACGAGTTCGAGATACCGGGCTCCGACACGCAGAAGGCGACTGACCTGATCGAATCCGAGTTCGCCTCCGAGCAGGGCGGCGTCCTCAACCTCGTGTTCGCCGCGCCCGAGGGCGAGCGGCTCGACACCCCGGAGCGCCAGGCCGTGATCGAAGAGGCGATTCAAACCATCCAGGGCGACGCGTTCCAGCCAACCGGGACCGATCCGGACGGACAGGCGGGGATCACCAGCGTCGGTGACCCGTTCTCGGACCAGACGTTCTCCGACAGCGGCCGCATCGCGTACGCGGAGGCGCAGTTCGACCGCGTGGTTTTCGAGGAGGACCGTGAGCAGGTCGTCGCCGTGCAGGAGGCGGTGCGCGAGGCTGTCGAGCCCGCGGGCGTGAGTGTCGAGTTCAACGGCGACGCCGAGTTCCCGCCGCTCGAGCAGGGGACCCAGGAGCTGCTCGGCCTCCTGGCTGCGCTCATCGTGCTGCTCGTCGTCTTCAGGACGTTCGTGGCGGCGGCGATCCCGATCGGGCTCGCGCTCGTCGCGGTCGCGAGCGCCTTCATGCTGCTCTTTCTCCTCGCCGGCCTGACCGACATCAACACGATCACGCCGCTGCTCGTGTCGATGATCGGCATCGGCGTGGGCATCGACTACTCGCTCTTCATCGTCACGCGCTTCCGGCAGCTCCTGCACGAGGGCCTGTCGCCGCGCGACGCGGCGGCGGAGGCAGGAGCCTCGGCGGGGCGCGCGGTGATCTTCGCCGGCCTGACCGTCGCGATCTCGGTCAGCGGCCTGGCCGTCTTCGGGCTCGACTTCGTGACGAAGCTGGGCATGGGGTCGGCGCTCGGCGTCCTCACGACCGTGCTGATCGCCAACTCGCTGCTCATCGCGGTGCTCGCGAAGCTCGGGCACAAGGTCGACCGCCTGAAGGTGCCGTTCCTCCGGCCGCTCGACGACTCGGAAGCCGCGCGGGAGCGGACGCTCATCGCCCGCTGGGGGCGGTGGGTGACGTCGCACGCGAAGCCGGTGTTCGTCGTCCTGCTCGCCCTCGGCATCGTCCTCTCCGCGTCGTCGCTGCTCGTACGCCTCGGCGCCTCCGACCAGGGGACGCAGCCGACCGAGCAGACCGCCCGGCGCGCGTACGACCTCCTCGCCGAAGGCTTCGGCGCGGGCTTCAACGCTCCCATCCCGATCGTCGTCGACGTGAACGGCGACGAGCAGGCGCCGCAGCGCGTGTACGACGGCGTTCGCAACCTCCCGGGGGTCGCCTCGGCGAGCGAGCCGCAGTTCAACGACTCCAAGTCGGTGGCGATCGTCTTCGTGACGCCCGACTCGGCGCCGCAGGACGAGGAGACGGCGCAGCTCGTCGATCGGCTGCGTGGCGACGTCGTCCCCGCGGCGACCGAAGGCAGCGGGGCGGCCGTCTTCGTCTCGGGCCTGAACGCCGCCTTCAAGGACATCGGGGATCGCATCTACGAGCGGCTGCCCTGGTTCCTGCTCTACATCATCGGCGTCACGTTCATCGTGCTGGCGATGGCGTTCCGCTCGATCGTCGTGTCGCTGACCGCCGCGGTGGCGACGATCCTGTCGGCCTTCGTCGGCTTCGGCGTGCTGACGCTGGTGATCCAGGAGGGCTACCTGCTGAGCCTGACCGGGCTGGACAGAACCGGCCCGATCGAGACGTTCGTCCCGCCGATCGCCTTCGCGATCCTCTTCGGCCTGTTCATGGACTACATGGTCTTCCTCATGAGCAGGATCCGCGAGGAGCACGTCCACGGGCTGAACACGCGCGAGGCCGTCGAACACGGGATCGCCGCGATCGGCCGGGTCGTCGTGGCCGCCGCGCTCATCATGGGCACGGTGTTTGCGGCGTTCATCCTCACGCAGGATCGCATCTCGAAGGAGTTCGGCCTCGTGCTGGCGGTCTCGATCCTCACGGATGCGCTCGTCGTGAAGATGACCCTGATTCCGGCGTTCTTCACCTTGCTCGGCGAGAAGACGTGGTACATGCCGCGCTGGCTCGACAAGGTGCTGCCGAACATCACGATCGAACCTCCGCACGGCGGGGAGTCGCCCACGCCGGTGGCCGTCCCGCGGCCGGAGCCCAGGGAAGCCTGACCTGAGGCGGGCGGAGCCGTCGGGCTCCGCCCGCCTCTCTAGGCGACGAGGCGGTCGAGCCAGTCTCGGACGGCGGCGGCGACCGCAGGGAGGTCGGAACGCAAGCTGTGATCCCCGGACACCTTCACCACCGTTCGCGTCGCCGATCCGGGCGGCATCCCGAATCGGTCGCGCTCGCCCTGGACGACGAGTATCGGCGCCTGGACCGCCTCGAGCTCCGCCAGCCGACTCTGCGCAGGCTTGCCGCCGGCCCGACGCGGGGGCAACAGGGGAAAGGCGAGGCAGAGCACGCCGACCGCTCCCGTCGCCTGCGCGGTCCGGCACGCGACGCGTGCGCCGGCGGAGCGTCCGCCCGTGACGACTGGCTCGCGGTCGACGACGTCGTCGCGCAAGCGCTGCACGATTGCGAGCCACGCGGCGTCGAGCTGGCGGGCCGGTGCGGGGCTCTTGCGCCCGGCGACACGGTAGGGCTGTTCGACGAGCGCCACCGCCAACCCCGTTTCGAGCGCCGCCTCGGCCGCCGCGGTGAGGTCGCGCGATTGCACGCCGCCGCCCGCGCCGTGTCCGAGGACGAGCCAACCGCGCGGCGACTTCAGGTGCCGGAGGTGCACGCGTGCCGGGCCGTGCGGCGTGTCGACGTCGAGCATCGAGGAGGAGTGTGCCGACCGATGAGTTCCGAGCGTTGCCTCAGTCGTACCGGCATGACCGAGACGAAAGGACTCCGATGACGGACATGAGCTCCCGCGCACGCTGGCTGGCACTTCTGGTTCTCTGCCTCGGTGACCTGATGATCGTGCTCGACGTGACGATCGTCGGGGTTGCGCTGCCCTCGATCCGCGAGGATCTCGGCTTCTCCGAGGAGTCGCTCGCGTGGGTCGTCAACGCCTACCTCATCACCTTCGGCGGCTTCCTCCTGCTCGGAGGCAGGTTCGGCGATCTCTTCGGGCACCGGCGGCTGTTCCTGCTCGGGATCGGCCTGTTCACGCTCGCGTCGGCCGCGTGCGGCTTCGCGACGTCGCAAGAGATGCTGGTCGGCGCTCGCGCCGTGCAGGGCATCGGCGGCGCGGTGGTGTCCGCCGTCGCGCTGTCGCTCATGATGACCCTGTTCACCGAGCCGGCCGAGCGGGCGAAGGCGATGGGCGTCTTCGGCTTCGTGGCATCCGGCGGGGGATCGATCGGCGTGCTGCTCGGTGGCGTCCTGACGGATGTCCTCGACTGGCATTGGATCTTCCTCGTCAACGTGCCGGTGGGGATCGTCGTCGTCGTCCTCTCGTTCGTGCTCATCCCGGCAGCGCGAGTGAAGACCGCCGCGCAGAATCTCGACGTCGCCGGTGCCGTGACCGTCACGGCGGCCCTGATGCTCGCGGTCTACGCGATCGTGAACGGGAACGAGGTCGGCTGGGTCACCGGGAGAACGCTGGGCCTGCTCGCCGGGGCCGGCGCGCTCATGGTGGCGTTCCTGGTCATCGAGTCGCGCGTGGAGTCGCCGCTCGTGCCGCTCCGCCTCTTCCGGCTCCGGAACATCGCGGTGTCCAACGTCGTCGGCGTCCTCTGGGCCGGATCGATGTTCGCATGGTTCTTCCTCTCGGCGCTCTACCTGCAGCTCGTGCTGGGGTACAGCCCGCTCGAGGTCGGCCTTGCGTTCTTGCCGGGCAACATCATCATGGGGATCCTCTCGATCGGGCTGTCGGCGAAGCTCGTGCTGCGCTTCGGGATCAGGCTGCCGCTCGCAACGGGCCTCGGTCTCGCTGCGCTCGGCCTCCTGCTCTTCGCGCGCGCTCCGGTCGACGGCAACTTCGTCGTCGACGTACTTCCGGCGATGATCCTGCTCGGGCTCGGTGCTGGGATGGCGTTCAACCCCGTCCTCCTCGCTGCGATGAGCGATGTCGAGCCGACCGAGGCGGGCCTCGCCTCCGGCGTCGTGAATACCTCGTTCATGATGGGTGGCGCGCTCGGCCTGGCCGTGCTCGCGAGCCTCGCCGCGGCGCGGACGGACACGCTCCTCGCCTCGGGCGAGAGCCAGGCCGAGGCGCTCACCGGGGGCTACCACGTCGCGTTCTTCGTCGGCGCGCTGTTTGCGATTGCCGCAGCGACTCTCGGCGGGCTGCTGTTGCGGCAGGGTGCGTACGCGGTGGAGCACGGCGGCGGGGAGCCGGACGTCGCTCCGGAGGCCGCCTAGCCGGTGGTCGAGCTCGACGAGCTGCAGCGGTCACTGGCGGGGTCGGTCATCGATCCCGCCAGTCCCGGGTACGACGCGGCTCGACGAAGCTTCAACGCGGCGATGGATCGACGTCCCGCGGTGATCGTGCGCTGCCGCGGCGCCCAGGACGTCGCCACCGCGTTCGACTTTGCGCGCACGCAGTCATTGGAGGTGGCGGTTCGCGGCGGGGGTCACAATCCGGCCGGACACTGCGTCGTCGACGGCGGGCTCGTCATCGACCTCTCGGACATGCGGCGTGTCCATGTCGACCCAGCTGTCGGCACTGCGCGTGCGAGTGGCGGCGCGACCTGGCTCGACTTCGACCGGGCGACGCAGGCGTTCGGCCTGGTCACGCCGGGTGGGGTCGTCGGCTCGACCGGCGTCTGCGGGCTCACGCTCGGCGGTGGTATCGGGCACCTGACGAGCCAGCACGGACTGACGTGCGACAACCTGGTTGGTGCCGAGCTCGTCACTCCCGGCGGCTCCGTCGTCCGTGCAGGCGCCGGCGAGAACGCCGAGCTGCTCTGGGCGCTCCGCGGCGGAGGCGGAAACTTCGGAGTGGCGACGTGGCTGGAGTTCCGCCTTCATCCGCTCGATCGGGTGGTCGGGGGACGGCTCGAGTATCGAGGACGCGGCGTCGCCGATGTCCTGCGGCGCTTCCGAGATCTCGTCGCTCGCTCTTCGCGGGAGCTCAGCTGCCAGGCCGTGGTGGGTGTGGACGAGTCCCTGACGGCGGCGCTCTTGGTTGCGCCCTCCTTCACGGGCCCGTCGGACCGGACCCGCGAGGTGCTGGAAACTCTCCAGTCGGCGCCAGGATTGGTCTCGGACGCAGTGTGCGAGCAGACGTTCCTCGAGCAGCAGCTTCTGTTCGACTCCCCCTACGGAGAGAACCGGCACTACTGGAAGGGCCACTTCGTGTCCGAGCTCTCGGACGAGCTGATCGACGAGCTGATCCGGTGTGTCCGCGAGTTCGGGCGGCCGCTCTCGCACATCCTGATCGAGTCGTTGCACGGCGCGCCGAAAGACGTCGACGGTGACTTCTCGGCGCTTGCGTTCCGTCGTGCGGCGTTCAACGTCAGCGCGATGGCGGTCTGGACGACCGCGAGTGCTGACGAGGAGCACGTCGCGTGGGCGCGCGCGACTGCGCGGGCGATCGAACCGTGGTCACTCGGCGGCGGCTACGCGAACTACATGCAGGCCGACGAGCCGCTCGAGCGCGTGGGCGCCGCGTTCGGAGGTGCTGCATTCGACCGGCTTCAGGCGCTCAAGACACGCTTCGACCCGGGCAACGTGCTCCGGCGTAACCAGAATATTCCACCGCTCTAGCGATCCCAGAGAGAAACGGAGGAAACGATGGATTGGAAGCTCGAGCTCGTCGCGATTCCCGTGTCCGACGTCGATCGCGCGAAGGCGTTCTACGTCGATCGGGTCGGGTTCGTCGCCGACCACGACCACGCCGTGAGCGAGGAGGTCCGGTTCGTGCAGCTGACGCCGCGAGGATCGGCCTGCTCCATCACGATCGGCAAGGGAGTGACGGATGCGGAACCGGGCTCGGTCCAGGGGATGCAGATGGTCGTCGCGGACATCGAGGCAGCGCACGCCGAGCTGGCCGAGCGCGGCGTGGATGTCAGCGACGTGCAGGACTTCCCGTGGGGCTCGTTCGTGTTCTTCGCGGATCCGGACGGCAACGAGTGGGCGGTCCAGCAGATCCAGCCACGTGGGCAGGGAGGCGACGGTGAGTGACCTGAAGCTCGAGCTCGTGCTCATCCCGGTCTCGGACGTCGATCGGGCGAAGGCGTTCTACACCGAGAAGCTGGGCTTCGCGCTCGACGTCGACCATCAGCCGAGCGAGACCTTCCGGGTCGTGCAGATGACGCCGCCCGGCTCGGCCTGCTCGATCACGGTCGGCATCGGCATCACCGACGCGGAGCCCGGCTCCTATCGAGGCACGCATCTGGTCGTCTGGGACATCGAGGCGGCGCGGGAGGAGCTCGTCGGGCGCGGCGTGGAGGTCGGCGACGTGCGGCACTTCGACCGCGAGGCGGGCGAGTGGCGGCCGGGTGCCGACCCGGACCACGGGGCGTACGCGTCCTTCGCCGACTTCGCCGACCCGGACGGCAACACCTGGGTGCTGCAGGAGGTGCGGAAGGAGCCTGCGGACCCCTCGAGTGCGCAGGCGGAGACTCCCTAGTCGGCGAGGAGCGGGATCGAGATGCCCTGGTCGCGACCGACGAGCACCGCGCGCGTGATCGCGGCCGAGCCGTAGCGGTCCTTCACCCGGTCGAGCGCGGCGTCGAGGGCGTGCGGTCTCCAGTCCTCGGTGAGCGTCAGCTGAACCGGATCCGCGTCCTCGAGATTCGTCAGCGAGATCCCCACGAGCGTGATCCCCCGCGTCTCGATCAAGGGTGCCGCGGCCGCGAGGAGGCTCCGAGCCGCAGCAAGGATCTCCTGTGACTGATCAGTCGGTCGCGACAGGGTCAGCGACCTGGTCGCACGCGTGAAGTCGTCGAAGCGGAGCCGGAGAACGACCGTACGGCACCGTCTGCGGCCGGTTCGCAGTCGCCGGGCGACACGGTCGACGATGGCGATGACCGACGAGTCGATCTCCTCGAACGACTTCGGCCGCCGCCCCATGGCCCGTTGTGACCCGATCGAGCGCCGCCGCCGGCCGGTCTGGACACGGCGGGGGTCGCGGTTGTGTGCGAGCGCGTGCAGGTGGCGCCCGGACGCCCCGCCGAGAAGGTGGACGAGCAGGGACTCGTCGAGAGCGGCGACCTGGCCGACCGTCCGCAGCCCCCGAGCGTGCAGCTTCGCTGCCGTGACGCGCCCGACGCCCCAGAGCCGCTCGACAGGCAGCGGATGGAGGAACGCGAGCTCCTCGTCGGGATCGACGCAGAGCAGTCCGTTCGGCTTCGCGACGGCACTCGCGACCTTCGCGAGGAACTTCGTGCGCGCGACGCCGACCGTGATCGGGAGCCCGACCTCGTCGAGGACACGGCGTCGCAGCTGGACTGCAATGTCGACCGGAGCTCCTGCGAGCCGCTCGAGCCCACGGACGTCCAGGAAGGCCTCGTCGATCGAGAGCCCTTCGACCAGCGGCGTCGCGTCCTCGAAGAGCTCGAAAACGGCCTTGCTCGCGTCCGAGTACGCGGACATCCGCGGTGGGACGACGATCGCGTGCGGGCACAACCGCCGTGCCTGCCGGCCGCCCATGGCGGTCTCGATCCCGTACGCCTTCGCCTCGTAGCTCGCCGCCAGCACGACGCCGCCGCCGACGAGCACGGGCTTGCCGCGAAGCGCTCGGTCGTCTCGCTGCTCGACCGAGGCGAAGAACGCGTCGAGGTCGGCGTGCAGGATGGTCGCGGCCGTCACGAACATATGTTCGCATCGCGTCGGCAGAGCGACAAGTTGTCGAGCTAGCTCAGGTCCGGAAGCCAGCCCTCCCGGTATGCGGCGCTCTCTCGCTTGCCGCGTTTCTCCCAGATCGGAGCGTACGCCTCGTCGGCCACGGCCGTCTCCTTCTGGACGCCGGCTTCGTGGCGGAGCGCGACCTCGTCAACGGTGTATGCGCCCCAGTCGGGGGATCCGTCATGCGCGCGTCCACCGACGGCGACGATCACGCACGGGCTTGTACCGGATCCGAGGATCGTGTGCTTGGTCTTCGTCGGGCAATGGAAGAAGTCCCACTGCCGAAGCGGGCGCTCCTCGCCTTCGACGATGAGCAGCGCCTCGCCGTCGACTATGAGAAAGTCCTCCTGGTCTGCCTCCCAGTGGTACATCGCCATCGGGTCGCCAGGCCAGAGGACCTGCACGTTGATCCCGAGCTGAGGGAAATCCTGATCACCCTCGAAGTCGCAGAAGGCGCCTCGGCCTTCGGCGTAATACCAACGCGAATCGCGCGCGTTGAGGACGTACCAGCCGTCCTTCTGAGGGACGAGCCCGTGCTCGGTCTGCTCGAGCGGCGCCTCGGGGACCATGCCGCGCATCCTGCCAGATCATCTAGCGTCCGAGCATGACCGAGCTCGCCGAGACGATCGACGCCCTCGCCGCCGAGTCGGCGCTTTCCGGGATCGTGCGCGTCGATCGGGGCGACGAGGTCGTCTTCGAGAAAACCTACGGCTTCGCCGACCGGCGCTGGGAGATCCCGAACACCGCCGACACGCGCTTCGCGATCGCGAGCGGCGTGAAGGGGATGACCGCGCTGGCCGTGATGAGCCTCGTCGAGGACGGGACGCTCGACCTGGCGACCACCGCGCGCTCGGTGCTCGGCGACGATCTGCCTCTGGTCGACCATGCGGTCACGGTCGAGCAGCTCCTCGCGCACCGCTCGGGGATAGGCGACTACTTCGACGAGGACCTTGCCGGCGAGATCACCGATTACCTCCTACCGGTGCCCGTGCACCGGCTCGCCGACACGGAGGATTACCTCGCGGTGCTCGGCGGGTACCCGACCAAATTCCCGCCTGGTGAGCGGTTCTCGTACTGCAACGGCGGTTATGTCGTGCTCGCGCTGATCGCCGAGCGCGCGGGCGGAGTGCCGTTTCGCGAGCTCGTCGCCAGCCGCGTCTGCGAGCCGGCCGGCATGGTCGACACCGAGTTCCTCCGCTCCGACGAGCTGCCGATGGGTGCGGCGGTCGGCTATCTCCAGGCGGACGGCCTGCGCACGAACGTGTTCCACCTCCCAGTGCGCGGAACCGGGGACGGCGGTGCCTACACGACAGCCGCAGACATGCGGAGGTTCTGGGTCTCGCTTCTCGCGGGCCGCATCGTGTCGGAGACCTGGGTGCAGGAGATGACGCGGCCGCGCAGCGACGTGCCCGACTCCGGAAAGCGCTACGGCCTCGGGTTCTGGCTCCATCCGACGACCGACTCGGTGATCCTGTTGGGCTACGACGCCGGCGTCTCGTTCAGCTCGCTCCACAATCCGCGCGAGGACGTCACGGCGACGGTGATCTCGAACGCGGCCGACGGCGCCGCCTGGCCCGTCGGCCGATTCTTCCAGCAGCGCTTCGGCTAGGCGCGGTGATCGCCCGCGCGCTCCTCGTCGTCCTCGTTCTCGGGGTCGTGGGTGTCCAGAAGGGCGAGGCGGTGCGTGGAGCGTCGGGCGCGGTCGACGGCCTGACGCTCGAGCAGCAGGTCGGTCAGGCGATCGTGCTGAGCTTCTCGGGCACGACGGTGCCGGACTACGTGAGCGAAGCCCTCGCGGAGCGGCGTGTCGCCGGAGTGATCCTGTTCGGCGGCAACATCAGCGGGCCGGAGCAGCTGCGCTCGCTCACGCGTGACCTGCGCCGCTACGGGGGAAGGCCCATCGTCGCTGTCGACCAGGAGGGCGGGAGGGTGCGGCGGCTGCCGTGGGCAGGTCCGCGCGCCGAGCAGCCCGCGCAGCTCGCCCGAGGCACCGTGCGCTCCGCCGCAGCTGCCGCGGCGCGTGCGCTCCGGGCGGCGGGGATAACGGTCACGTTCGCGCCGGTCGCCGACGTGCCCAGCGTGCGTGGTGCAGCGCTCGCCGGCCGATCGTTCACACGAGACCCGGACGCGGCGAGCGACGCCGTTCGTGCCGCGGTGCGAGGCTGGCGGTCGGGCGGCGTCGCACCTACGGCGAAGCACTTCCCGGGCCTCGGCGGCGCGCCGACCAACACCGACGACGCGATCGTCACGATCGGAAGGTCCCGCGCCGCGCTCGACGCCGTCGACCTGCCGCCGTTCAGGGCCGCGATCGGCGCCGGCGTCCCGCTCGTCATGGTGGGCCATGCCCGCTATCCCGCTCTCGACCGTACGCGCATCGCGTCGCAGTCCCGGCCGATCGTCGAGGGCTTGTTGCGCGACGAGCTGGGATTCAGAGGCGTCGTCGTGACCGACTCACTGGAGGCGCAGGCGTCGCTGGCGACGGGGAGCATCACGAAAGTGTCGGAGCGCGCGCTTCGCGCCGGCGCCGATCTCCTGCTCTTGACCGGTCGAGGTTCGTACGCGCCGGTCTACGAGCACGTGCTCGCAGCAGCGAGCCGCTCGCCCGAGCTTCGGGCTCGCGTGCGCGAGGCGGCGATCCGCGTGCTCGCGCTCAAGTCCCGGGGCGCGCCACCGCCGCCGGGGTGATCTCCGCTCTCCGCTCGCGAGAGTCCACGCTCACCGCCAGATCTCGCAGGAGCCCGTCTTCGATCCCGTAGATCAGGCCGTGCACCGTGAGCTCCTGGCCCCGCGCCCAGGCGTCCTCGACGATCGTCGTCTCGCACACGTTGAGCATTTGCGCGCCGACGTTCAGCTCGCACAGCCGGTCCAATCGCTGCTCGTCGGGGAGCGGCTCGAGTTCCGCGGCGTGTGCTTCTCCGACGTCCATCACGTGTCTGAGCCAGTTGTCGACGAGCCCGTGCCGCGAGCCGTCGAGCGCAGCGCGAACGCCGCCACAGCCGTAATGGCCGCACACGATCACCTGTCGCACGCCAAGGACGTCGACCGCGTACTGGAGCACCGACAGGCAGTTGAGATCCGTGTGCACGACGACGTTGGCGACGTTGCGATGCACGAAGACCTCACCTGGCGCGAGGCCGACGATCTGGTTCGCGGGCACGCGGCTGTCGGAGCAGCCGATCCAGAGGTACTCCGGTGATTGGTGCCTGGCGAGATCGACGAAGAAGTCGCCGTCCCGGGCGAGCATCTCCGCCGCCCAGGCACGGTTGTTCTCGAAGAGCTGGTCGAGGTCCGCCATCGAGCCGGACGCTAGCGGCGCGCGTACCATGGTCGTGTGGACGGCACCCTCACGCGGGAGCAGGCGGCGGGCATGCTCGTCGGCGAGGTGATGATCGCGAACCCGAAGACGCTCCCCGCGAGCGCGCTCGTCGGCGACGTGCGAGGGGTCTTCGCGAAGGGGACCGTGCGAACGGTGCTGCTCGTCGAGGACGGCGTGTTCCGAGGCGCGATCGAGCGGGACGCCCTGCCAGGCACCGCCGCCGCCGACGAGCCCGCGCGTCGCTTCGCAGATGTCCAGCCCCTCTCGACGACGCCCGGGACTCCCATGCGCGACGCCCTGGCGCTCCTCGACGGCCGAGACGAGCCGCGCCTGGTCGTCCTCGACGAGGACGGGGTCACGCTGCGCGGGCTGCTCTGCGCGGACACGGCCGGCACCGGCTTCTGCGTCCGCTAGATGCGCAGGCGGAGCAGGACCTCTCCGTCGAACACGATGTCGCCCGTCCGCTCGAAGCCGTAGCGCTGGTAGAACGGGATCGGGCTGCCCTCGCCCTGGCCTGCGCTCGTCCACATCACCTCGACGCCCGGCCGTCCACGGAAGTACTCGGCGACAAGGTCGAGGGCGGCAGTGCCGTGCCCGCGCCGCTGATAGCTCTCGTCGACGAGAGCTTCCAGAGGTACTGCGCGATGTACCCAGGCCCTTCGACGTTGTCCGAGATCAACACGAACCCGACGGGGATCTCACCGTCGTACAGGGCCCACTGCATCGCGCGGCCACCAGGCTCCTCTTCGGCCTCGCGGAGCGAGTCCTCGACGCTCGAGACGAACGCGAGCTGCTCGGAAGACACCCGCAGCGCGAGAACGGCGTCGCGATTTCCGCCGTCGAGCGGGCGAAGGGTGATCACCGCGTCCACGCTACTTCGTGCGCGTACGATCGTGGCGTGCCCGAGCTACCCGGCGGAACGGTCACGTTCATGTTCACCGACATCGAGGACTCGACGGAGCTCCTCAAACGCCTGGGTGACGGCTACCGCGACGTCCTGACGTCACACCGACGCATCATCCGAGAGGCGTTCACCGAGCGCGACGGGATCGAGATCGACACGCAGGGCGACGCGTTCTTCTTCGCGTTCCCGCGCGCACGCGAGGCCGTGACCGCCGCGGTCGAGGCTCAGCGCGCCCACGCGACCGAGGTGTGGCCCGGCGAGGTGGACGTGCGCGTGCGGATGGGGCTGCACACGGGCGAGCCGGCGATCCACGAGGAGGGCTACGTCGGGCTGGACGTCGTCCGCGCTGCACGCATCTGCACCGTAGGCCGCGGCGGGCAGATCCTCCTCTCGGAGACGACGCGCGCGCTCGTCGGCTCCGGGTTGCCCGACGGCGTATCGGTGTTCCCGGTCGGCCAGCGCCACCTGCGCGGGATCGACGAGCCGGAGCGCGTGTCCGAGATTGCCATCGACGATCTCGAGCGCGAGGAGTCTCCGCGGGCGGAGGAATCGGGCGACGTCGCTGTGCCTGCACCGGAGCGGCCCGCGCCAGGCCCGGGCGACGAGCTCGCACAGGACGTCTCGCGGCGCTTCGAGGACTTCGGCGCGCGACTCACTGCCGGGATCCAGGAGAGCGTTCTCCGCTCGCTCGAGGAAAAGCTCGCGCGCAAGGGTGGAGGCGGCGATGCGTCGGCCGTCGACGACATCGCGTCTCGCTTCGAGACGCTCGGCGCCGAGATCGACGCGCGCATCCAGGCGGCGCTCCGGAAGAAGGGCGTGGAGGAGTGAGCCTCACCCAGTACTACACCGCCACGACCCTCGACGGCTTCATCGCCGATCCGAATCACTCCCTCGACTGGCTCTTCACCCGCGACCAGGATCACGAAGGTCTCCTGAACTACGCGGAGTTCATCGCCGGCGTCGGTGCGCTCGCGATGGGCTCGTCGACGTACGAGTGGGTGATCCGGCACGAGTTCGCCGATAAGGACGAGTCGCAGTGGAAGTGGCCGTACGACCTTCCGTGCTGGGTCTTCACGAGCCGCCGGCTCCAGGTCGTCCCGAATGCGCAGATCGAGTTCGTGCAGGGCGACGTCGCGCCCGTGCACGCGGCCATGGTCGAGGCGGCGGGCGGGAGGAACGTCTGGCTGGTCGGCGGGGGCGACCTCGTCGGCCAGTTCGCGGACGCCGGCCTCCTCGACGAGGTGATCGTCTACGTCGCGCCGGTGACGCTCGGCGCGGGAGCGCCGCTTCTTCCCCGGAGGGTCCAGCTGCGGCTCGAGGAGGCCGGCAGGAACCGCGACTTCGTCGCCGCCCGCTACTCGGTTGTTTGAGGCCAGAGCTCGACGAGGCTCGCAAGCACGTGTGAGGAAGTCGTCGGCGGGGCATCCTGGGGTCATGCCCGAGACACAGGCCGAGCAGGACGCCGTCTCTCCGCTCGCCATTCCGCGCGCGGTGGAGCGCGCGGCGGGGGACGTCGTCCACCAGGCGTTCGAGCGTCTGCTCTCGTCGGATCTCCGCGTCACGAACGCGGCCGAGGCGAAGCGACTGCTGTCCGATCACGAGGACACCGAGGAGATGACCGATGGGATTCAGCGATTCGTCGGCATCGCGACGCCGCTCGTCAGGATCGCGTTTCGGGGCGCGCGATTCACCCGCGTTCCCTGGGTACTGGTCGCCTCGTCCACGGTGTCACTCGGTGTAACGGTTCGCAACGGCGTCCGCGAGCTGCGCGCGATTGCCGCGCTGCTCGCTCACCGGTTCGAAAAGGAGACAGGCGCGCCACCCGATCCCGCGCTCCTCCGGAAGCTGGCACTCGAGCTCTACCTCAAGCCGCGCCGAACGCCCGACGTTTCGGGCCTTCGCCTACCACTCGCCCGGCTCGCGCGCCGCTGGATCGTGAGCGGAGCACTCGGGCGGAACACGCGCGGGAAGACGGAGAAGGCGCTCGACGCGGCGGAGCGTCTGGACATCGCCTCGCTGCAGCGGTCAACGTCGACGTCGCTGCCGTCGGGCCGTCCTGACGTCAGCGAGACCGGAGGAACTCGACGACGCGACGGGTGAGCAAGGCCGTCGCGTCCGCGTCGTAGGACGGCAGGCTCGAGTCGGCGAAGTAGTGGTCCGAGCCCGGGTACAGGAACAGCTCGGCGTTCTCGGTCGACTCCACGAGCTCCCGGGCGGCGTCCACGTCACCCTCGTCCATGAAGATCGGGTCAGCGTCCATCCCGTGGATCTGCACGGGGAGGTCCTCGGGCCACGACCCGAACTCGGACACGGGCAGGCAGGAGTAGAAGAACAGCGCTCCTTGCGCGCCGGGTCGAGTCTGGGCGAGCTTCTGCGCGGGGACGACCCCGAGCGAGAATCCGGCGTAGACGAGCTCGTCGGGAAGTCCGCTCGCGGCGCGCTCGCCGCGCGCGATGATCTCGTCGAAGCCGACCTCCTGCGCGTACCCGACGCCCTCCTCGATCGAGCCGAACGTGCGGCCCTCGAAGAGATCAGGGGTGCGGACGGTGTTGCCCGCCGCCCGCAGCTCGTCGGCGAACGTCGCGAGGCCTTGCGTCTGACCCAGTGCGTGGTGGAAGAGGACAAGCTCAGCCATGATGTCCCGGGCCGAGCTTCTTGGCCGCGCGCTTCTCGTTGCGGCGCTCCTTGAGCGTCTTCTGCGGCTTCTGCTTCTGCTGCTTCTTCGGCTTGTCGGCACTCTTGCTCATCACGACCTCCGACCTGTCCGCTCCACTCGACGGCTGCTCGAATTCGACGAGACCGGCCCTGCGAGTCCCCGGTTCACTCGGGCTCTACCCTCTCGGGCCCGGAATCATCCTACTGCTCTGATCAGCCGCCGGGTCTCGAACACCAGCCAGCTGGAGCGAGGTCGCGGCGATGATTTCCGCATCGCCCGGTAGTCATTCTCGGGCGGATCACATGGAATGAAGTCGAGGAGGATCAGATGGGAAGAATCGTCGTAACCGAGTACATCTCCGTCGACGGTGTCGTCGAGGCACCGAGCGGAACCGAGCACTTTGCGCGTGTCGGCTGGATCGACGACTTCCGGCGGGGGCAGGAGGGCGACGAGTTCAAGATCCACGAGACGATGGCGTCGGACGCGCTTCTGCTCGGTCGCGTGACCTACGACGGGTTCGCACCCGTCTGGCCGCAGGTCGAAGGCGCGTTCGCGGACAAGTTCAACACGATGCCCAAGTACGTCGTGTCCTCCACGCTGGAGGATCCCGGGTGGAGCAACACGACCGTGCTGGCGGGGGACGTGATCGAGGAGGTCGGAAAGCTCAAGACGCAGTACGCCGGCGACATCGTCGTTCACGGCAGTCCACAGCTCGCGCAAACGTTGATCGAGCACGAGCTCGTCGACGAGCTGCGGCTCATGGTCTATCCGATCATCGTCGGCGCGGGGAAGCGCCTGTTCGCCCAGACCAGCAGCACGAAGCGCCTGCAGCTCGTCGAGGCGAAGACCGTCGGCGACGGAATCCACATCCTCGTCTACAGGCCGGCCCACCGTGAGTGAGCTAACCGCACTACCGGAGGACGCGGTACTCGAGATGCGTCACGCCGCCCGTCTGGCTTAGCCCGGCCCGTTCCAGCTCGATTCACCGCGGGAACTCTTCGAACAGCCGACGGCCGCCTCCGAGCAGGACATCCACCAGGTGGATCCTGATCTCGTCGACGAGCCCCGCGGCGAGGAACTGCCGATCGATGTTGGCGCCCATGAGCCCGATCCGCTTGTCGGCGGCGGCTTCCCGTGCCAGCGCAAGCGCGTTCTCGATCCCGTCGGTCACGACGGTGAAGACCGGATCCGGCGGCGCGAACGACCGGTGCGTGACGACGAAGCACGGAACCTCGCCGAGAGGGCCCTTGCGCTCCACGCCTCGATCGAATTGTCGTAGCTCCGGCGGCCCATGACCACGGCGCCGGTCTCCTCGACCAAGTTGCCGAACACCTCCTCGAACACCGAGGGATCGTCGAACGCCCAGTTGTGGAGCCTCATCCCGTCCTCGCCGAGCCCTTGGTTCGGATTGTCGTCGGGCGCAGCGATGAAGCCGTCGAGGGACATGCTCATGTCGACGACCACCTTGCCCTATGTGGCCTCCTCTCGTCTACCGTGACTCCCCGCAGATCTTCCGTCATCAGACAAGGCGACGCCTGAGCACTCGTCGAGCAGTTGCGGGTCGAGGTACCTTGTGCTTCTATGCATGGCACATCGAGCTATGGAGCCGGAGTGCACATCGACAAGGACCTAGTCGCGGCCTCGGCCACACCGCTGGTGCTCGCGATCCTGGCCGACGGGGAGAGCTACGGCTACGCCATCCTCAAGCGCGTGCGTGCGCTCTCCGCGGGCGAGCTCCAGTGGACCGACGGGATGCTCTACCCGCTGCTCCATCGGCTTCGTCGGCTCGGTTACGTCACGACCGAGTGGCGCACACCCCCGGAAGGCCGTCGGCGCCAGTACTACATGATCACCGACGAGGGTCGAGAGGCACTCGCCGACCAGCAGCGGCAGTGGGTTGCCGTCACGAGTGCGCTGAACGACGTCTGGCCGGGCTCGGGTGGCCTGCAGGCGGCGGCCGGGAAGGCGTGAGCATGGAGAGCCTCGAGTCGCAGATCGCAGAGTGGCGGGCGTACGTCGCCAGCGCTCCCGCGGTGAACGGCCATGACGTCGACGAGCTCGAGGACCATCTCCGCCACCAGATCGCCGACCTGACGGAGGCCGGCCTCACTGCCGACGAGGGGTTCCTGGTCGCCGTGAAGCGGATGGGCGATTTCGACGCGATCTCACGGGAGTTCGCACGCGAGCACAGCGGCCGACTGTGGAAGCAGCTGGTGCTGGCGGGCGACGACGGTACGACGCACGCCGCGAGCGCCTGGGTCGAGGCGTTCGTCTTCGCTGCAGCGGCCGCCGTGGCGATTCAGGTCGCCCGGCTCGCGGCCGGTTTCCCGGACGAGGAGCCGGCCTGGTTTGCGCGGAACCTCGGTCTCTTCGTACTGCCGTTCCTGGCCGCGTACTTCGCCCGCGGACGGCAGCTCGACGTCCGGGCCTGGGTACTGATGGCGACGCCGTTCGTCCTCCTGGCGTTGGTGATCAATCTCTACCCGTACGACGCGGACTCGTCGACGGAGCAGCTCGTCGCGCTCCATCTTCCGGTCGTGCTGTGGTTCGTGATCGGGTACCCGTACATGGGCGGCACGATCCGATCGCACCAGCAGCGCATGGACTACGTCCGCTTCACGGGCGAGTGGTTCATCTACTACGTGCTGATCGCGCTCGGGGGCGGCGTGCTCATGGGGTTGACCGCAGGGATCCTCGAGCCGACCGGGGTCGACGTCGACAAGGTCGCCGAATGGGTGCTGCCGTCGGGAGCGGCGGGTGCCGTCGTCGTTGCCGCGTGGCTCGTCGAGTCGAAGCAGCGCGTGGTCGAGAACATGGCGCCGGTCCTCACGATGCTCTTCACGCCGTTGTTCGCCGTGATGCTGGTCTGTTCCGCCGTCGTCTACGCCGTGACCGGGCGCGGCGACGCCTTCGACCGGGACCTCGTCAGCATCTTCGACGCTCTCCTGGTGGTCGTCCTTGCACTCGTGCTGTACGGCATGTCTGCACGGGAGCCGTCCGCGTCGCCCCAGTGGATGGATTGGATCCAGCTGATCGCGGTCGCGAGCGCGCTCCTGCTGGACCTCATGGTGCTCGGGGCGATGATCGCTCGGATAGGCGACCTCGGGTTCACGCCGAACCGGACGGCGGCGGTCGGGCTCAACCTCGTCCTGCTCGTGAACCTGGTCGGGGCCGCGTGGTTGTCCGGCCGGTTTCTCAGGGGTCGCGTGAGGTTCCACCAGCTCGAGCGCTGGCAGACGGCATACCTGCCGGTCTTCGCGCTGTGGGCGACCGCGGTCGTGGTCATCCTCCCGCCGCTGTTCGGCTTCGACTGATCGCTGGCACGAGTCGTACCGCGGTCTTCCATGTTCGAATCGGGGCACGTTGCTCGCAGAGACTCCGTGCGCGATCTGAGCGGCGCGGTGTCGCGTGGCGCAAGAAGAGAGCCGCGTCTCCGCGGCTCTCTTGCTGATAGATGGAGCGGTGCCTAGCTGCAGCCGGTGTTGGTTCCGCAGTCGCGGCACGTGTAGCAGCTGCCGGTGCGCACCATGCGTCCACCGCAGCGGGCGCACTCCTGCGCGTCTTCCCACTGATTGAAGAGCGCCGTCTGGCCCGGCGCGACCGGCTCGAGCACCGCTGCGGCGGCCGCCGCGTCCGTGCCTGCATCCGCGTAGGCGGCTGCCAGGCGCGCCTTCACCTCCGGCGTCAGGATCCCCGCCTCCTCCTGCTGCTCGGCCGAGAGGAACTTCTTGCCCATCCAGCGGAAGATGTAGTCGACTATCGACTTCGCCACGCGGATGTCGGCGTCGTTCGTCATCCCCGACGGCTCGAAGCGCATGTGGCTGAACTTCGAGACGTACACCTCGAGCGGCACGCCGTACTGGAGGCCGAGCGAGACGGAGATCATGAACGAGTTC
>JAJTCQ010000043.1 GCA_021323315.1 Gaiellaceae bacterium | reverse complement strand
AGCAGGCGGCGAAAGCGGCGCTCGACGCGGCGCTGCATGACCTCCAGGGGAAGCTGCTGGACACTCCCGTCCACCGACTGCTCGGGCTACCACGCTTCGGCCCGCCGACCTCGTGGACCATCTGGCTCGGGGATCCCGACGACATGGCGCGTCGGGCCGAGAAGGCCGCGCTGTCGTTTCGGCGGCTGAAGCTCAAGCTCGGGGGAGGAGACGGGCTCGACGTGGAGCGCGTGCGATCCGTGCGAGCAGCCACCGACCTCCCGCTGATGGTCGACGTCAACGAATGGTGGACGCTGGAGGAGGCGCTCGACGCGCTCCCGCAGCTCGCGGAGCTCGGCGTCGAGTACTGCGAGCAGCCGCTGAAGGCCGGCAACGACGATGGACACGAGCTCCGGGCGCGCTCGCCGATCCCGATCTACGTCGACGAGGACTGCCGCACGCTCGCCGACGTGGCGAGATGCGCCGAGATCGCCCACGGGGTCAACATCAAGCTCGCGAAGTCGGGAGGTATCCGCGAGGCGATCCGGATCGCACACGCCGCACGGGCGCTCCGCATGGGGGTGATGCTCGGCTGCATGCTCGAGTCCGGGCTCGGGATCGCGGCCGGCTGCTGCGTCGCGCCGCTCTGCGATCACGTGGATCTCGACGGCAACCTGCTCCTGCGCGAGGATCCCTGGCCCGGCGTCGAGCTCGTCGACGGCGTCCAGACGCCCTCGCTGGCGCCCGGCCTCGGCGTGTCCGCGCGTGCGTGAGGCGCTCGTCCTCGTCGCGGTCGACACTAGATTCCCCACATGGCGGCGCGACGCATCCTCATCCTGGGCGAAGGCTTCTCCGACGACGCGCACTACGGCAAGACGATGCGCGGCATCGTGCGCTACGGGCCGGACCCGGTGGTCGCGATCCTCGACTCGAAGCGGCCCGGAGCGATCCACGAGGGCATTCCGATCGTCGGGGCGGTCGAGGACGCGCTGCCGTACGAACCGACGGTCGCAGTGGTCGGGGTCGCCACGCAGGGCGGGCGGTTCCCGCCGGCCTGGCGCGAGCTGCTGAAGCAGTGCATCGCAGCGGGCCTCGACGTCGAGAGCGGCCTGCACGAGTTCGTCTCGGAGGACCCGGAGCTGACCGAACTCGCCCTCGAGCGCGGCGTCGAGCTGCGCGACCTCCGCAAGCCGCCGGAGGGGCTGAGCGTACCGACTGGCGCGAACCTCGAGATCGACGCAGCCATCGTCCTCACGGTCGGCTCGGACTGCGCGATCGGAAAGAAGACGGTCGCGGTCGAGCTCGACCGAGAGGCGCGCGGACGCGGGCTCGCTTCAGTCTTCGTTCCCACGGGGCAGACGGGGATCGCGATCGCGGGGTGGGGCATCGCCGTCGACGCCGTTGTCGCCGACTTCCTCGCGGGCGCCGCCGAGCAGCTGGTCGTCGAGGGCGCGCGACGTGGGGGAGAGATCCTCTTCGTCGAGGGCCAGGGCTCGCTCGTCCACCCGATGTACTCGGGTGTGACGCTCGGGCTCGTCCACGGTGCGGCCCCCCACCTCCTCGTCCTGTGTCACTCGGCGGGGGCGACGGAGATCGAGGGCTCGCCCGGTCATGCGATTCCGCCTCTCCCCGAGCTCGTCGAGCTGCACGAGCGGATCGCGCTCCCCGCCCGGAAGGCGACGGTCGCGTGCGTTGCCCTGAACACGGCCGGGGTCGAAGACGACGAGGAGGCTCTCGCGGCGATCGCCTCGGTGGCCGAGGAGACCGGTCTCCCCACGGACGATGCCGTCCGCTTCGGCGCGCAGCATCTGCTTGACGCACTCCTCGCTCGCCTCTAGGCTCGCGAATCGCTGCGGGCAGTGGGGCCCGCGAAGGGTGGACTGGGATGCGGATCCTCGTTGCTGCAACGGCACTCGCTGTGGCGCTCCTGTGCGGGGCGTCGGTCGCCGTCGCTGCGAACGTGGGCGCGAACGACGACTCCGCGAAGCACCTGGACGACGGCGGCGCGGCGGTCTATGCGGAGATGGTAGGGCTCGGACTCGAGCAGACCGTCATCGGCGTCCGCTTCGTGCCGAGCGAGGCTGTGGTCATCCAGCAGAAGCCGCAGCTCGACCGCGCGATCGCGGCCGCTCAGGCAGCGGGGCTGCGTGTCGTCCTTGCCGTCTACCCGTACCCGCCACGCGAGATCGAGGCGGGGCTCTCGTCGCCATCGATGTTCGCGGGCTACGTCGGCGTCCTCGCGTCCATCTATCCCGAGGTCAAGCACTTCGTGATCGGCAACGAGGCGAACCAGCCCGCCTTCTGGCGCCCGCAGTTCGACGCGTCCGGCCAGAACGCGTCGGCGCCGGCGTTCGGCCCGTATCTCGCCGCCGCATACGACGTGCTCAAGGGCGTCGATCCTGACATCTCGATCATCGGCGTCGGTCTCTCGCCACGTGGCAACGACCGTCCCGCTGCGAAGAACAACATCTCGACGTCACCGGTGCGCTTCCTCCGCGCGCTCGGGGCGTGGTATCGCAGGAGCGGGCGGACGCTCCCACTGATGGACGGCTTCAGCTTCCATCCGTATCCGAACGAGGCGACCGACCCGCTCGAGCGCGGGTACGCGTGGCCCAACGCGGGATTCGTCGACCTCGACCGCGTCAAGCAGGCACTCTGGGACGCGTTCCACGGCAGTGCACAGCCAACGACGGTCGAGGGGCTCGACCTGCACCTCGACGAGGTCGGCTGGCAGGTGGACACGTCCGGCCGGAGCGGGTATCGCGGCAAGGAGAACGTCGCGGTGACCGACGAGGTGACCCAGGCGGCGATCTACGCCCAGCTGATCCGGCAGGCAGCGTGCGATCCGGACGTGGCCTCGCTCAGCTTCTTCGGCTACCGCGACGACGGGCTCCGGACCGGATTCCAGGCGGGCCTTGCACGCGTCGACGGCTCCGCGCGCCCCTCGGCGGCCGCGGTCCAGGCTGCGATCGCAGCCTCCGAGTGCGCGGGGGCCTTCCGCGCGTGGTCTCCCGGCCTCGACGTGCTGGGGGCGAAGGTCGCGATCGGAGGCCGGGTCACCTCGGTGACGACCCGCGTGGCTGCCGGTGAGGACGCCCGTGCCAGAGTGTGCCTGCGCTCGACCCGCGCTCTCGAAACGGCTCGCCGCTGCCGGTCCGTCGCGGTGGCGGGGCTGCGGTCCCTGAACGTCGCGCTCCGACCACCCTCCGGAGCGACTCGCCGTGTGGAGGTCACAGTGCAGTTCGCCGCCGAGGCGAACCGGACGCGGAGGACGCTCGTGGTGCGCCGCGCGCTGCTTCAGCGCGACCCCTTTCCTTGACACGAACGTGTGTTCGTGCCATAGTGCGAACACGTGTTCGCCCGAATCGTCATCGTGCTCTTGGTTTCCGTCCTCGTCTGGGCGGTGCTCGCACGCGACACTGGCGCGCGTGGCACGCCGCAAGTCCACCGCGTCGACGCGGGGGAGACGCTCTGGTCGATCGCGTCGGAGCGGTACGGTGGCGACCCGCGAGCCGGGGTGTGGAAGCTCCAGCAGGCGAACGGCCTGAGCGGTTCCCAGATCGTCCCGGGTCAGCGTCTCCTGCTGCCGTAGAAGACGCGCTCGCCCCGCGAGGGTGGTAGAACGCGCCGGTGGCCTCCGAGCGCATCCTCGAGCTCCTCCGTCGGCCGCTGGACGCCGACGAGTACACCGAGATCCGCGAGCTCTGGAAGACGCACTCGATAGCCGAGGACAACCGCGACCTGCCGGGACTGATTTCGACGCTGACCCAGGACTGCGTCTACGAGGTCATGGGGACCGGCGCGCGCTGGGAGGGCCACGAGGGCGCAGCGCGGTTCTACACCGAGCTCTTGACGGCGTTCCCCGACATCCACTTCGACCTCGACTACATCGTGATCGGGCCGCAGGGCGTGTGCGAGGAGGCACGCGTCACGGCGACGCACCAGGCTCGCTGGCTCGAGCACGAGCCGACGGGCGAGCGTCTCGAGTGGCGGAACGCGATCTTCTTTCCCTGGGACCCCGCGGTACGGAAGTTCAGGGGCGAGATGGTCTATACCGATCTCGCCTTCCCGGCGACATAGCTCGGACTGCGACCGCAGACGACGGCGGATCGTCCCTAGAATCGGGCGTCGTGGAGCTGGACGTCGTCTTCCTCGGGACGTCTGGCTCGATGCCGACGGCGAAGCGCGCGCCGAGCGCAACGCTCGTGCGGCGCGGCGGGGACCGATTGCTCGTCGACTGCGCCGAGGGGACGCAGCGGCAGCTGCTGCGCAGCGATCTGGGGCTCGTCGATCTCGAGGAGATCTTCCTGACGCACTACCACGCCGACCACTACCTCGGGCTCCCGGGCATGCTGAAGACGTTCGCCCTCCGCAGCCGCGAGGTCCCACTGACGATCTACGGGCCACGCGGGCTGGAGGAACTCTTCGCCACGCTCCGGAGGATCTTCGGGCGGCTCACGTACCCCGTCGAGCTCGTCGAGCTCGAGTCGGGTGCGCGCCTCGAGCGTGGCGGCTACGTCGTCGAGTCCTTCGCGGTCGATCACCACGTCGCCGCGATCGGCTATCGGCTCGTCGAGCACGAGCGGCCGGGGCGGTTCGACGTCGAGGAGGCGAACCGGCTGGGAGTTCCGGACAGTCGGGAGCGCGGCCTGCTGCAACGCGGCGAGGAAGTCTCCCTGCAGGACGGGAGCGTGGTCAGGCCGGAGGACGTCCTCGGCGAGGCGCGTGCCGGGCGGACCGTCGTGCTGGCGGGAGACACGGCGCCGGCTGCATCGGTCGTCGAGGCGGCGATGGGCGCCGAGCTTCTCGTCCACGAGGCGACGTTCCTGACCGACGAGCGCGCACGCGCCCGCGAGACGCGACACTCGACCGCCGGCGAAGCTGCGCTGGTCGCGCGCGAGGCGGGCGTCAAGCTGCTGGCGCTCACGCACGTCTCGACGCGGTACTTCGGCCACCAGGTCGTCGAGGAGGCGACGCAGCTCTTCCCAGCGACTGTCGTGCCTCGAGACTTCGACCTCGTGACGATCCCGTTCCCGGAACGAGGCCAGCCCGAGCTCGTCCGGTCGGGCGCTCGGACGCGTCAGGCCGAGCGGACGAACTCGATCCTGGTCGAGCCGATGAGCCCATCGGACTCGAGCTCGTAGACGCATCGTCCCGATCCGTCCGCATCGGCGGGCGCCGGAACGGAGGGTCTCCACACAGTTTCGGGTGGGATCGCGCGCGTGGCCAGGAGCTTGCCGTCCAGCCAGATCCACGTGGGGGCGCCCTGCTTGCCGAGGAGCGTCAGCTGCAGCTCGCCCGGCCCGCACCCGAACACCTCGATGCGCGCCGACGAGCCGCCGTACAGGTCGCCGTTCGGCTGCAGGCCCCGCACCCGCTGCCGGACCCGGATGGGCGACTCGACATTCCAGAGGGTCATCCCGGGCTCCGTACTCGGTGCCATCGCGGCCACCTGCTCGCCGTCGACGAGGACGTTCGAGGGCGCGACCAGCTGCACTGCGTCTACCGAGTCCCCGTTGCCGTCCACGAGCATGCCGTCCGCGCGTAGGCGCACGACTCGCTGTGACACGACGCCCGGCGAGTCCGCGGTCTGTAGGCGCAGGACGCCCGTGATCGACCGGTTCCAGAACAGGTGGTGCCAGACGGACGGCCAGATCCTGTCGCCGGTCTCCAGGTACGCGACGCCGCTTGCGCCGCTCTCGTCGATCCAGCTCGGGGACGTGTCGGCGAAGAGCGTGAAGCGGTCGAACTGCGAACGCTGATGCATCTCGTAAGAGGCGACGAGCGATCCGGCCACGAGTCCTACGGCGACGACGCCTGCGACGATCGGTCTCGCGCGCTGCGGCGCGAGCACGGCGAAGAGGAGGACGGCGGCAGCGGCGAGCGCGTACACGGTCTCGAACGTCGGTTCCGAGACCTCGCGGCGCAGGTACTCGAGCGGGACCGTCGAGAGCGCGTCGGCCGCCGCAGCTCGCGTCGTGATGCGCTCGACGGGGAGGAGGAGCGCCGACGCAGCCACGGCGAGCGCGACGAGCGACGTGAGGGGCTGCGGACGAGGCATTCCGCGGCCGAGCCAGACGGCGAAGGCGACGAACACCGGCGGCGCGACCGAGAGCAACTGGCGCTCGGTGATGTGCTCGACGAAGCGGGAGGCGAAGAAGCCGACCTCGACGACCGTGACCGCGAGGTAGGCGAACGCGGCGGCGACGAGCGCACGCACCCCGGCGTCGTGCTCTCGACCACGGAGGGTCTCCCAGGCGAGGACCGCGAGTGCGATCAGCGGGACGCCGACGGTCAGGATTACGACGGCGCCCGTCTGCCACGCGATCGACTGGGCGAGATCGGCGATCGAATACTCCTCTGCCTCCGTGAGCGTGGCGTATGCTCCCAGTGCTTCCCCGCTGCCCGACGCGAGTCTCCAGACGAGCCAGGCGGTCCCCGCCGCTCCGAGCACGATCAGGGAGGCAAGCAGGCGGCGGAACGGCGCGAACGAGCGCTCGGCGACGGCAAGGGTCGCGAGGGCGACGACGAGGGCCGCGACGAAGCCTGCTGCCTGGAGCCGGGTGGCGACGGCGACGCCGAGTGCTGCGACGAAGAGGAGCTGGCGGCCGAGGGTCGGATCGCGGAGACAGGCAGCGAGCGCCCAGACCGCGACGACGGCGACCGGGTAGTACAGCGCCTCGCTCATCAGGAGTGCGCTGTACGCGAGGCCGGGGATGAGGACGGTCAGCGTCGCCGCGAAGAGCGCGAGTCGCGCTCCGGCGAGTGGACGGGCCCAGAGGAACGCGGGGATCGCGGTCGCGGACATGACCAGTGCTTGCCCAACCTGCGCGACCGTCAGCCCGGTCGCAGCCGACGTGCCCAGCTGTGCGAGCCCGACGAACAGCGGGTACAGAAAGCTGTAGTACGGCACCGGCTCCCCGACGATGGTGAAGCCGTCGCCGTCCACGAGCGAGCGCCCCACGAGCCCGTAGAGATGCTCGTCCGGTGCGATCCACGGGGCGTCGACCGGACCTTTAAACCGGTCCAGCGAGGCCGGAAAGGAGCGAGATGTCGACGCACGTCCCCGAAGACGCCACCGCGAGGCTCCTCCTCGACGGCGAGGCGATCGAGAAGGCGCTCTCTCGCATCGCGCACGAGATCATCGAGCGGAACGACGGCGAGGCCGCGTCCGGGCTCGACGAGGTCGCGCTCGTCGGGATCCAGTCGCGCGGAGCGCCGCTCGCTTCCCGGCTGCGCAGGCTGGTCGAGGAGCGAAGCGGCGTGGCGCTGCCGGTCGGTGCGCTCGACATCACGTTCCACCGTGACGACGTCCACGTGCGCGAGGGGGCACGACCTCCGGGACGGCAGCCCGTCGTCCGCGCGACGAGCATCGCGTTTCCGATCGAGGGGATGACGGTGGTCCTCGTGGACGACGTCCTCTACACCGGTCGCACGATCCGAGCCGCGATCGACGCGCTCCTCGAGTTCGGGCGCCCCGCCCGTGTGCAGCTCGCCGTGCTCGTCGACCGGGGACACCGCGAGCTGCCGATCAGGCCGGACTTCGTCGGCAAGAACCTGCCGACCGGGCGTGAGGAGCGGATCCAGGTCGAGCTCGTCGAGCTCGACGAGCGAGACGGGGTGTTCCTCGTGGACGAGCGGGAGGACGCCGCATGAGCACCGCTCGCCTACGGCTCGTGGTTGCAGGGGAAACCCCGTTTTCCCCGCGTGCCCCCTTCTCTTGGAAAACGTGGGGAATCTCCCGGTTCCTCACACCCCTCCACGCTCCTGGTGCAACCAAGGTTGCCCAATGAGCGAGTCGCGACCGCCCGCGTCGCCGCGACGGCATCTTCTCTCGGTCGCCGACCTCGACCGGCGGGACGTGGAGCGCATGCTCGACACGGCTCAGTCGCTCGCGGGCTCGCTGGACCGGGAGGTGAAGAAGCTGCCGACGCTCCGCGGTCGCACGGTCGTGAACCTCTTCTACGAGTCGTCGACGCGCACGCTCGCGAGCTTCGAGCTCGCCGCGAAGCGCCTCTCGGCCGACACGATGTCGCTCCGCTCGGCCGGCTCGTCCGTCGACAAGGGCGAGTCCCTGAAGGACACTGCGCTGACGCTCGCCGCGTACGAGCCCGATGTCATCGTCGTCAGACACCCCTCGATCGGCGCACCGCAGCTCGTCGCCCGGCTCACCGACGCGCACGTCGTGAACGCGGGCGACGGAAAGCACCAGCATCCCACCCAGGCGCTGCTCGACCTCCACACGATGCGTCAAGCGCTCGGGCGGGTCGACGGCGTGCACGTCGCAATCGTCGGCGACATCCTCCACTCCCGGGTGGCGCGCTCCCTCGTGCAGGCACTCGGGCTCGTCGGCGCGCATGCCACCGTCGTCGGTCCGCCCACGCTGGTGCCGCGAGGCATCGAGTCACTCGGCTGCGACGTCTCCTATGAAGTGGACGCGATCGCAGGCGCCGACGTCATCTACGTGCTGCGGATGCAGCAGGAGCGCATGAGCGAGGCCTTCGTCCCGTCGCTGCGCGAGTACACGGCCCTGTACGGGATCACACCCGAGCGCGTCCGCAAGGGACAGGTCGTCATGCACCCCGGTCCGATGAACCGCGGTGTCGAGATCGACCCGCGAGTCGCGGACTCGCCGGCCGCGCTCGTCACGGATCAGGTGCGCGCCGGCCTCGTCGTCCGCATGGCGGTGCTCTACGACGTCCTGACCGTCGCGCCCGTTCCCGACCACGTGCGAGCGCGAGCGGTGGCCTGATGCTCGTCGGGCGGAACGGCCGCAGCGACTCGCTCGTGCTCGAAGGCCGCGTCCTGGCCTCCGCGCAGGGCATCGACGAGGCGCTCAGGATCACGGTCAGGGACGGTGTCATCTCGGCGCTCGAGCCCGGCGCGCCGGGCGCGCTGGTGATCGCGCCCGCCTTCGTCGACCCGCACGTCCATCTGCGCACGCCGGGGCGCGAGGACGAGGAGACGCTTCGGTCGGGGACGGAGGCTGCCGCGGCCGGCGGTTACTGCGCGATCCTCGCGATGCCCAACACGGAGCCGGTCGTCGACTCGGCTGCGGTTCTCGGAGCTCTCGTCGAGGGCGCGCGCGACGAGGCGGTCGTGCCAATCGGCTTCATGGCGGCGATCAGCAAGGGTCAGCAGGGCGACGAGCTGACCGAGATGGTGGAGCTCGCGGAGGCTGGGGCCGCAGCGTTCACGGACGACGGCCGGCCCGTCGTCTCCGCCGGGCTGATGCGGCGTGCGCTGCAGTACAGCGTGCTCACGGAGCTCCAACTCGCGTTGCATTGCGAGGAACCGTCGCTGTCGCGCGGAGGTCACGCGCACGAAGGCTCCGTCGCGGCGGAGCTCGGGATCGGCCCGTACCCGTCGAGCGCGGAGAGCGTGATGGTCGAGCGGGACCTCTCACTGGCCGGCGCGGAGGGCCGGCCAGTCCATCTCATGCACCTGTCCGCCCGCGAGTCGGTCGCTGCGCTCGACCACGCGCTCGCGAACGGCGTTGCGGCGACGGGGGAGGTCACCCCGCACCACCTCGTCCTCACGGACGAGGCCGTCCGCTCCCTCGATACGAACACGAAGATGAACCCGCCGCTGCGCGGCGAGGGCGACCGCGACGCGCTGCGTGACGCTCTCCGGCGCGGCGCGATCACGTGCGTGGCGACCGACCACGCTCCGCACGCCCGCCAGGAGAAGGACGTGCCGTTCGAAGAGGCGCCGTTCGGCGTCACGGGGCTCGAGACGGCGTTTGCGGCGCTGCACACGCATCTCGTGATCCCGGGAGTCCTCACCCTCGAGACGCTCCTCGAGCGCATGTCAGCCGGCCCCGCGCGCGCGTTCGGGCTCGACGAGCCGCGGATCGAGGTGGGTGCGCGCGCCAATCTCGTCGCGCTCGACCTCGACGCGGAGTGGAACGTGACCGAGGACGGCTTCCGCTCCCTCTCCGCCAACTCGTGGCTCCTGGGGCAGGCACTCCGCGGGCGCGTGGTGAAGACCGTCGCCGACGGCCGTCTCGTGTTCGAATCGAGTGACGCGCCATGAGCCTTGTAACTGATGGTCACAAGGGCTCTTCGGGCTACCTCGTCCTCGAGGACGGAACCGCATTTCCAGGGGTTTCCGTCGGATCCCACGGCGTCGCCTTCGGCGAGGCCGTGTTCACGACGGGCATGACCGGCTACCAGGAGACCGTGACCGATCCGAGCTACGCGGGGCAGCTGGTGTGCTTCACGGCCGCGATGGTCGGCAACTACGGGGTGGCGGAGGAGCGCTCCGAGTCCGCAGAGCCGCACGCCAAGGCAGCGCTCATGCGCTCGCTCGGCGGCTCCGGGTGGGCCGCCTACCTGAGCGAACACGGCCTGATCGGGCTCGACGGGCTCGACACGCGCTCGCTGGTGCTTCGCCTCCGCGAGTCCGGCGCCATGCGCGCGGCCGCGGTCTCCGACGAGCAGGAGCTCCCCGTCGCCCAAGCCCTCGAACAGGTGCGCGCGCAGCCGCAGATGGAGGGACAGGCGCTCGTCGCGCAGGTCTCGACGCCCGGTCGCTACGTCTTCGCAGCCGAGGGGTCTCCGCACGTGGCCGTGGTCGACTACGGCGCCAAGCGCTCGATCATGCGCCGCCTCGCCCGCGCGGGCGCGGCCGTGACCGTCGTCCCGCACACGACCTCGTCCGACGAGCTCGCGGGCTTCGATGGCATCGTCCTCTCGAACGGGCCCGGCGACCCCGAGCCGCTCGAGGCGGAGGTCGAGGCGGTACGCGGCGCGCTCGGGCGCGTGCCCATGCTCGGGATCTGCCTCGGCCACCAACTGCTCGGCCTGGCGACCGGGCATTCGACGTACAAGCTCCCCTTCGGTCATCGCGGCTCGAACCACCCCGTACTCGAGCGGGCGACCGGCCGCGTCCTGGTCACGAGCCAGAATCACGGCTTCGCCGTCGAGGCCACCGAGGCCGCCGAGGCCACGCACGTCTCCCTCTACGACGGCACCGTGGAGGGCTTCGACTTTCCGCAGGTACGCGCGCGCTCGGTGCAGTTCCACCCCGAGGCGGGACCCGGCCCCCACGACGCCTGGCCGATCCTCGAGCGCTTCGTGCAGGAGCTGCGCGGGTAGTGCCGAGACGAACCGACATCGAGTCGATCTGCGTGATCGGCTCCGGCCCGATCGTGATCGGCCAGGCCTGCGAGTTCGACTACGCCGGCTGCCAGGCACTCAAGGTGCTGCGGGAAGAGGGCTTCCGCACGATCGTCGTCAACTCCAACCCGGCGACGATCATGACCGATCCGGGCTTCGCCGACCGCACGTACATCGAGCCGCTCGACCTCGAGAGCGTCGCCTCCGTCCTTCGCCGCGAACGTCCCGACGCTCTCCTGCCGACTCTCGGCGGGCAGACGGCGCTCAACCTCGCGGTCGCGCTCGCCGAGGACGGCGCGCTCGACGAGCTGGAGGTCGAGCTCATCGGCGCCCCGGTCGAGGTCATCCGCCGCGCGGAGGATCGAGAGCTCTTTCGCGATGCCGTGCGCTCGTGCGGACTCGAGGTGCCGGCATCGCGCATCGTCACCTCGCTCGCCCAGCTCGACGGCGTGCCCGTCCCGGCAGTGGTCAGGCCCGCCTTCACCCTCGGCGGGCACGGCGGCGGCTTCGCCGACGATCGCGCCACGCTCGCCTACCAGGTCGAGCGCGGGCTCTGGGAGTCGCCGATCGGGCAGGTGCT
>JAJTCQ010000016.1 GCA_021323315.1 Gaiellaceae bacterium | reverse complement strand
ATGGGAAACGCTCATCGGGAGGTCCAGCGAGCGGCCCGGCACGTCACCACGACGAACGACGAGGACGGCTTCGCGAACGCCGTCGACCGCTACATCCTCGGAAGGAGCTAGCCAATGGCCACGGATACTCCCATGCAGCTCGGAATGGTCGGTCTCGGCCGGATGGGCGCCGGAATCGTCCGTCGGCTCATGACGGATGGGCACCGGTGCGTCGGCTTCGACGTCTCGCCCAACGCGGTGCAGGCGCTCGAGGCCGACGGTGCCGATGGATCGACGTCGTTGCAGGAGTTCGCCGCAAAGCTCGAGAAGCCGCGGGCCGCGTGGGTGATGGTGCCGGCCGGCGAGATCACCGCGAAGACGATCAGGGCGCTCGCGGAGGTGCTCGAGGAGGGCGACACGATCATCGACGGCGGCAACACGCACTACGTCGAGGACATCCAGCATGCTGCCGAGCTTCGCGAGCAGGGCATCCATCACGTCGACGTGGGTACGAGCGGCGGCGTCTGGGGCTTCGAGCGCGGCTTCTGTCTGATGGTCGGCGGCGAAACGGAGGTCGTCGACCGCCTGTCCCCCATCTTCGCGTCGATCGCCCCGGGCCTCGATGCCGCGTCACGCACGCCGGGACGTAACGGAGAGCCGAGCCAGGCCGAGCTCGGCTACCACCACTGCGGCCCGAACGGAGCGGGCCACTTCGTGAAGATGGTGCACAACGGCATCGAGTACGGGCTCATGGCCGCGTACGCCGAGGGCCTGAACGTCCTCGCCAATGCCAACGTCGGAAGCCAAGAGCGCGCGATGGACGCCGAGACCGCGCCGCTCGCGCACCCCGAGCTCTACCGGTACGACATCGACACCAAGGAGGTCGCGGAGGTCTGGAGGCGGGGCAGCGTCGTCGGCTCGTGGCTCCTCGATCTCACCGCTGCGGCGCTCCAGGAGTCGCCGACTCTGGAGGCGTTCGCCGGCCGGGTCTCGGACTCCGGAGAGGGACGCTGGACGTCGATCGCGGCCATCGACGAAGGCGTTCCGACTCCGGTCCTGACGAGCGCCCTCTACTCTCGCTTCTCGTCACGTCGCGCCGACGACTTCGCGAATCGGCTGCTGTCGGCGATGCGCAAGCAATTCGGTGGCCACGAGGAAAAGACGATCGAATGACGCCCGCGGTGGAGGTGTTTCCCAATGCCGACGCTGCCGCCGAGCGCGGCGCCGACGTCATCGCGGCTGCTGCTGCGGAGGCCGTCGCGGAGCGCGGTCGGTTCACCCTCGCCGTCTCCGGCGGACGCAACCCATGGGTGATGTTCGGGCTGCTCGACGGGAGGATGCCGTGGGAGAAGGTCACGATCTTCCAGGTCGACGAGCGGGTCGCCCCGGACGATGACCCCGATCGCAACCTCACGCACCTCCTGCGCAGCCTCCCGGCAGACGGAGCGGCGGACGTCCGCCCGATGCCGGTCACCGCGCACGAGCTCGAGCAGGCTGCGGCGAGTTATGCGTCGGCGCTTCCGGATGCCTTCGATCTCGTCCATCTCGGCCTCGGGCCGGACGGGCATACCGCCTCGCTCGTTCCCGGCGATCCCGTGCTCGAAATCGCGGACCGCGACGTCGCGATCACCGGCGAGTATCAAGGGCGCCGCCGGATGACGCTCACCTATCCGCCGCTAAACCGCGCGCGCAACATCCTCTGGCTCGTGACCGGCGACGACAAGGTCGACGCGCTCGCGCGTCTCCGGGCGGGCGACCCGTCGATCCCCGCCGGACGCGTGAGGGCAGAGAAGGCGCTCGTCGTCGCCGACGCGGCTGCGGCAGGATCTCCGACATGAACGAGCCCAAGTACCCGGTCGAGCCGCGCGCGCCCGCCGTGCTGACGGTCGACGTCGGCGGCTCGCACGTGAAGGCCGTCTTGAACGGCGTGGACGAGCGTCGCCGCTTCGTCTCGGGGCCGAAGATGACCGCCGCCGAGATGGTCGAGGGCGTCCGCGAGCACACCTCCGACTGGGAATTCGTCGGGATCTCGGTCGGCGTCCCGGCCCCAGTCAAGGACGGCAAGGTCGTGCGCGAGCCGGTCAACCTCGGCAAGGGCTGGGCGGGGTTCGACTTCGAGACGGCGTTCGAGAAGCCGACGAAGGTGATCAACGACGCGGCGATGCAGGCGCTCGGGAGCTACGAAGGCGGGCGGATGCTCTTCCTCGGGCTCGGCACCGGGCTCGGCACGACTCTGATCATCGACGGCGTCATCGCGCCGATGGAGCTCGGGCACCTCCCGTACCGTAAGGCGACGTACGAGGACTACGTCGGCGAGGCCGGCCAGGAACGCGACGGGCACAAGCGCTGGCAGAAGCACGTTCTCGAGACCATCTCCCACCTCTCCGCCGCGCTTCTCCCCGATTACGTCGTGATCGGCGGCGGCAATGCCCGCGAGCTCGACGAGCTGCCTGAGAACTGCCGCCTCGGCCGGAACGAAGACGCGTTCCTCGGCGGCTTTCGCCTCTGGGTCGAGAAATGAGCTCCTAGCGGCGCGCGCGCCCGCGGCCGGTCTCGACCCGGCCGCGACCGAACGCGTCGATCCGGCCCCACCGGCCGGGGATGTCGAGCAGCTCGAGATGGCCGATCCCGCGCGGCAGTGCCGGGTCGACGACGAGGTGCTCGCCGTGCGGCTCGAGCCCGAGCATCGTCCGCAGGAGCAGGAGCGGCGTTCCCGTTGACCACGCCTGCGGGCTGCAGGCTGTCGGGTACTGCACGGGGTACTTCGTCTGCTCCCGCGGGTAGCCGCCGAAGGCCTCGGGCAGCCGTCCGTCGAAGAACTCGGCGGCGTCGAGGATGCCCGCGGCGATCTCCGCCGCCTCGTCCTTGAACCCGTACCGGCGCAGCCCCCAGGCGACGAACGAGTTGTCGAACGGCCAGACGGTGCCGGTGTGGTACCCGATCGGGTTGTAGCGTCCTTCGCCGGCGGCAAGTGTGCGGACTCCCCATCCGGAGAAGAGCCGCGGGCCGAGCAGCTGCCGCGCGACGGCTTTGGCCTTCGTCTTGTCGACGATGCCGCTCCAGAGCAGGTGGCCGTTGTTCGAGGTGAGCGAGTCGACCTGGCGGCCCTCCTGGTCGAGCGCGAGCGCGAAGTACTCGCCGTCCTCGACCCAGTAGTCCCGGTTGAAGCGACGCTTGAGTTCCGCGGCGTCGGCTTCGAGCTTCTCGGCGAGCGCCGCGTCCTTCCAGATGTCCCGGGCGAGCCGGGCGCCACGCACCTTCGCGTCGAAGGCGTAACCCTGGAGCTCGCAGGTCGCTCGGGGAAAGCCCGGCAGCGAGCCGCCGCGGAAGGAGATGGAGTCCCAGGAGTCCTTCCAGCACTGGTTCTCGAGACCCGACTCCTCGTTGCGCCGGCGATACCAGACGTAGCCAGTGCCCTGCAGGTCCGCGTACTCGTCGATCCAGTTCAGGGCGGCGCGCGCCTCGATCTCGAGCTCGCGGACGAGCGCGCGGTCGCCCGTCCAACGCTCGTATTCGTCGAGGAGAACGACGTACAGTGGCGTCGCATCGACCGAGCCGTAGTACGGCGAGTGTGGCCGCTCCTCGAACGCGGTCATCTCGCCGTAGCGCATCTCGTGGAGGATCCGGCCGGGGTCCTCGTCGCGGAAGTCGTCGATCCGGACTCCCTGCCAGTCGCCGAGAGCGCGCAGCGTCGTCGCGGCGAGCTCCGGGGTGAAGGGAAGCGACTGGAGGCTCGTGAAGATGCTGTCGCGGCCGAACATGGTCATGAACCACGGCAGGCCGGCCGCGGGAAGCGCGCGACCGCCGGCGATCGGCGGTGAGAAGCGCAGCGCCGCGAGATCGACCAGGCTCTTGCGGTACGTCGCCGCGAGCGGATTCCAGTCGCACACGACGCGCGGCGCCTCCGCCAGCCAGCGCTCGAGGTTACGCCGCATCCGCGCCTGCACGCGCTTTGGATTCCCGTGCTCGAGGGGCGACTGCCCGGAGCCGATGTGCTCGGTGACGACGGCGATCTCGGTCGTCCACTCGCCGTGCGCTTTCACCTTCACGGTGAAGGTCAAGCCCTCGGAGTCGAACTGCGCCGGCGCCGTCGCGGTGATCGCAGTCGCGCGCTCGAACGGCCCACGCTCGTAGCCGAGTGTGAGCTTGCGCCGCTCGACCTTCGACGTGTAGCGGCCTTTCTTGCGCAACGCGTCCTTGACCTCGAAGAGGTCGGCGAAATCGCAGCCGGCGTCGACGCGAACCGTCAACGTGACCGGCTTGTCGGCGTGGTTGAGGATCGTGAGCTCCTCGTGGAACCCGCTCGACACGGCGCGCTGGCGGATAACCGACAGCTTCGCGTCGACGTACACGGTCCCCGTGCCGGGGACGAGGAAGAACCGCGTCTCGAAGTACTGGAGGTCGTCGACTGAGAGAGGGCTCAGGCGCTCGCCGTTCACGGTCAACACCCAGCGCGAGAGAAAGCGTGTGTCGTACGAGAACAGCCCGGTCGGGTCGGTACGCGAGGCCTCGATGTCGCCCCGCGAGTCGCTGACGACGAACGTGTTGCCGTCGAGGATCTTGACCAGGCCGTCGCTCATCCCGACGCCCTTCGCCGCGGGCGCGGCGGGCTCGGGAAGAGCCGCTGCATCCGCACGAGCAGGCGCCAGTCGCCCTCGACTGCGACGTCGCCTCGTAGAACAGCGGCGACGACGTTGAGCCGTCCGGTGGCGACGCGGTCGAAGATGGCCTTGTCCACGCGCGCGACGCAGCTCGCCGCCGCGTTGCTCGACGACACGGCGAGTTCACCGCCGTCGACGGTTACGAGCCACCGCCGCGTCCTGCGCCCGTCGACGACGTCGAAGCGCATCGAGCCTTTCGCCTTGCGCAGGAGCGGCTCATCGGACCGCTCGGCCAGCTTCGCGAAGAATTGCGCCGTGGGATCGCAGCGCGGCTTCGCCATGTCGACACACTAGTCCGGCTCGGCCGGCCTTGCGAGAGCTCGTGCGGGCATCCGATCCGGTCAGCCAGGAGCTCGTGTCGACGCGTGGGACCGGGTTCGGGTCGCGGCAGAGGTGGAGACGGAGACGCTCGCGTCACTGGGGTCGGCGACCCGAGCTGCTTGCCGCAAAGGCCGAACGTCATCGGGAGCTGTCGGCAGGTCGTCCGAGTGCCGACGATGCCGCCGCGGCGAAGAGCGGCGTCGAGCCGGGCGAGACGGCCGCGCTCGATGTGATCAAGCGAGGCGCTCGGTGCAACCTGACTTGCCGGCCTCTGGCATGAGCGGCCTCGCCGGTGACGTTCGCTAGTCAGCGACTCCATCACATGGGCGGCCGAACCACGTAGCGCATAGGGTTACGGGGCCAGTCAGGCGCGAACCCAAACGGAGGCTAGGAATGGAAGAGATCGGCCCTGTCGAGTACATGATCGTGTCGTTCCCGGGCAACCGGTTCACGGGCGAGATCGCGCCTGCGCTCGGGAAGCTCGTCGAGTCGAACACGATTCGCATCATCGATCTGGCGTTCGCGAGCAAGGACGCGGACGGCAACGTCGCGGCATTCGAGCTCAGCGACATCGACGAGGAGGTGCGGCGGGGCCTCGAGGCGCTCGGCCTCGAACCGACCGGCCTTCTCGGCGAAGAGGATCTGATGGACGCCGCAGCCGACCTCGAGCCGGGCTCATCGGCGGCGATACTCCTCTGGGAGGACCTCTGGGCCGCCGAGCTGGCGTCCGCCCTCAGAGGCGCAGGGGGCGAGCTGGTCACCATCGGTCGCATCCCACACGATGTCGTCCAGGAGGCCCGCGAGGCACTGCTGTCGGCGGCGAACACCACACAGGAGGGTTGACATGTTCCGTCGCAGAGGAGGTCTGGTACGCGCGGCCGCGACGACGGCCGTCGTAGCCGGAACCGCGGGAGCCGTCAGGCACCGTCAGGACCAGAGGTACGCCGCGCAGGATCAGGAGGCATACGACCAGCAGATGGCCGCGCAACAGGCGGCCGCGGCACAGGCAGCCCCGGCTGCACCGGCCGCGCCCGACTACGCCGCCGAGCTCGAGCAGCTCGCGCAGCTGAAGGCGCAGGGAATCCTCACCGAGGAGGAGTTCGAAGCCAAGAAGAAGCAGATTCTCGGGATCTGAGCTTCGGAAACGGCATGCCGAAAGGAGATCTGAGTGCTCGCAGCTGACTACCCGTTCCTGGACATCCTCTGGACGATGTTCATCTTCTTCCTGTTCATCATCTGGATCTGGATCCTGATCACGGTTTTCGCGGACATCTTCCGCCGCAAGGACATCTCGGGATTCGGGAAGGCGGCGTGGATCGTCTTCGTGATCCTCTTGCCGTACCTGGGCGTCCTCGTCTACCTGATCGCCAACCACGACGGGATGGCAGACCGGAACATCGCGCAGGTGCAGAAACAGCAACAAGCGACGGATGCGTACATCCAGTCCGTCGCCGGCTCGGGCGGCGCGGCGGCCGAGATCGAGAAGGCGAAGAGCCTGCTCGACTCGGGCGCGATCACGCAGGCCGAGTTCGACGCGCTCAAGCAGAAGGCGCTGGCAACCGGCTAGCAGCAGGCCGGAGTGGGCGTCCGAGGACGCCCACTCCCGCCGCACCGGTAGCCGGAAAGGGCGTTAGGCTCGGCTGATGTCCGACATCGCGCTGCCGTCATCCGTCGTGCCGGATCCCCCTCAGCGCCGGGTCCTCCGGATCGCCGCGTGGGTCGCCGGGACGCTCGTCGCGCTCGGACTCCTGCACGTCGCCGGGATCGACGTCCTCGGCTGGTTCGAGGACCTGTGGAGCACGCTCACCGAGATCTCGATCGGCTACATCCTCCTGGGCTGCGTCTTCCAGGGACTGCAGACGATGCTCACGGCCCTCGGGTGGTACGGGATCCTTCGCTACGCGTATCCCGGCGGAGTGGCGTACCTGCCGGTGCTCGCTGCCTACGCCACCGGCGTCGCGCTCAACAACTTCGTGCCCGCGAACATGGGTACGTTCGTGATGCTCCTCATGTTCGTCGCGATCGTGCAGGGCTCGACGTTCCCGGGAGTGCTCGGCGGGTACGTCGTGCAGAAGATCTTCTACTTCATCATCGGCACGCTCATCTACGTCTACCTCTTCGCCGCTGTCGCCGGCTCGTTCGAGTTCCAGTTCGGCAACGAGAGGGACGCGATCACGAACCACCCGGTGCTCACGCTCGGCATCATCGCCGGCGCGATCTTCCTCGTCGCCCTGCTGCTCCGGATCTTCTGGGCATGGGTGAAGAAGATGTGGGAGAGGGCCAAGGAGGGCGCTGCGATCCTCGGAGACCTCGGCGCCTACGTGAAGCTCGTCCTCCTACCCCAGATCGGCGGCTACGCGGCCAAGGTGCTCGTGATCATGGTGTTCCTCGCGGCCTACGACATCCCGGTGACGTTCGGCTCGGTGATGAGCGTGCTCGGCTCGAACCAGCTCGCGAACATCCTCTCCTTCACCCCTGGCGGGATCGGTGTCAACCAGGCATTCAACTCGTTCGCTCTCGACTCCTACACGGACACGACGACCGCCACCGCGTACTCGCTCGGGCAGCAGTTGATCACGACCGCGTTCAACGTCGGCTTCGCGATCCTGCTCATCTGCCTCGTCTTCGGCTGGCAGGGAGGATCGAAGCTCGTGAAGGGGTCCTACGGTGACGCGAAGGTGAAGAAGGAAGAGATGAGCGCGGATCGGCGCGAGAAGCGGGAGGCGAAGCGCGAGGCTCGTCAGGCCGAGGGACGCGGGCGCATGCGCGCCTTCCGGCGCGACGACGACGATTCCGAAGGTGCTTGACGCAGGCCGACTCGTGCGAGAGGGTTGACGACTCGTGTGTTGTCTCGCCCTCACCGCCGGGTTTCTCGGGCCCCGCATCGCCCTCTTCATCTGGTGGATATTCGGGAACAAGGTCGACGCGGCGTTCGACACCTGGATCTGGCCGCTCCTCGGCCTCGTCTTCCTGCCGTGGACGACGCTCGCATACGTCCTCGCCTGGGGCCCCCTCAACGGCGTGAGCGGCGCGGGCTGGCTCGTCGTGGCGCTCGGCTTCGCCGCCGACATCGCCACCTATAGCGCGCGCGCGGCGAAGTCGCGCTACCAGACGGCCTACTGAACTAGCGCACGGGCCGCCGCCTCGATCTCGTCCTGCGAGACCAGGACGAGCCGTGCCGCGTCGCCGAGTGGTACGAACGAGTCCTTGCTCGCCACGCGGGCGATCCGGCCGACGAAGCCCGCGTCGACGAGCTCCGCGACCACGCCTTCCGAGACGCCGCCGGTCCTGCGTGTCTCGTCGACCACGAGGACGTTGCCCGTGGCGTTCGCCTCGTGCAGGACGTCCTCGCGCGGAAACGGCGCGAGCCAGCGCAGGTCGAGCACCCGCGCGCGGATCCCGTCCGCCTCGAGTCTCCGCGCCGCCCGAAGCGACAGGTGGAGGCCGTTCGCCCACGTCACGATGGTGAGGTCCGAGCCGTCGAGATACGCGCGTGCCGAACCGAGGGGGACGTGCTCGCCGGTCGGTGGAGCGACCCACCCCTCGTCACCCTCCTCGTGCAGGTCGCGCGAGTGGTAGAGCGCGATCGGCTCGAGGAACACGCAGACCGAGCCGTCGACGATCGCGGACGCCGCGCAGGTGACGAGCATCGCCGCCGCGTCGTCCGCCCGCGCGGGGGACGCGACCACGAGCCCGGGGATGTCGCGCAGCACGCCGACCGCGTCGTCGTTGTGGAAGTGCCCGCCGAACCCGCGTTGATACCCGTAGCCGGCGATCCGGATCACCATCCCGTTCCGGTACGCACGCTGCGAGAAGAACTGCAGCGTCGACGCCTCCCCGCGGAGCTGGTCCTCGGCGTTGTGCAGGTACGCGAGGTACTGGATCTCCGGGATCGGCAGGAAGCCGCTCACCGCCGCGCCGAGCGCGAGCCCGAGAATGGACGTCTCGTCGAGCAGCGTGTCGAAGACGCGTCCTGCGCCGAAGCGCGCGTGGAGCCCGCGCGTGACTCCGTACACGCCTCCCTTCACCGCGATGTCCTCGCCGAAGAGGAGCGCGTTGCCGTGGTGCTCCAGGACGGCCGCGAGGCCGGCGTTGACGCCTTGGGCCAGCGTGAGCGGCTCGGAAACCGGCAGGCATACCTTCCGTGCCCGCTCGCCGACGACGCCCGGCGAGCGCGGGGCCAGCGGGGCCATGACCTGCTCGGCGCTCGTCATCTGGGGAAGCACGGCAACCTCGAGCGCGAGCTCACGCACCTCGTCCCGTGCCGCGAGGTAGTCGTGCGCGAGCTCTTCGCCGGTGGCGCGCCCGGCAGAGACGAGCCAGCGCGCGGTGCCGAGGATCGGGTCGCGCTCGTAATCGGCGCGGATCGCCTGCGGCGTGCGGTAGGCCATCTCCGCATCTGCCCCCGCGTGGCTCAGGTAGCGGACGGTTCGCAAGTGCAGCACCGCAGGTCGTCGCCGCTCGCGCACCCACTCCGCCAGCTCGCGCGTCGTCCCGAGCACCTCGGCAGGGTCGTGGCCGTACGCGGTCTCGTAGCGGATCTGCTCTCGGGCGGTCAGGACGGACTCGACCCAGCCCGGCGGGGTGGGGACGCTGACGCCGAGCCCGTTGTCCTCGCACACGAAGAGAAGCGGCAGCGGCAGGCCCTGGAACGAGATCTGGGCCGTGGTGTTCAGCGCGGCCTGAGCCGTCGCGTGGTTCAGAGAGGCGTCGCCGAACGAGCACAGGACGATCGCGTCTTCTCTCCAGGAGCCACGCACCCCCAGCCGGCTCGCGCGGTCGATCGCCAGCGCGATCCCCACCCCACGGGGAAGGTGCGACGCGATCGTCGAGGTCATGGGGATGACGGCGAGCTCCTTGCGCCCGAAGACCTTGTGCCGGCCACCGGCGATCGGCTCGACCGCTGCCGCGACGACGCCGAGCATGACGTCGCGGAGACCGTCGAGCTCCGCCTGTGACGCGCGGGCGAGATAGAACGCACCCGACCGGTAGTGCAGGAGGGCAGGGTCGTCCACGCGTAGTGCGAGCGCAACCGCAGCGTTCGACTCGTGCCCGGCGGAGCCGATCGTGTAGAAGCTCCGCCCGTGCTCTTGCAGCCAGCGCGCCGCGTAGTCGGCCTGCCGGCTGTCGACCTGCGCGCGCCAGATCTCCTCGACCTCCGGTGGAGCCGAGCGCAGGGTTGCGCTCGGCTCGAGCGCCCTCAGCGCCTCGAGGAGGTGCTCCTCGAGCGGATCGGGATGGTCAGGCGGCGACCGGCTGCTCCAGTGCGGCGCTCCACTCGCCCGCGGCCGCGAGCGCGTTCATCCGGGCGCGGTGCACGAACGCAGCCTGCGCCGCCTCCGCGTTGGCCGCGTCTCCACCCCACCCCTGCAGCGCCGACTGCTGCAGCGCCCGCCCGTAGGAGAACGAGAGAGCCCATGGCCCGCCGATCTTGTTGATCGCATTGAGGTTCTCGGTCGCCTGCACCTCCGACTGGCCCCCGGACAGGAAGACGATCCCGGGGATCGCCGCCGGTACGACGCCGAGGAACGTGTTCACGGTCGCCTCGGCGATCTGCTCCGGCGACGCCTGGTCGCGAGCGCCCTTGCCGGGGATGACCATGTTGGGCTTGAGCAGGGTGCCCTGGAGATCGATTCCGTGCTCGTAGAGCGCAGCGAATGTCTCGTGGAGGGTCCGGGTCGTGACCTCCCAGCAGACTTCGAGTGAGTTGTCGGCGTCCATGAGGACCTCGGGCTCGACGATCGGGACGATGCCAGCCTCCTGTGAAAGCGCCGCGTAGCGCGCGAGCGCGTGCGCGTTCGCGCGCAGGTTGCCATCGGTCGGCGTCCCGTCGCCGATGGTGATGACGGCGCGCCACTTCGCGAACCGGGCACCCAGGCCGCGGTACTCCTCGAAGCGTTCGCGCAGGCCATCCAGGCCTTCCGTGACCTTCTCGCCCGGGAAGCCGGCCTGCTCGTGCGCACCCGTATCGACCTTGATCCCTGGAATCACGCCCTTGGCTGACAGCACCTCGGCGAACGACGTGCCGTCGTCGGCAGACTGCCGGATCGTCTCGTCGTAGAGGATCACTCCGCCGATGGAGTCCTCCATTCGGGGCGCCGTGAACAGGAGTTGGCGGTAGAAGCGGCGGTTCTCCTCGGCCGACTCCACGCCGATCGAGTCGAAGCGCTTCGTGATCGTCCCGGTCGACTCGTCGGCCGCGAGGATGCCCTTGTGATCGGCGACGATCGCCTTCGCGGTGTCATGTAGCTCGTGCGCCATCTAGCGCGCTCCTTTCATCAGGCTCTGGATCTTCGTGAGTGGATGCGAAGCGACGATACGGCGGAAGGTGCCCGAGCGCGAGCGCATGACGATCGACTCGGTCTCGACTCGGTCGCCGACGACGCGCACTCCACGCAGGAGCGCGCCGCTCGTCACACCGGTCGCCGCGACGAACGCGTCGTCGCCCTGCACGAGCTCGTCCGAGGTCAGCACGCGCGAGATGTCGTACCCCTCGACCGCGAGCCGTTGCCGCTCGTCGTCGTTGCGCGGCCAGAGCTTCCCCTGCATCGCACCCCCGAGGCACTTGATCGCCGCGGCCGAGATCACGCCCTCCGGGGTTCCGCCGATTCCCATCAGCAGGTCGACACCGGTGCCGGGCTGCGCCGCGGCAATCGCCGGCGCGACGTCGCCGTCGCGAATGAGATTCACGCGCGCACCCGCCGCGCGGAGCTCGGCGATGAGGTCGTCGTGGCGGTCGCGCTCGAGAACGACGACCGTGAGGTCGTTCACGCCGCAGTGCTTCGCCTCCGCAACGCGCTCGAGGTTCTCGGTCGGCGTCGCGTCGATGTCGATCGCGTCCGCCGCCTCCGCGCCGACGGCGATCTTGTTCATGTACAGCGCCGCGCCGGGAAAGAACATCGTCCCGCGCTGAGAGACCGCGATCACGGAGATCGCGTTCGGCATGCCGAGCGCAGTGAGGCGGGTTCCCTCGAGCGGATCGACGGCCACGTCCACCTCCGCGCCGGCCCCGTCGCCGACCTCCTCGCCGTTGAAGAGCATCGGCGCCTCGTCCTTCTCACCTTCTCCGATGACGACGACGCCGCGCATCGTGACCGTGTCGAGCATGAGCCGCATCGCGTCGACCGCCGCCTGGTCCGCCGCGATCTTGTCTCCGCGCCCGATCCATTGCGATGCGAACGTCGCGGCCGACTCGGTGACGCGAACGAGCTCGAGCGCAAGGTTCCTGTCCGGTACCTCGCTCACGTCGAGCGATCCTACATCCGTTCGGGAGCCTCCACTCCGACGAGATCGAGGCACCGGGCGATGACGTTCTGGACTCCCCTCACGAGTTGAAGCCGGAACGCCTCCTGCTCCGACTCGAGGACACGGTGCCCGTGGTAGAAGCGGTGGAAGTCGTCCGCGACGCGGATCGCGTAGACCGGGATCGCGTGCGGCGCCCGCCGCCCGGTAGCCTGTGCCGCCACGCCGGGGAACTCGAGGAGCCGCTTCACGAGCTCGCGCTCCTCGTCGGTGAGAGCTGCGGAAAGGGTGTCGGGCACCGTGTCGGACACCGCGCTGCGCTGGATCACGTTCTCGCCTGCATTTCGCAGAATTCCTGCAATTCGCGCGTGTGCGTACTGGACGTAGTAGACGGGGTTCTTGTTCGAGCGCTCCTTCGCCAGGTCGACGTCGAGCTCGATCGTCTGGTCGTGACCCCGCGAGACGAGGTACCAGCGGGCCGCGTCCACACCGATCGTGTCGAGGAGCTCGTCGAGGAAGACGACATCGCCGCGGCGTTTGGACATCTTCTTCGCCGCGCCGCCCTCCACGAGGTGGACGAGCTGGTAGATGAGCACTTCGACCGACTCGCGCGGATGACCGAGCATCTCGGCGAGCGCCTGCAGTCGCCCGACGTAGCCGTGATGGTCGGCGCCCAGGACGTAGACCAGCCGCTCGTGCCCGCTCGCGAACTTGCGACGGATGTAGGCGGCGTCCTTCGCGTAGTAGGTCGGCGCGCCGTCCGAGCGGACGAGGACGCGGTCCTTGTCGTCACCGTGGGCGCTCGTGCGTGCCCACAGGGCTCCGTCCTCCTCGTACGTCTCCAGCAGCGCAACCGCCTCCGGGATCTCCGCCTCGACCTCGGTCTCTCTCGTGCGCGAATCGAAGTGGACGCGGAAGCGCTCGAGCGAGGCCTCCATGCTCGCGAGCATCGTTGGAACGGGGTCGCCCGGTAGTCCGGCGAGGTCGTTCATGTACTCGCCTCGATACCCGTCCTGAGGCGGCTCTTCGCCGTGGCGCAGAGCGTCGACGGAGGCGTAGAACCGCTCCATCTGAGCGCCGGCGTCGTTGTAGTAGTACTCGCGCTCGACTGCATGACCGGCGAACTCGAGGAGCCTCGCAACGGAGTCGCCGTAGGCGCCGTTCCGCGCATGAGCGACGGTGATCGGCCCGGTGGGATTTGCCGACACCATCTCCACCTGGACGCGCTCGGCCTCGACCGCCGAGCCTCCGCCGAAATCGAAGCCCGCAGCGACGATCTCGGTTACAGCGTCGGCGAGCCAGGCGTCGGGAACCCAGAGGTTGACGAACCCGGGGCCAGCCGCCTCGGCACGGTGGGCGACGCCGAGCTCCACCGCGCGTGCGGCGATCTCCTCAGCGACCTCCCGTGGCGCACGCTTCTGCAGCCCGGCGAGCTTCAGCGCGACGTTCGTCGCGTAGTCGCCGTGCTCCGGGTCGCCAGGACGCTCGAGCGCGACCGGCGAACCGGCGAGCTGCGTGATCGCGTCGGCCAGGCGTGCGACCGGATCGTTCGCGACGAGGCCCTCCACGCGCCCATCGTAGGGCGCGGCGAGCTAGCGGTTCCTCGCAGCCGACGGCGCGGCGGTGATCGGGACCACGACGCCGTCGCGATGGAGCGCGAGCTGGACTTCCTCGCGCGCCTTGTAGATCCGCCACTTCACCGTGGCGAGCGTCACCTCGAGCGTCTCGGCGATCTCCGTGTACGAGAGGCCGACGACGTCGCGGAGGAGGAGCGCCATCTTCAGGTCGGGGTTGAGATCCTCGACAGCCCTCCAGACGGCGTCGATCGTCTCGGCCCGCTCGGCCGGCGCGTCGACCACCTCGAGCGGCGGCGCGTCCTCGAGGTTCACGACAGCACGGGGGCGACGCTCGATGGCACGGAGCTCGTCCAGCACGCGGTTCTTCGTGACCTGAAAGAGCCACGTCGTGAACCGCGACCGCAGCGAGAAGCTCGGAAGCCCCTGGAAGACGCGGAGGAAGACCTCCTGCGTCAGATCCTCCGAGAGACTCCGGTCACCTGTCAGACGCAGGACGTAGTTGTAGACAGGCTGCTCGTACGTGCGGACGATGATCGAGAACGCCCGCTCGTCACCCCGCTGAGCCTTCCGCAGAACGCCGAGATCTGGCTGTGGCAGTGACATTATGCGCGGGGAGTATAGGTCGGTAGTTGTAAAGGCTTCGGGCGCGGCCGTTACGGGGCCGTTGCGAGCGGAACCCCGGTCATGTCGGCGCAAACGGGAAGCCCGAGCAGCGTCAAGATCGTCGGCGCGAGGTCGGACAGCTCGCCTTCCTCGCGGAGTTCGGAGCGCCCGTCCGTGAGGACGAGCGGCACGCGATTCGTCGTGTGGGCCGTGTGCGGACTGACGCCGTCGGGCTCGAGCATGACCTCTGCATTCCCGTGATCCGCCGTAACCAAACAGACACCTCCAGCCGCCTGCGCGCACTCGACGACGCGCCCGAGTGCCCTGTCCGCGGCCTCGACCGCTGCGACGACCGCGGGAATCGAGCCGGTGTGCCCGACCATGTCCGGGTTCGCGAAGTTCACGACGCAGAACGCGTAGTCGTGGGCGATCTCGTCGCACACGAGCCCGGCGACCTCCGGGGCGGACATCTCCGGCTTCAGGTCGTAGCTGGGGACGTCGCGCGGTGAGGGGACGAGAATCCGCGTCTCTCCCTCCCATTCCCGCTCTTCGCCGCCGTTGAAGAAGTACGTCACGTGCGCGTACTTCTCTGTCTCGGCCACGTGCAGCTGCCGGAGCCCGTGCGCGGCGAGGACCTCAGCGAGCGTGTTCCGCACTTTCTGCTCGTCGAATGCCACCGGGAACGGGAAGTCCTCCCGGTACCGGGTCATCGTCGTCAGGTCGATGCCGGACTCGAGTAGCCGCTGCGAGAGCTGGCGCGCGCGATCCGGACGGAAGTTGAAGAGGATCGCGGTGTCATTCGGCCCGAGTCGCGGGCGACCGTCGAGCACGACGGGCTCGATGAACTCGTCCGTGACGCCACGCTCGTAGCTGGCGCGCACGGCCGCGACGGGGTCGACGGCGTGCTCTCCCTCACCGGCGAGGATCGCAGCCGTGGAGCGATCGCTGCGCTCCCAGCGCTGGTCCCGATCCATGGCGTAGTAGCGACCGCAGACGGTCGCGATCCGCTCGGCGGGTAGTTCGGCCAGATCGTGGACGGCGGAGTGCGGCGACACGTCGCGGCCGTCGGTGAACGCGTGAATCCAGGTCCGTCCGGCCATTCCCTCGCTCGCCGCGAGCTCGAGCAGAGCGCGCAGATGGTCGATGTGGGAGTGCACGCCGCCGTTGGAGACGAGCCCGAGCAGGTGCACGTCTCCCCCGCCCTCGCGCGCGCGCTCGAAAGCCGATACGAGCGCTGCGTTGCGCCCGAACGTGCCGTCGGCGATCGCATTGCTCACACGCGCCAGATCCTGGTAGAGGATCCGTCCGGAGCCGATCGTCAGGTGCCCGACCTCGGAGTTGCCCATCTGGCCGGGAGGAAGCCCGACGGCCTCCCCGGACGCCGCCAGCGTCCCATGTGGGTAGCGCTCCCAGAGCGAATCGAACACCGGCGTGTCGGCGAGCTCGACGGCGTTTCCCGGCCCCGGCGGCGCGAGTCCCCAGCCGTCGAGGATGACCAGGACGACGGGCCTCAAGCGACCTCGGCGCCGGCCCGGCAGATCGTCTCGAACGAGGGGAAGTCGAGCGACGCTCCGCCTACGAGGGCGCCGTCCACGTCCGGCAGCGAGAGAAGCGTGGCCGCGTTGTCCGGCTTCACCGAGCCGCCGTAGAGCACCGGAGCCTCATGCAGCGACTTGACGAACGCGTGCGCTTCCTGGGCGATCTCCGGCGTCGCCGTCTTGCCCGTGCCGATCGCCCAGACGGGCTCGTACGCGATCACGAGCCGCTCGTGTCGCGGGATGGCCGCAAGCTGCCGCGCGAGCACCGCCTCCGTCTCCTCCGCCTCGCGCTCGGCCGCCGTCTCGCCGACGCAGGCGATGACGTGCAGGCCTGCCTCGAGCGCCGCCTCTGCGCGGAGTCCCGCGGTCTCGTCCGTCTCGCCGAAGTGCTGCCGCCGCTCGGAATGACCCACGATTGCGCCGGTGACGCCGAGTTCGAGCAGCATCGGTGCCGAGACCTCGCCGGTGAAGGCACCCTCGAGCTCCCAGTGGACGTTCTGCGCGTAGACGCCGACTCCGCTGTCGTCTCCCAGCCCGTGACGCGTCGCGTCCAGCGAGACGAACGGAGGGCAGACGACGACGTCCACTCCTTGCGCGTGCGCCGGGATGCGCCGGATCTGTGCCGCGAACTCGCGCGCCTGATGGTGGCCCTTGAACATCTTCCAGTTCCCTGCAACGAGCACTGCGCGATCTTAGGCGCAGATCGAGGATCTGTGATTGCGGATCCTCGGTCGCGCAATCCCTGAAGCCGACTGCTTCGCAGCCGGATGTGATCGCAAGGTTGGTAGCCTCGCCGCGTGAGCGCGCCCGCGTGGGAGCTGCGGTTCCGGACGCCAGTCTCGTTCCTTCCGGAGTGGTCGCCGTCCGCGCCCAGAAACGCCGTCTACGTCTCGAACGAGTCCGGGATCTGGCAGGTCCATGCCTTCGACACGGAGACGGATCACCGTCGCCAGGTGACGAGCCATCCGGTCGGGCTCGTCGACGCCGTTCCGGCGCTCGACGGCGAAGGCGTGTTGTGGTTCCAGGACGAGAGCGGCGACGAGTCCGGCCACTGGCACGTGCAGCCGTTCCACGGGGGCGACACCACGCGGTTCCTCGACGGCGTGCCGCACGGGTGGAACGAGGGGCTCGCACAGGCACCGGGGATCGTGGTGGCGGCGATCTCCGATCGCGACGGCTTCGCGGTCTACGTCTCGCTCGACGGCGGCGATGCGAGCGTCCTTCACCGGGCGGACACGTCGGTACGCCTCGGAAGCGCCGACGGGGACGGCTTCCTGCGCGGCGCCCTGTCGGCGGACGGCTCGCTGCTCTGCCTCGAACACGCCGAGCACGGCGATCTCATCCACCCCGCGCTCCGCGTCCTCGACCCGCGCACGGGCGACACCGTCGGCGAGCAGGTCGACGACGGCATGTCGCTGAGTGCGCGCTGCTGGTCTCCGGTTCCGGGCGACCAGCGTCTTGCGTGCGACCACGAGCGCGAAGGCGACACAAGACCCGCGATCTGGAACCTCGAGAGCGGCGAGTTCGCGCCGTTGCAGCTCGATGTCGACGGCGAGGTGTCTGCGGCGGACTGGTGGCCCGATGGATCGGCACTCCTCCTCCAGAACACGCGCGAAGGACGCGCCTACCTCTATCGCTACGAGGTCGCGACCGGTGAGCTCGTCTCGATCCCGACCGACCCCGGCTACATCTGGAAGGCGCGCGTCCGCCCCGACGGTCGCATCTGGTTCCTGCACGAGCAGGGACACCGCCAGCGCCTCGTCCTCGACGACACAGGCACGGAACTCGTGAAGCTCGGCGAGCGCGCTCCTGCGGCGCGCCCCTTCGAATCGTGGCACTTCGAGAACCCGCACGGGCAGCGGGTCCACGGCTTCTACGTCACGCCGGACGACTCGGACGGGCCGTTTCCGACCCTCATGTTCGTCCACGGAGGGCCAACCTGGCTCGACCTCGACCGCTGGCATCCCGAGGTGCAGGCGTACGTCGACGCGGGTCTCGCGGTCGCGATGGTGAACTACCGCGGATCGATCGGCTACGGGCGCGAATGGCGCGACACGCTGATCGCCAACATCGGCGGGCCGGAGCTCGAGGACGTCAATGCGGGCCTCGCCGACCTCGTCGCCCGCGGCGTCGCCGATCCCGAGCGCGCAGCCGTCGGCGGCCACTCCTGGGGCGGGTACGTCACGCTGCTCGAGCTCGGCAAGCACCCGAACCTCTGGATCTGTGGGGTCGCGGGCGTGCCCGTCGGGGACTACGAGATGGGTTACGACGAGTTGTCGCCCCTGCTGCAGGAGTACGACCGTGCGCTTCTCGGCGGGAAGACGCCGAAGGAGGTGCCGGAGCTGATGCGCGATCGCAACCCGATCAACTTCACCGACGCGGTGGCCGCGCCGGTGCTGATCATCATCGGCCGCAACGACAGCCGCTGCCCGTACTCACAGGCCATGGCGTACGTCGACAAGCTCGCCGCCCGCGAGCACCCGCACGAGGTGTACGTCTTCGAGACCGGTCACGGCTCGTTCGACGTCGACGAGCGCATCCGTCAGGTCGGCACGATCCTCGCCTTCCTCGCGCGGCACGTGCCGGGCGTGCACGTGCAAGAACCCGCCGCTACGACGGCGGGATAGCGGCCACGCCGGGGAGCTCCTTCCCCTCGAGCAGCTCGAGCGAGGCGCCGCCGCCCGTCGAGACCCACGAGATGCGGTCGGCGAGCCCGAGCTCCTGAACGGCGCGGACGGAGTCGCCGCCACCGACCACCGTGAATCCGTCCACATCGGCCAGCGCCTGCGCGACGGCCTTCGTCCCTTCCGCGAAACGCGGCCATTCGAACACGCCCATCGGGCCGTTCCAGAAGACCGTGCTCGCGGCGCGGATCAGCCCTTCGAAGCGCTCGCGCGTCTGCGGGCCGATGTCGAGCCCGAGCCAGCCGTCCGGGAGCTCGTCGTAAGGAGCGACGCGGTTCTCGGCGTCCTCGTCGAACGTGGCCGCAGCAATCACGTCGGTGGGCAATTCGGCCTCGTACGGGAGCGGATTCTCGTCGCGCAGCTGCTCGGCCATCTTCCCGCCCACGAGGACGCTGTCGGCCCGCTGGCCGAGTTTCACGAGCACGCCGAGCTTGTCGTCGACCTTGGCGCCGCCTGCGACGAGCACGAACGGCCGCTCGACGTCGCCGAGAAACCGCCCGAGCATCTCGAGCTCCTGTTCGAGGAGCAGCCCGGCGTACGCGGGGAGGATGTGCGCCACGCCCTCGGTCGACGCGTGCGCCCGATGCGCAGAGCCGAACGCGTCATTCACGAAGAGATGCATCCCCTCGGCCAGCCGCTTCGCCGACTCCGGGTCGTTCGTCGTCTCGCCCGGGTCGAAACGCGCGTTCTCGAGCACCGCAAGGCGATCGTCGTCGACGAGCTCACGCAGGCGTGCCGCGACGGGAGCCATCGCGAACGTTGGATCCGGGCCCTTTGGCCGGCCGAGGTGCGAGCAGACGGCGACGTGCGCCGCCTCCCGGTCGAGCAGGAGCCGCAGCGTCGGCAGGGACGCTCGGATCCGCGTGTCGTCGGCGACCTCCCCGTCCTCCAGCGGGACGTTCAGGTCGGCGCGTACGAGGACGCGCCGGCCGGCGACGTCCGCCTCGCGAACCGAGCGTGGTCGGTGCATTCCTACGGGAGCAGCTTGCCGATCACGTCGACGAGCCGGCACGAGTAGCCCCACTCGTTGTCGTACCAGCCGAAGACCTTGACCGTGCTGCCGTGCACCATCGTGAGGGCGCTGTCGTAGATGCAGGAGTAGGCGTTCCCGACGATGTCGGTCGAGACGAGCGGATCCTCCGAGAACTGGAGGATGCCCTCGAGCGGGCCGGCCGCCGCATCGCGATAGGCGGCCTGCACCTCGTCGGCGGAGGTCTCGCGCCCGAGCGATACGACCAGATCGGTCAGCGAGCCCGTCGGCACGGGTGCGCGCACCGAGATTCCGTCGACCTTGCCCTGGAGATCCGGGAGCACGATGCCGATCGCCTTGGCGGCGCCGGTCGACGTCGGAACGAGGTTGATAGCCGCTGCGCGTGCGCGGCGGAGGTCCCTATGGGGCGCGTCCTGAAGGTTCTGGTCCTGCGTGTAGGCGTGGATGGTCGTCATGAACCCGGACCGGATCTCGCCCAGGTCGTGGAGCACCTTGGCGAGCGGGGCGACGCAGTTCGTGGTGCACGAGGCGTTCGAGACGATGTGGTGCGTGGCCGAGTCGTACTGGTCGTCGTTCACTCCGAGGACGACCGTGATGTCCGGATCGGTCGCAGGTGCCGAGATGACGACCTTCTTCGCGCCCGCGTCGAGGTGCTTCTGGGCGCCCGCCCGATCGGTGAAGAAGCCCGTCGATTCGAGCACGACGTCGACGCCGAGGTCGGCCCACGGGAGCGCGCCCGGGTCGCGCTCCGAGAGCATGCGGACCTCCTCGCCCGCAGCGCGAAGGGTCCCGTCGGCGAGCTCGACCTCGCCCTGGAACGGGCCGAGCGTGGAGTCGTAGCGCAGGAGGTGCGCCATCGTCCTCGCGTCGCCGAGGTCGTTCAGCGCCACGATCTCGAGGTCGGAGTCGAGTGAATGCTGCGCTCTGAAGAAGTTCCGCCCGATGCGGCCGAAGCCGTTGATGCCGACGCGAATTCCCATCTCTCCTCCGCTCTCGATGCCCGGTCGCGGCCGAGTCTAACCGCGGTCTTCCGCCAGCTCCTCGAGAGCGCGGAGGCGCCGGTGGAGCGCAGCCTTCGAGGCAGGGGGGTCGGTGCGCGTCGAGAGCTCACGCAGCGAAGCCGTCGGATGCCGCAGCCGCAGCTCGGCCGCCTCGCGGAGCGCGTCGGGCAGATCTGCGAGCCAGCCCTCCGCGCGCAGTCTCTCGACCGCCGTGAGCTGCCGCCGTGCGGAACGGCCCGTTCGCACGAGGTTCGCGTGGTCGGCGTTGGCGAGCCGGTTGGCGCGCTCGCGGGTCTCGGCCACGACAGCGCGCTCCTCGAGCGTCAGCACCGCCTCGGCAGCCCCGATGAGAGCGAGCAGCGACTCGATCGCCTCCCAACTCTTCGCGTAGGCGACGGCGTGACTCTCCCGTGCGGCGACCGCGAGCTCGATGCCCTCGGTGTCGGCAAGACGGGCGAGCAGTGCGGCGGATTCGCCCGCAGCGGTGCGCATCTCGAGATGAGGCGAGCGGCCGAGTGACAGGGAGCCGGCGCCGAGAAACGCGCCGCGCAGGTAGGCCGCGCGACAGCAGCTCCGGCCGACCACGCGCCGCGGCGGCCGGTCGAGCGGGCCGTGCCTGCGATCGACCACGCCCGCCGCGGTCAGCACGCTCAGCGCCGCCTCGGTCCCGTCGACGTGGAGCTGGTAGCGCGTCGCCGTATCGAACGCCCGCCGCCGATACGTGCGGATCTCGGAGCGGATCCCGCTGTCGCGGAGCAGCGCGAACGCGCGGCGAGCCGCGGCGCCGCTTCCCAGGTCGAGATGGAGCGCCCACTCACCAGCGCCTCGCAGATGCAGGCTCCCGGCGGCGTGGAAGAGCGCGGAGAGCTCCGCGAGGCGGTCGCAGTCCCGCTGCGGGGCGATCGCCGCGAGCTCTTCGCGGACGTCCTCCGACGTGATCACAGCTCGACGCCCTCCAGCGCCAGGAGCCGGCGCTTGACCTCGACGCCCGCGGAGCCGTACCCGCCGATGCCTTGCCCCGCGACGACGCGATGACAGGGGACGACGAAGGCGAAGCGGTTCGCGGCACACAATGCTCCCGCCGCACGCGCGGCCCGGGGCCGACCCGCGAGCGCGGCGAGCTCGCCGTACGAGACGACCTCGCCGCGGGGAACCGCACGTAACGCCTCCACGAGCGCCCCCTGAAACGGTGTCGCCCACTCGACGTCCAGAACCACGTCCGCGAAGGACACGTCCTCACCGTGCAAGAACGCCCGAAACCTGCCGATCAGCTCGCCGCCCTGTCCGCCGCGGACATCGCCCGATCGGTCAGTCCGGGCGTCAGGCACCGTGTCCGACACCGGCCCGAAGTGGAAGTCGTGCGCGAGGACGACCTCGTCTTGTCGCCACAGCTCCCCGAATCCCCAGCCGGGCACGGCGTAGCGCGTCTCGACGATCGCCACCGGCGCCACTCTAGAATCGCTCGCATGAGCGCACACGGCTTCTTCACCCCGCCCGCCCACGAGAACGAGCCGGTCAAGTCCTACGCACCGGGTACGCCCGAGCGGGCTGACTTGCAGACGCGGCTGCAGGCGATGCAGAACGAGCGCATCTCCATCCCGATGATCATCGGCGGAAAGGACGTCCACTCGGGTGAGACGTTCGAGGCGGTGATGCCGCACCGCAAGGAGCACGTGCTGGCCGACGTCGCGAAGGGCGGCTCCGAGCACGTCCAGCAGGCGATCGACGCCGCGAACGAGGCGCACGCGGAATGGTCGCGCATGGCGTGGCACGAGCGCTCCGCGATCTTCCTCCGAGCCGCCGAGCTCCTCGCAGGGCCGTGGCGCTCGACGCTCAACGCCGCGACGATGCTCAACCAGTCGAAGACGGCGCATCAGGCGGAGATCGACGCCGTGTGCGAGATGTGCGACTTCTGGCGCTACAACGTCGACTTCCTCGTCCGCGTCTACTCCGAGCAGCCCCACTCGCCCACGGGGATCTGGAACCGGCTCGAGTACCGGCCGCTCGAGGGCTTCGTTCTCGCCGTCAGCCCCTTCAACTTCACGTGCATCGGCGGAAATCTCTCCTCCACGCCGGCTCTCATGGGCTGCACGGTGCTGTGGAAGCCCGCGTCGACGGCGGCCCTGTCGGCGTACTACTACATGCGTCTCCTGCAGGAGGCGGGCCTTCCGGACGGCGTGATCAACCTCGTCTACGGCTCCGGCGCGCAGATCGGGAGTGCCGCTCTCGCGAGCGCCGACCTCGCAGGAATCCACTTCACCGGCTCGACGGAGGTCTTCAACGGCATGTGGGAGACCGTCGGCGCGAACGTCGCGGCCGGGGCGTACCACGGGTACCCACGGCTCGTCGGCGAGACGGGCGGAAAGGACTTCATCCTCGCGCACCCCTCCGCCGAGGCCGAGGCGGTTGCGACCGCCGTCGTGCGCGGCTCGTTCGAGTACCAGGGCCAGAAGTGCTCGGCGGCCTCGCGGCTCTACGTTCCGTCGAACCTCTGGCCGGAGGTCAAGGACAAGCTCGTCGCCGACGTGAAGTCCATCCGGATGGGCGATCCCGCCGACTTCGAGAACTTCATGGGCGCCGTCATCGATGCGAACGCCTTCAAGACGCACTCGGACGCGATCGCCGAGGCGCGCACGGAAGGCGCCGAGATCCTGACCGGCGGCACGACGGACGACTCCGAGGGCTACTTCGTCGAGCCGACCGTGATCGCGACGAAGGACAAGGGCTTCCGGCTCCTGCGCGACGAGCTCTTCGGGCCAATCGTGACGACCTACGTCTACGACGAGAAGCGCTGGGACGACACGCTCGAGCTCGTGGACAAGACGGCCCCGTACGCACTGACCGGGGCCGTGTTCTCGACCGAGCGCGGCGCGATCGAGCAGGCGCACGACGCGCTCCGCTACTCGGCCGGCAACTTCTACGTGAACGACAAGCCGACGGGCGCCGTGGTCGGTCAGCAGCCGTTCGGCGGCTCGCGGGCGAGCGGGACGAACGACAAGGCGGGCTCGATGTGGAACCTCATCCGCTGGGTGTCGCCGCGCACGGTCAAGGAGACCTTCGTGCCGCCCACCGATTACCGTTACCCGTTCCTCGCGCCGGATTCCGACGGCACGAAGTAGGGAATAGCCGCGGACGATGCTTGTCCGCGTCCTCGACGGAGTCGATGCCTTCCTCGACCAGCTCGGCTCGGTCTCGTTTCTCCCGCTCGCGCTGGCGATCGGATGCCATCTCCTGAAGATGGCGTGCACGAGCCGCGCCTGGCGGAACGTGCTCGCGGCCGCCTACCCGGAGGAGCGGGTGCCGTGGATCTCGATCTACGGCGCATACCTCGCGGGTGTCGGCATCAACGCGATCGTCCCGGCACGCGCCGGAGACGCGGTCAGGATCGTGCTCGCGCACCGCGCCATCCCGGGCAGCACCTACACGACGGTCGTCTCCAGCACGCTCGTCCTGAGCCTTTTCGATCTGTTCGCGGCGAGCGCGCTTCTGACGTGGGCGCTCACGACGGGCGAACTGCCCGGGCTCGACGTCCTCCCGCGCCTGCGGAGCTTCGACTTCGCGTGGCTCTTCGGACGGCCGCTGCTGTTCGAGCTCACCGTCGCCGGCGTTCTCGTCGCCCTCGGTGTCGTCGGGTTCTGGATCGCCGGCCACATCGCCGACTTCCGGGAACGCGTCGCCCAGGCGTTCCGTGTCCTCTCGCCGCCGACGCGCTACCTGCGCAAGGTGGCGGTCTGGCAGGCGGCCGACTGGGGACTGCGCCTTCTCACCGTCTGGTTCCTGCTCGCCGCATTCCACATTCCGCAGACGCTCGAGAACACGGCGCTCGTGCAGGTGTCGACGAGCCTCGCAACCCTGCTTCCGATCACCCCCGCGGGCGTCGGAACGGAGCAGGCGTTCTTGCTCTACGTGTTGAACGGTGTCGCGTCGGCCTCCGTGCTCCTCGCGTTCAGCGTCGGGGCCAAGCTCACGCTGACGATCACCAACGTCGTCGCCGGCTTCACGGCGATCGTGCTCACGCTGCGAACCGTCCGCTTCAAGAAGGCGCTCGGGCCGCTCCCGGAAGCAACCGACTCCTAGGAAGGCCCGGCCTTGTGCAGCTGCGCGTACAGCGAGCGGGCGATCTTCTGCGGCAGGCCGGAAACACCCTCGAGCTCCTCCTGCGACGCCTCGAGGAACCGCTCGACGGAGCCGAAGTGCCGGATGATCGCGCGACGGCGCGCCGGTCCGATCCCCTGGAGGCCCTCGAAGATCGTCTCCATCGAGCGCGCGCTCCGCTTGCGCCGGTGATAGCGCAGCGCAACCCTGTGGGCCTCGTCACGGATCCGCTGGAGCAGTTGGAGCGCCGGGCTCGCGCGGTCGAGGGCGATCGGTGCCGGGAACCCGGGCACGAAAACCTCCTCCTCCCGCTTGGCGAGTGCGATGACCGCGACGCGCGGCAGGTCCAGCTCCTCCATCGCCGCGAGTGCGGCGGCGAGCTGTGCCTTCCCACCGTCCACCACGACGAGGTTCGGCATCCGCGAGAAGCTCTCGTCGCCGTCACCGCTGCGCAGCCTCGCGAACCGGCGCGAGACGGCCTCCCGCATCGCGCCGACGTCGTCCTGACCCGCGAGGCCGCGAATCGAGAACGTCCGGTAGTGCCCGTTTCGCGCCTTCCCGTCGACGAAGACCGTCATCGACGCGACGATCGACTCGCCCTGGATGTTCGAGACGTCGAAGCACTCGATCCGCAAGGGCAGGCTCTCGAGGTTGAGCACCTCACGAAGCTCCTCGAGGGCAGCGATGCGCCTGGAGCGAGACGCCTCGCGCACCACAGCGTCTGCCTCGAGCGCATGGCGCGCGTTCTCCGCCGCGAGCTCGACGAGACGTCGCTTCTCGCCGCGGAGCGGCGTCCTGACGACGACACGCGAGCCCCGGCGCCCCGTCAGGAATTCGGACAGCGCTTCCGTGTCGGCGATCTCGGGAGGAACGAGCACTTCCGGGGGTGTGCTCGGCGCACCTCCGTAGTACTCGAGGACGAACGCTTCGAGGATCGACTGGGGATCCTCGCCCAGGACGTTCTCGAGGTGGAACCCGTAGCGGTCGATCATCTTCCCGTCGCGCAACGGGAAGACCTGCACCGCCGCCTGGTCGCCGCCGACCGCGAGGCCGACGACGTCGACGGTTCCGACCTCGCGCCGCTCGGTCGTCTGGCGGTCGGCGAGATGGCGGATCGAGAAGAGCCGGTTGCGGTAGCGCGCCGCCTCCTCGAAGCGCTCGCCCGCCGCCGCCTCGCGCATGCGCTCGGTCAGCTCCTTCTGGATCGTCTTCGTATCGCCCGAGAGGAACGCGACGACGCCGTCGATCACCTCGGCGTACGCCTCCGTCGAGATCGCTCCGATGCATGGGGCGAAGCAGCGGTCGATGTGGAAGTCGAGGCACGGGATCCCCGAATGCCGTCCGGGCCGAGGCCCCTCGCAGGGGCGAAAGCGGAAGACGCGATTGAGCACGTCGAGCGTCTCCCGCACCTTCTTCGCGTTGGCGTACGGGCCGAAGTAGAGGGTTCCGCGCCGATGCCGCTCGCGCGTGAACATCACGCGCGGGTACTCGTCCGTGAGCGTCACCGCGATGTAGGGGAACGACTTGTCGTCGCGGAGGCGGATGTTGAACGGCGGGCGGTGGCGCTTGACGAGATTCTGCTCGAGGTGGAGCGCCTCGGCCTCGGTGCGGGTGACGATGACCTCGACGTCGTCCACGCGCTCGACGAGCCGGGCGGCGCCGAACCGCCCGTCGCCGCGCTGGAAGTAGCTGCGGACCCTCGAGCGCAGCGATTTTGCCTTCCCCACGTACAGGACCTCGCCGTCCTGGTCGCGAAAGAGGTAGACGCCCGGCCCGCGTGGAAGCGCCTTGAGCTTCCCTTCAAGGTTTTCACGCATTCTCGGGCTAGCGTATCCCCATGCGTCTGCCACTCCTGACCGCGTTCGGAGCCGCCGTGGCACTTTTTGCGCCTGGGCTCGCGACGGCCGGGCCGGGGCTCGTGGTCGGGGCCGTCGAGGACGACGTGCGGGCGTCGACGCTCGTCGAGGCCGAGGCTCGGATGACAGCCTTTCGGCTTTCCGGGTTCCGTGCGGTGCGGATCACGAGCTACTGGACGCCCGGGCTGGAACAGCCCACCGACGAGGAGCTACGGGTCCTCGAGAACGTGAGCGACGCGGCACAGCGGAACGGCGTCCGTCTGTACGTGACGGTCATGCATCCGGGATCGCGTACGACCCCGCTGACGGCGCAGGCCCGGGCCCACTTCGCGTCGTACGCCTCGGCCATTGTCCGCGCGGCGCGGTCGGTGGAGCACGTGATCATCGGCAACGAGCCCAACCTGAACCGCTTCTGGCTGCCGCAGTTCGAGCTCGACGGATCGAGCGCCGCGCCCGCGGCCTACCTCACGCTCCTCGCGCAGACCTACGACGCGATCAAGTCGGTCTCGCCCTCGGTCACGGTGTACGGCGGCGCGGTCTCGCCTCGCGGCACGGACCGCCCGGACGGCACCCGGCCGACACACTCCCCCACGACGTTCATCCAGGGGCTGGGAACGGCATACCGAGCGAGCGGACGCACGACGCCCGTAATGGACGCCCTTGCGATCCACGTCTACGCAGACAACTCGAGCGTCGCTCCCACGGTCGCCCACCCACTCAACACGTCGATCGGCGTGGCCGACTACGACAAGCTCGCCAGCCTGCTCGCCGAGGCGTTCGACGGAACCGCGCAGCGTGGATCGACTCTGCCGATCCTGTACGGGGAGTATGGAGTCGAGACCGACATCCCCGCGAGCAAGGCTGCGCTCTACACGGGCACCGAGCCCACCACGACGAAGCCGGTGAGCGAAGCCGTCCAGGCGAGCTACTACCGACAGGCGCTCTCACTCGCCTTCTGCCAGCCCAACGTGGTCGGGATGCTCCTCTTCCTGTCGCGTGACGAGCGCGCGCGAGCGACCTGGCAGTCCGGGATTCACTACGTCGACGGCACGCCGAAGTCGAGCAAGCGGGCGGTCACTGGCGCGCTCGACCGCACGACCGGCGGCTCGATCGCGCGTTGCCCCGGCGTGCAGCTGCCGGTGCGCACGTCGTATCTCAAGTTCGGAGCCCGGTCGGCCGCAAAGCGTGGGGTCTTCCGCACCAGCTTCCGCTGCGATCTCGACTGCCGCTACTGGGTGCGGCTGGAGAACGCCGACACCCGCGCGACGAGGCTGGCGACGCGGGGATCGGCGATGATCGGCGAGCTCGTGCAGTCCGATCTCGGCAAGCGTCGCCTCAAGCCGGGCCGGTACCGCTACACGCTGCGGCTCGTCCACCCCGTGAACCCCGCGGCGCCGACGGTTCGGACAGGACCGAGCTTCCGACTGCCGTAGGGCGAGGCGCCTGCCTGGGCCTAATAGCGGTGCTCGATGCGCCAGACGCGCACCATCACGTACGCACACGCGCCCAGGGTCACGACGAGCGCGAACGCGTCGCGGCTGGCCGGCAGGCCGTAGCCGATCGCCAGTCCGATGGCGACGACGGCGAGCACGACGGCGGCGTAGAAGAGCTTCCGGTTCCACTCCGACCATGCCTCGAGGTCGCCGCGCCGCTCGCGCCAGACGAGGAACAGGAACATTGCGATCGCGAGGAAGAAGGCGATCTGAAGGATCCCCCCGACCGTCGCTACCACTGGCTCCAGGGACAGCACGACGACGACGAGCGCGATCAAGGCGACGAGCCCGAGCCCGCGCGCGAGCGCCGGAATGCGATCCCAGAGCCGTCTCATGACCCAGACATGAAAGCGCGAACCGCCAACGCGCCGGCGACCAGGGTCGTCACCGCGAACCAGAGAAGGCGCTTCGGGCCGACCCCTGGGGCGTAGAACCAGGGCGTGAGCGCGAGCCCCAGCGCCAGCGCGCCGTACGTGTAGTGGAGCTTTTCCGGCGCTCTGCGGTCGTCCGACAGAAGGAGCAGGCCCAAGGCGGCCTGTGCAATCAGCAGCGTCTGCGCGAGGACGAGCGCATGCGAGACGAAGGCTCCTCCGCTCCCGCGGCGCCGGTACGCGACGAACCCGAGCACGGCGGACCCGACGCACACGACGACGACCGCGACGCCCAGCGCGATGTGCACCGTGAGCACGCGGGCACCCTACCGAGGCCCGTTGTACGCTCGGATCGTGACGACGCGCTTGCTCGCGCTGGCTCCACTACTGGCTGTCACAGCGCTGCTCGTGTCCTGCGGCGGGGAGAGCGGCGCGATGCACGCGACCATGACCGACGACGAGTGCACGTTCGAGGGCAGCACGACCGCCGCTGCCGGGCGACTCTCGATCGAGGTCGAGAACACGACGTTCCGCTTCGGGTCCTTCGGTGTCGTCGCTCTCTACGGCGGCGAATCCGTCGACGACATTGCGCTCGTGCGGGAAAGGATCGAGTCGAGACGGCTCCAGCGGAACCGGGCTCGCTCCGACGTCCCGCCGCCGTTCGGCCGCTGGATCGCGGGAGCGGACGTCGAGCCGACGACCCGCACGTTCCTCCCAGTCGCCGCGGACGCCGGCCGGTACGCCGTCGTCTGTTACCTGCACCGCAATGCCGACGATCGCCGGCGCACCGGCGAGATCGCCCGCCCAGAACGCGCATTCGTCGCCGGCGAGATCGCGGTTGCCGGCTCTCCGACCTCGCGCTGAGGCCGCACGGCAAGGGCCCCGACTGACGTGGGAGACTTCCATTCGTGGACATCCGGGTCAGGTGCTCATGTCCGCCTGCTGGTAGCAACTGGCCCGCCTTCGGGCTCGCACTCGGATTCGCATCGGAG
>JAJTCQ010000015.1 GCA_021323315.1 Gaiellaceae bacterium | reverse complement strand
TGGAGCAGCATCCAGTACTACTGGCGCGGCGACTACGAGCGGGTGCTCGCGCCCGCGCGCCGGGGGGCCGAGCTTGGCGAGAACGCCGCGTACGTCGAGGCCATGATCAGCGGACCTGCTCACCTCGGTCTCGGACTCGCTGGCGTTGGCCGGCACGAAGAGGCACTAGCCACATTCGAGCAAGCGGTCACGCAAGGAGCGATGTTCGAGGTGGAGCCCCGCTTCACCAGCCGTGCTACCGCGATGTGGGCGGGCGTGCTGCGCGAGCTCTTCGAGATCGACGAGGCGCGCCGCCTCAACGAGCACGCGATCGCACTCGGGGAGGAGGCACGCTTCCCTGGGTCACAGGTGAGCGGCAAGATCGACCTGCTCCTGCTGGACGTGATCGCCGGGGACGTGGGCCGCGCGGAGTCCACTTGGCCGTCGCTTTGGGACGCGGCGGCGCAGACGAAAGGATGGCATCAGTGGCTGTGGACGACGCGTCTGCTCCATGCAAAGGCGGAAATCGCGCTCGGTGCGGGACGTGCGGAGCAGGCTCTCGACGCTGCGCTGGAAGCCCTGGCGACGGCCGAGCGCTACCGGCGGCGGAAGTACGTACAGGCCTCGCGGCTCTCGCTCGGTCGCGCCCTGCACAACCTGGGTCGGGTTGAGGAGGCCCTGACCGAGCTCGGCCGCGCTCTCCCGGGCGCCCAAGAGCTCGCTCATCCTCCGACCATCTGGAGCACTGCGGTCGCCCTCGCGCGTGTGCGCGCGGATGCGGATGACGACGACGGCGCCGACGAAGCGCACGGGCTGGCGCGGCGCGCGCTCGACCAGTTCGCGGCCGGTCTTTCCGAGACGCGCCGAGAGCGTTTCCTCGCCTCCCCCTACCTCGAGGCCGAGATCACTCTCGCCCGCTGAGCGCCAAGTTCCAAACCGTCCCGGCGGATACGCACACGAGAAGCGAGCGGTGCCTCCGTGGGCATCCATGTAGCGATGCTCGCCTGGGCAGGGCAGTCCACTCGTGAGCGCCTACGATGCGCTGCCAGCGACCGTGCGCGGCGCACATGGCTTGGTTGAACGAGATCGCTCGAGGGTCGGATAGTGGCTCGGGAGGGCAGCGACTTCCTTCTTGCAGTGCCCAGATAGGTAGTTATCAACATGGGTCGTCCGCGTCTGCCGCTACTCGGTCTTGGCCAGCCGGTAGAGCACCTCCATGGTAGGGAGCGGTCGACGGTTCGGTCCGTCAGAGGGCTTCGGTTTCTTCCCTGCTTAGCCGCCGTTTCTGACGGCATCCTGCTCGTTCGATGTCCAGGCAGCGTCCACCAGCGTCCACCCTCCGATTCGGGCGCGTTGAGTGCGTCGAGCAACTGAATGGCGTGCTCGCGGCCGTCGCGCGCGAGGTGGCCGGTCATTATGGTCAGGCTGGCGCCTATGTAGCGGGAGAGGTCGAAGGTGGAGATTCCGGCACGAAGAGCGAAGGTCGCAAACGTGTGCCGGAGATCGTAGATCCGGCGGCGCGGCGTGATTCCCACGGCGAGCTGCGCCGGCCGCCATTGGAAGGGCCGGAAGTGGTGGATGTCGAGGTAGCCGCCGCGGTCGCCCGGAAAGAGCAGCGGCGAGTCGTCGTTAGGAGGTACGCGTTCGAGAGCGTCGAGCGCCCGGGGACAGCTCGGAGGCTCGCGTCCGTCTTCGGCCGCTTGAGCTCTCGCCGCGTGAAGGAACGACGGACGTAGACGAGACACGCCGCCTGATCGAGGTCGCGCTTCTCGAGCGCCATCCATTCCGCCGGCCGCAGGCCGGTGGCGGCCGCGAAGAGGATCATCCGCCCGTACCGCGGCCCGATCGCCTCCGCAAGCGCCTCCAGCTTGTCGACGCCGACCTTGGCCGCGTTGCTGTCGATCATTCCCCAGGCGACCGCGCGGTGGAGCACCTGCCGCAGCGCCTGGGTCGCCTCGAAGCGACGGCCGGGCGCAAGCGTCATCCGCCACGCGTCTATCTCCTGCGAGGTCAGCTCGCCGATGCGGCGGTCGCCGAAAACGGCGGTCGCCTTGGCGAGCAGCCAACGCAGCTTCTTGATCGTGACCTCCTGTACGTCGTATTGGGCGCGATAGCTTTCGACCACCTCGGCGAGCGTCAGCGAGCGCGGGATGCGGCGCTCCCGGCGAACGCCCTCGAGCTCGCGCTCGAGCGCCTCGCGCGCGACCTACTCGGAGGGGAACCCGCCCCGCCGGATTCGCATCGAGCCGCGGCCGCCGACGCCAAGGCGGTAGGCCCATAGCCGTCCGCCTTCCCGCGCCGGGGTCGTCAGCTCGAACACTGTCCTTGCTGCATGCTTGGGATAAGGAAGGCTCTTACCGCGTGGGCTCGCCCGGCATCGGTTCGCCGCGCAGGGACTCTCGCCGCGTCGCGCGTCGTTCGTTGTCGCGCAGGCGCGGTTCGTAGTGCCCGAAGAACACCTTCCCGACGAGCTCGCGCCGGCTGCGGACACCCGTCTTTTCGAAGATCCTCTTCAGGTGTTGCTGCACCGTGTGCGGCGATAGGAACAGGCGCTCCGCGATCTCGGCTGTGGAGTCGCCCGAGAGAACGAGGCGGGTGACCTCTTGCTCGCGCTCGGTCAGCCCGAAGGCGGCCATCAGAAGTGGCGCGATCCGCGCCGGGTGGGCGGGCTCCACGATCACGGCGACTCGTCGCGCGCCGCCGGCGACGAGCGCGGCGCCGTGCAGGACGATCCAGCGCCCCTCGCGCGAGAGCACCCTTGCAACGGCGACCTCGCCCGGCGCGTCCCGCTTGTCGACCGTCCGCAACGCACGGCCCGCGACGGAGAGAACTGCGGGCGGCAGCTTCCGCCTCGTCGCCCATTCGCCGTCCGGGAGCTCCGCGAGCCAGCGCTCGACCCCGGGCGTGAGCGACTCGACGCCCCACTGCTCGTCGAGCACGACGAGGCCCGGAGCGTCGGGGCCCTCGGGGTCTGACGCTTCGCCGACGAGCAGCCCGCGCCTCGCGCCTTCCGCGAGCTGCGGCGAAAGGGCGCGGAGGAGCTCGAGCTCCTCGCGGTCGAACGGGCGCTCGCCCGGCTCGCGGTAGAGACCGAGCACGCCCCACGCCTCCCACGCCCGCGTACGCAGCGCGACGAGCAGCTCCTGGTCGCCGCCGTACTGCATGTTGGCCTGCCAGCGCGGACTCCGGCTAGGGTCGCCGCCGCTTGCCTCGTGCAGGGTCGAGACCCCGCGCTCGGAGCGCGCGACGCTCGTGAGGCTGTGGACGTCGTCCTCGTAGTACTCGTGCGCGAGCCACTCCGGCGGCAGCTCGGGGATCTGCCCGTGGTCGTAGTGGCTCGTGACGAGCAGCGACGCGGGGTCGAGCGTGAACCAGCAGGGCGCCATGTAATGCGGGACAGCGCTCGAAACGGCCTCCGCCGCTTCGTCCCAAAAGCTGACGAGATCGAGACCGCGACAGGCGAGCTCCCCGATCCGCGCGACCGCGCGCTCCTTCGTCTGCGCTCTCACGCGAGGATCGTATGTCGCACCCGTCACGGCGCAAATACCAGTTTTCTGGAATGGCGCCAGGAGCGAACGCTCCCTAGCTTGGCGCCATGGGATCGGGAGCGTCGACACCGGAGGAGCTCGAGACCTTGCTCGAGGACGCGTTCGTGACGCGCGACGCCAGCGCGGTCGCCGAGCTGTTCGAGCAGGAGGCGGTGCTCGCCGCCGATGAGGGCCGACCGCCCGCGCATGGCGGCGAGCAGATCGCGCGGCTGCTCAGCGCGATCTGGCACGCGAACCGAATGTTCGTCGCGCAGCCGCAGCGGATCCTCCAGGCGAGCGGAACGGCGCTCGTCGTCGCCGACGCGAGCATCAACGTCGCGCGCCGCGGAAGCGACGGCGCCTGGCGGTACGCGATCTCGCTCCTGTCGCTCGAACACGACCGAAAGGAAAAGCAATGACGCAGTCGCTCGATCAGACGCAAAGGCTCGAGCCGATCGCCATCCGCAAGAACGAAGGCGAGGCGCGCTGGTGGTTCGGCGGCCTCGTCGAGATCAAGGCGACCGCCGCCGACACAGGCGGGCAGATGACGATCGTGGAGGTGAGCTACGGCTCCGGCTTTGAGGCGCCGCTGCACGTCCACTACCGCGACGACGAAGGGTTCTGGATCCTCGAGGGCGAGGCGACATTCGAGATCGGAGAGATGACGATCGAGGCCAGCGCCGGCGACTACCTCTTCGGGCCGCGCGACATCCCCCACCGCTTCACCGTCGGCGCTCACGGCTGCCGGATGCTGTTCATCATGGTGCCCGGCGGCATGGAGGAGATCGTCCGCGCGACGAGCGAGCCGGCCCGCAGCCGCACGCTTCCGCCGCCATCCGAGCACGAGCCGACTCCGGAGGAGATGGAGGCGCTGAAGGCGACCATCAGAAAGCACGGCTACGAGCTGCTCACCTAAGGCGCAGCATGGCAACGCTTCACATCGAGCATGCGATCAGCGACCTGTCGACCTGGCTGCGCCTTCTCCCGCTTCGAGGAGGCCCGCCACCGTATGCACGGGTAGGCACTGACGGAGACACGCTTCTACTGCCCCGCCGATCCGCGGTCAACGAGCAGTCGGATCAGCGCGCACTCCCTTCGCGCTCAACGCCACAGCAACGACGCATTCCGCCATCCATATGACCCTTTGGGCGGTTGACCCTGCCGCTGCCTTCAGTCCCGAGGATGTCGCAACGCCTGGGCGTTGTCAATCCCGGTAATCGGGACATCTTCTTCTCGCTAGCTGAAGCAGTGAAGCAACGACTGAATGCCGTGATAGATCGAGCGCACGCCCGCCTTCAGATGTTTGCCTGCCACCACACAACCACGTCCGACAGCTGCACCTGTCGAAAGTCTCCGGACGAGCTGTCGAAGCTGAGCACGTTGTTGCCCGGCTTGATGAGGCCGGCAGGCATGACCTCTTGGAAGTACTGAAGGTGCGTGCCTTCGCCTGACCAATTCCAATCCCACACTTCAGTTCCGTTCATCCGAAGCTTGAGATTCATGTCGTCCGCATGCCACACCTTGAGCGTGAACCCGAGAATCGATCGTGCGCCGGAGGAGACATTCGGCGGAACATCGAATGCCTTCTCGCTTCCTCCTGCCGCGCCGGACTCAAGCATCCAGCCGTCAGCCACTATTGGGATGCGCTCAGCAGTGTTTCCGTATCTCAAACCCAGCGCTCAAGCCAAAACGTACGCGCCGTTCTGAGCGATTCTGGCCGCAAACGGTTTCGTTGAGCCAGATCTAGGGCCACGAAAGGGCACGGAAGAGGTCGCTGCCCGCGCCGGTCGGCTGTTCGCGGCTCTCGATCTCAAGTCGGACGCGTCCGCCCCGCCTTCGGAGTCCCATTCGCGACATGACGACGCGCCGACTCCGAAGCTACGGCGATCCGTTTGGTGTCGCCGTCGCGGAGCGTCTCGACGAGGCCTGCTCTGCGGAACGGCCGTTGTGGAATTACGCACTCGGAGGCCCGAACCGTCCTCACCGTGATCGAACGCTGGGCGCCTGACCGACTCACGGAGGTTGCTGCCTCATGGAACGCATAGGTCGCCTCCCCACGGGGACGCGTCGATTGAGTGACGCTCTCTCGCACTTACCGACGGTGCAATGTCGTCGTCGCGGTACCTACTAGGCCAGGAGCTGCCTCACGGCCACCTTCAGCACATCGGGACGGCTGCGCGCGCCGTGACTGGCGGCGATGAAGTGGCTTCCGATCCACAGCGAATAGAACAAGAGGCACCGTGCTTCCACGTCGGCCTCGTTAGAGCAGAAGGCACCGAACAACGAGCGCATGTACTCCATGCGCCTGTTGTCCACGCGCCGCAGCCGATTGGCGACCGCCCGCTCGCGTGTGGCCCATCCGCGGACCGAGAGGTCAATCCGGAGCGGCTCGTCGCTCGAGGCGGCGAACGCGGACAGTCTACGAAGCTTTGCGCGGGCGTCGCCGCCCTCGCTCTCCACATGCTCGATTACCTCGTCGACGCTCACTCGCTCCCATGTATCGAGGATCTCGTCGAGGAGGGCACGTCGGCCGTCAAAGTGCCAGTAGAAACCGCCTCGGCTTACACCGAGCGTGCGCGCCAGAAGTTCAATCCGGACGGCATCAGGGCCCCCGCGAGCAAGCGCCCGGAGTCCTTCCTCGATCCAGCTGTTGCGCGGCGTGCGGGTGGGGGCCGGCATCGCCGATCAGTATCGCGCTCTGCGTCGGTTGACAGCCCCGTGTGCTGTTACGCTCCATCCATACAGATATGTATGGATGGAGGCTCACGGTGAGCGCGGCACTGCCCCTTCGAGTGATGAGCTGGAACCTGTGGTGGCGCTTCGGTGACTGGCAACGGCGCTACGAAGCCATCGTTTGGGTGCTCGAGCGTTCGGCCCCAGACATCGTCGGCCTGCAAGAGGTCTGGTCGACGGCAACCGAAAACCAGGCACAGATACTCGCGGACAGGCTCGGTATGCACGTTGCTTGGTGCCCTTCTCCGTCCCCTGAGTCCTTCCAGCGACGGCTCGGCGACCGTAATGTCGTCGTCGGGAACGCCATCCTCAGTCGCTGGCCGATCACGCATACATCAACACGCGACCTACCCGCCGGGGGAGGTGACGCAGGCAGGACCGCGCTCTGCGCGCACATCGCGGGTCCGACAGGAGCCGTGCCGTTCTTCACGACTCAGCTCACGTCGACCATCGGGCACTCGGCAGTGCGCTCGGACCAGGTTCGCGCACTGGTGCGGTTTGTCGTCGGCGAGTGCTCCGAGAGGGCTCACCCGATCGTGACGGGTGACTTCAATGCGGAACCTGACTCCGATGAGATTCGTGTGCTCTGCGGCCTTAAAACGCCGCCGGCGCTGCCGAACCTCGTCCTCCTCGACGCCTGGTACTACGCCGATCCCGCAGCGGCGGGGTGGACGTGGGATCGACGAAATCCGGCCGTGCTAGACACAGGCGAGCCCGACGCCCGGATTGACTACGTCTTTCTCGGCTACCGGCTCAACAACGAATCGGCGCCGAGAATACGAGCAGCGTGGCTCGCCGGGAATGAGCCTTGCGATGGTGTCTGGCCTTCTGACCACGCCGCCGTCGTCGCGGGCCTCGAAGTGCGGGCGAGCGCAAGCGGATGAAGATCAGGGACGTCCATGAGCGCGTCGTTGCGGCGCCCCCGGAGAGAGTCGCTGCACTCGTGGCGGACTTCGATGCGATTTGGCCAACGTGGATCGCGCCGGCTCCTCGGCAGCTGGAGCCTGGGCACTATCAGGCCGGGTTCATGGTCTGGGAAGAGGTTGAGCGACCGGGAGCAATTCGGGCGTTCCGCGTCATCAGCCCCGAGGGTTTCCAGGCCGAGCACTGGTTCGAGCTCGAAAGCAGCGAGGGGGGCGCGCTCCTTCGCCACACGGTCGACGGCGAAGCCTTCGGAGAGTATGAGGCGATCTGGCGTCAGCGAATCGCGCCGCTGCACGCCCTGATCCTTCAGGCGATCTTGGACAATGTTGAGACGGCAGTCGCCTAGCTCGCTCTCGCGTATCGGCGGCCCCTGTCGCTCAAATGACTTCGCCGACCGCTGGGGGCTCGTGCTTGCCGCATTCGCGCCCTTCAGCTGGATAAGAAGTGTTGGCGCTTGGGTCCAGGCACGTGTGGACCTCGCGGCAAGGCCCGCGAGCACCTGGTTCGCCAGGAGCTCCGCGAACGCGTCGCCCAGAGCTCGCCGCTCAGTACCACGCTGGGGTGCGCGAGTGTGCGGGAATGTCGCTTGAAGGCATGACTCTCAGACTCGCCGAGATGCGGCTGCCTTGAAGTACTGTCGGTGGGTCTACGTCGCGGTCGTCTGAGGGAGCCTGGCCAGGTCGAGCGCTTCGCCGATCGTGAGCTTGCTGCCGACCTTGGTGGCGCTCGCCACGACTTCGTCCGAGAGCGATGCTCGTGCCTGGTCGACGAACTCCCGCCCCGGCGTGTCTTCGGTGTAGATGACGGCTATGCCCTCTTCCTGGGCGGACACCTCAGCAGCCGCGGCGATTCGAAGGGCGTTCTCGGGCCGGTGCTCGGCTACCTCGGTGGCCGCGAGCCCGATCAACGAAAGCCCAATTCCGCGGACGCTCGCCACGTCGGTGTGCGCCTGCACCGACTCGAAGAAGGTCGCCCGCGCACGCGCAGGGTCGCCGTCGGCGAGATGCGTCCAGGCCATCTCGGAGAGAATTCTCGCCTCCTCCCCTCGATCCCCGACCGCTTCGAACGCAGCGAGAGACTGCCGGTAGAGCTGGATGGCCTCGGCAGTGTCGCCGCGGCCTGATGCCAGCTGGGCGAGGCCGCCTAGGGACATGCCTGCCCCCTCCCAGTCGCCGAGCCGGCGCTGGATCTCGAGGGCCTCGGAGTGCCTGGCCTGAGACGAGTCGGGGTCTGCGGTGACCGCGTGGAGGATGCCCGCGACGGTCGAAGCGATCCCCGCGGCCCAGGTGAAGCCCGCTGCCCGGCTCGTCTCGATGCTCTCCTCGGCCCATCTGAGCCCCGCTTCGGGATCGAGGAAGATCAGCGCGAGCGCCTGCGTGATCGCTGCGATGCAGATCTCGCGCTGGGCCCCGATCTCCGCCGCGATTCGATGGGCCTCGGCCCATTCATCGAGGGACTGCTCGTACTGGCCGAGCATCCACGACGCGAGTCCCGCGGTGATCAGGGCGCCCGCCCGGCCCGCTGTCGGCGTGCCGCGTGCGTCCGCGTCGAGGAACGCCGTCGCGTACTCCCTGGCCGTGACGTTCTTGCCGCGAACGTGCCAGTACATCCACAGGTCGCCGCACACTTGCATGCCCAGTTCGGTTGCGTTCTCGTCGCCTCTCCGAGCGGTCTCGAGAAGCGTGTCGATCGCCGCTTGGAGGTTCGCCTCCTCGGTGATGCCACGTTCGACCGAGCTGACCTGTTCGGTGCCTTCGATCCCGTCGCGGATCTCGCGGGCGCGCTCGGCGTACCGGCGAGCGTGCCCGAGCGCAATCGCGTCGGCCTCACCTGCAGCCGCGAGCTGCTCACGAGCGAACTCCGCGATCGTCTGCAGCATGCCGAGCCGGTCGGCCCGGCGATCGACCTGCACGAGTGCCTTGTCGAGGAGCGACTCGAGCTCGTCGAGGCAGCTCTCACCAGGCTCTGCGCACACGGCTTCGACGTCCGCGACCGTGCATCCGCCGGCGAAGACCGCCAGCCGGCTGAACAGGCGCTGCTCTTGTTCCGTGAGGAGGGAGTGGCTCCAGCCGATGGTGGCGCGCAATGTCTGCTGCCGTTCGGGAGTGTCTCGCCGACCCGATGCGAGCAGGTCGAGGGCACGGTCCAGCCGCTCGAGTAACGCTTCGGGAGAGAGAAGCCGCAGCCGGGCGGCCGCCAGCTCGAGCGCGAGCGGCAGACCATCGAGACGCCGGCACACGGCGGCGACGGCGTCGCCGTTCTCGGGCGTGAGCTCGAATGATCCTTTCGTCTTCGTCGCTCGCTCGACGAACAGGGCGACGGACGGATATGCCTCCAGCGACTCGGCCGAGGTGGTCTCCGAGGCCGGCGGGAGCGCGAGTGGAGCGAGCGAGTATTCCTGCTCGCGTGCGATGCGCAGAGGGGTCCTGCTCGTGGTTACGACCCGAAGGGCCGGGCAACGCTCCACGAGCGACGCCAGGTCGGGTGCCGCAGCGACGACCTGCTCCAGGTTGTCGAGGAGAAGGAGCGCCTGCCTGTCACCGATCAGCGTGATCACTCCCTCGCCAAGCGTCCTCCCTTCGGCTTCCTTCACGTCCAGCGCCTCGGCAAGCGCCGGAAGCACCTCGGAGGGATCGTTGACGTCTGCCAGCGCGACGAAGGCGACACCGTCGAGGAACTCAGGCGCAAGCATTCGCCCGAGCTCGGCGAGCACGGTGGTCTTCCCGACTCCCCCAGGCCCCGTGATTGTGACGACCCGATGCTTCCGGGCGAGATCGACGAGGGACTCCAAGTCGACCGCTCGCCCGAGGAGCGGCGGACCCGCCTCGGGCAAGTTGCTAGGAAAGCCGACGAACCGTTCTCCCTTGCCCTCGAGCGCCGCCGGCTCCGGAACAACGAGACCGTCGCCCCTCACCGCGTAGAGCTCGAACGGACGCCCGACGTTCTTCAGCCTGAACCGGCCCAGGGCGACCACGCTCACATCGCTCCGGTTCTTGATCTGGTCGTGGGCGGAATCCGACAGCATCACCCCGCCGGGAATCGCGAACGACTCGATCCGCGCGGCGATGTTCACCGCCTCGCCTGTGAGCCGCTCGTCCTCAACGATCACCTCACCCACGTGTATGCCGAGGCGAACAGGAACGTCCTCTCCCGAGAGCTCGCGCTGTATGCCGACTGCGGCCTGCACCGCCGCGAGCGCGCTTGGGAACATGCTCATGCTCCCGTCACCGAGCCGCTGCACGATCAGCCCGCCAAAGGCATCGTGATGTCCCTCGAGCGCTCCCCAGTACCGCTCCCGCTTCTCGAGTGCCACACGCTCGTCTGCCTGGATGAGCGCCGTGTATCCGACGATGTCGGTGAACATCACCGCGACAAGCCGGCGATCTAGCGGCACGGTCGCATCGTCTTCGGCCCACTCGGAGGGACGGATATCGCCATGCGATGACCGTATCGCAGTCCGGGCGAGGGCACGGGCAGGCCGGAGGTGGACGACCACGAACCCCGTTTCCCCAACTCGCTGGTGAACTCCGCGCGCCCCTGGACGGCTCGAGTGCTGATGACCGACGGGCGAGCACCGAGCAGGCCGGCCACCTGCCTGCCGGCCCTCGCTCAATCGGCGACCAGGCGATAGGTGCCTGCGCTGCCCGAGTGTGCGGGAATGTTCCTTGACGGCCGCAACGAGGTTCGCACAGCTCGAGGGTGATGAGCTGTGCTCCGGGCGAACTCAGGGGAGCGCTTGTCACTAAGCACCCGACGCGACACGATTGGCACGTGAAGCGACCTCGGATCAAGTACGTCTGTAACTCTCTTGGTGACTAAGAAGCCGCTCAGAGTCGGACTCGTCGTCGAGCCGACACGCATCGAGGACCCGTATTTCCATGGGGCGTACCTCGGGCTCGAGCGAGCCGTCCGAGAGCTGGGGATCAGAGGGCGAGTGTTGACCCCGGCCCCGAAGGAAGGCTACGTCCCGAGCCTCTCACTTCTCGCGCGACAGAGGTACGACCTCGTCATCGGGTTCGGCTTCTTAGGCGGGCTCGTGGTGCCCGTCCATGCATTTGCTGCCGCCGCGATCGACAGGGTCGCCACCGAGTTTCCCGAAACGAGGTTCGCCGTCATCGATTTTGCCCACGACGATTTGGCGCATCGCCCGTCGAACGTCGTCGGCCTCGTGTTCCGGGAAGAGCAAGCCGGTTATCTCGCTGGTCACCTGGCTGCGCTCGTCCTGACGCTCTCTCCCGGGGAGGAGGTGATCAGCTCGGTCGGCGGCCAGCGGGTGCCGGCGGTCGAGCGGTTCATCGCCGGCTACCAGGCAGGTGCGAGAGAAGCCAATCCTCGCGTCACGACGTTGAACAGCTATACCGACGACTTCCTCGACCCGGTGAAAGGCAGGTCGGTCGCCCTGAGCCAGATCGCGAAGGGATCGCGAGTCGTGTTCCAGGTCGCCAACGCTTGCGGCCTAGGGGCGCTGGAGGCAGCAAGCGAACGTGGAATCTGGGGGATTGGAGTCGATGTCGACCAGTCCCATCTAGGCCGGCACATACTGACGAGCGCCGTGAAGAGGCTGGACGTGGCGGTGTTCGACACGATCGAGGAGCTCGTGCGCGGGACGCTCGAGACCGGTCGCACGTCCCGCTTCTCCCTCCGGAACCGCGGCGTCGGCCTCGGCACAATCAGCGCGGCCGTGCCCCGTTCGTTCAAGGCCGAGATCGAGGACGTCAGGGCCGATATCGTCGCCGGGAAGATCACGATCGCGAGCGCGGTCACATAGCGCTCTCGCTCTGTATCGAAACCCAGATGTTCCCGTCCCAAGGGGCCACGTCCGTCGGCGCGTGGCCGACCGGAACGAGGCCTACCACCTGACCGTCCTGAGCATCGATCTGAACGACGGTGCCGTCTGCGTTGTTGGCCGCGAACACCACCCCATTCGTCGCGCAGAGGCCCACGAGCCCTCTGCCGACCGGGGTCGTTTGGCTCACCGTCGCCGTGTCCGGGTTGATGCGCCAGACGAGTCCTAGCGAGTCAGAGACCCAGACAGCCTGCTTGCCGGCGATCAACGCGACGGGGTACCCGATGGGCACCTCGGCCGTGGCTATGCTCGTGTGCGGCTCGATGCGCAGGGCCCGCTCGGCGGTCGTCGCCACCCAAAGTGCTTCCGCGCCGAGCGCGACGCCTACCGGTACCTGGCCGACGTCGATGATCGCGAAGGGCTCGTTCGTTGTCGGGTCGATGCGGTGCACATGGTGAGGACCTGCGGCGACCCAGACGGAATCGTCATCGGCGTCGACCGCGTAGGTTGGGTTCCAGGCGAGTTCGCTCGAGCCCCTCAGGTCGATCGTCTCGACGACGGCGTCAGCGCTGGGATCAATGCGCGAAACTGTGCCGTCGCTCCCGTTCGCCACCCAGACCGCATCGGTTGCGACAGCGAGGTCTATCGCCGGTGCTCCGATTCCGATCGTCCTGATGACTTCGTGGCGATCTGGATCGATGCGGGAGACCGTTCCATCGTCTGCGTTGGCGACCCAGACCGAGCCGTGCCCGACTGCGATGGCGACAGGCCTTCGGCCCACGGGCACTTGACCCACGACCCGAGAGCGCTGCGGATCGATCACGGCGACCGAGTCGGGAGGAACCGGCGCCTCGGTCCGTCGTGACGCTTGGCGACGCTTTGCGACGGAGGGTCGGTTGGCGGCGGGGACAACCGGAGGGTCGAGCGAAGGATCGTGGTTGAGGATGGCGCTCTCGAGTCGCCGCAGATCCTTTCCGGGCTCGAGCCCGAGCTCCTCTTGGAGCAATCGCCGACCCTGGCGGTACACGGCGAGCGCGTCCGCCTGTCGGCCGCAGCGGTAGAGCGCGAGCATCAGGTGCCCGCGCGGATGCTCCCGCAATGGGTGCATGCGCACGAGCGCCTCGAGTTCCGCAATGACCGTCTCGTGCCGTCCGAGCACGAGATCTGCCTCGATCCGCTGCTCCAGCACGGCCAGCCGCTGCTCCTCGAGTCGCCCGCGCTCCGTATCAGCAAACGCGGCGGAGTCGAACTCGGCGAGCGGCGAGCCACGCCAGAGGCCGAGAGCTTCGCGGAGCGTCGCCGCAGCTTCAGCGGCCTCCTGACGGTGCGCCTCGTCGACGAGGTGTTCGAACCGGTCAAGGTCGAACTCGCCCGCGGCAACCTGAATCGAGTAGCCGGGTGCGAGCGTCACGATCGTCTCGCTGCCCAGGATCTTCCGGAGCTGCGACACGTGAACGTGGAGCGCCGTCTGCGCGGTGTCGGGCGGAGACCCGCCCCAGAGTTCCTCGATCAGGCGGTCACGGGAGACGACCTCGTTCGCGTGGAGGAGCAGAATCACCAGCAGCGCACGTTGCTTCGAGCCGCCGAGCGAAACCGGCTGGCCGTCCTCGAGCACTTCGAGCGGACCGAGGATCCGGTACTCCACCTGCTTTCCTCCTCGCCTTTAGCGGCCCTTTAGGTCTCGGCAAGCCGTCTTTTAGCCGCTTCGGCTTCGGTATGCAAAAGGCCGCGGACGCGGCTGCCAACAGAGAAGGAGGGACGATGAACACGCGGTTCCACGACAAGATCCAGCGCCTGGGAGTGCTGCTCGCAATCGCGACGGCGTTCACCGCGCTGGTGGCAGCGCCGGCGCTCGGCCAGGATCGCCCGGCCTCGAGCTACTACACGCCCCAGGTCTTGCAACGGATGAGCGACAGCTGGGCCGCTCGGGGAGGCGTCCTCACCAATGTGCCTGCGTCGAGCTACTACCTGCCAGAGCAGATTGAGGCGATGAGCCAGGGCTGGGCAGCGAGGGGAGGCCTGCTGCCTGCGAGCGCCAAGGTGACCACGGGCGGCGACGGCTTCGACTGGGGCGACTTCGGGATCGGCGCCGCGGCGATGCTCGGCCTGGTTCTCCTCGGAGGCGGTCTCGTGGCCGGCGCGCACTACATCCGGCGGGATGTGAGGGCCCAACCGGCCGCCTAGCTCGCCGAATCGGCCGGGGCGTGCGGGTACCACCTTCAGCCGCCCCGGCCGGCGCCGTTGGTCACCTAATAAGCGCAAGCGTCGAAAACTCATGCGACGCAACGAGTCTCGGGGGCACGTTCGCTCGCCGCTTCTCAGGCGACGGACCACTCGCCTGCCCCAGTGTGCGGGAATGTCGCTTGAGCTGACCGCCGTTGCCCGCGAGTCCTAGGCGACCGCGAAGAGCCTCCAGGTGCCCGGCACACCCTTGAGGTCGTGTTCGCCGCGATCGACGAACGAGAATCCAGAACCCGCAACGAGGTCCTTGACGGTGCTCGAAACGAGCACCTCGCCTGATGCGGCGAAAGAGGAGATGCGGGAGCCAGTCACAACCGCGATACCCGCGATCTTTTCTCCGACGAGCTCGCACTCGCCCGTGTGGATCCCGGCGCGCACCTCGATACCGAGCTCGTTCGCGCCTTCCACAATCCTGCGTGCGCAGGCTATCGCTCGCGCTGGCCCGTCGAAGCGGCAAAAGAACCCGTCCCCAGCCGAGTCGACCTCGGTACCCCGGTACCTTCCGAGCTCGCTCCGAACCTGCGCGTGGTGACGTTCGAGCACGTCTCGCCAGTCGCGGTCGCCGAGCTCCGCCGCGCGCTGGGTCGAGCCGACAAGGTCGGTGAAGAGCACGGTCGCCAACACAGAGTCGGGCACCGACGGGACCGCTTCGCCGCGCAGGAACGACAGCACCGCGTCGGCCACATCCTCCGCATACAGCCAGACCCCCTCGCCACCGAGTTCGACGATCGTCGCGTGCGGGATGCGAGCAGCGACGTAACGCGCCGTGTCACGATCCGATTGCCGGTGCAAAACCAGAGTTGAGACACGTATCGAGCCAAGTACGGCGGTGATATCGGTCGCGGCCGCCATGCGCGCGAACTCGACCGCAGCGGCCGGGCTGGCAGCGAGGCGCCTCTCTTTGACGAACCAATCGAGGAACCCCTCCTCTTCGGTTATCTCTGGATGAAAGAGCGCCCGCGCGAACGACTCGAGCTGCTCTCGGTCTCCCCACGAGGTTCGCCACTCCCGAATCCCCTCCATTGCTTCGTCTTCCGTCGCCCCGTAGTCGTAAGAGTCCGACCGAAGCGCGCGGGCATGTGGCACGAAGAGCACAAGGCGATCGCATCGCTCGGGAAATGAGGCTGCGAACAGGGCGCAAACATTCGCCGACACATCCCCGCCGAATATCGTGGCGCGCTCTTGCTCGATCGCATCGAGGACGGCGTTGAGGTCGTCCACTCGTGACTCAAGGGTCATATTGTGTGGTCGATCAGAGAGTCCAGTGCCACGTGGGTTGAAGACCACCACTCGCGCTTCCTCCGAGAGACGCCGTAGGAACGACGCAGCACGCGGCAACTCCCAAAGGGAGTAGAGGTTTGTCACGGGCGGGACGTAGACCAGCGTCTGTGGCCCCTCGCCCACGACCTGGTAGGCAATCGCGACCCCACCCGCGCGTGCGTAGTGAACGTCAGGCATCTCCACTGTCCGAGTGTCCCACGTCGACGCGCCAAGGAGGTCTCCGGGTGGTGCGCCAGTGTTCGGGAATGTCCCTTGAAGCGAATCAAGGCGTTGCACCTCGGCGCGGGAGGGCATACGCTCGCAGCGTGTAAGTCAGCTCGCTTCGCACTGAACGATCCTGATCACCCTCATGCGAAGGAGCGACGATGCGCGCACCACAGACCTGGCACCACGGACTGATCGCCGACTGGTGGGCGAACTTCAACCTCGCCGCGCCGGAGGTCGAGCTCTATAGGCCCTACCTGCGAAGCCCGGTACTCGACGCAGGGTGCGGCGCCGGGCGCTTGCTCGTTCCGCTGCTGGCGGCCGGGTACGACATCGACGGCTGCGACGTCTCCGCCGACATGATTCTGCGCTGTCGCAAACGTGCGCCCGGAGCAACCCTCTGGGTGTCGCCGCTGCACGAGCTCGTGCCGCCGCGCCGGTACGGCTCGATCGTCGCCAGTGGGGTCTTCGGGCTCGGCAGCACACGCGCGCAGGACGGGGAGGCGGTTCGGCGCCTTCACGACGCGCTCGAGCCGTGCGGCACGCTCATACTCGACAACGAGGAGAGCCCGTGGCACTGGCGCCCACGCGACTGGTCACACGAGCCTGAGCGGAAGACGACGCTTGATGGAGTCGAGTTCGCGCTATGGAGCCGCGTCGACGCGGTCGACGAGCATGACCGCTGCGTGCACATGACCATCCGCGCACAGACGTCCGACGGCCGCCGCGAGGAGCACGAGCTCACGATGCGACAGTGGTACCGCGACGAGCTGGTGCCGCTACTCGAGCGCACCGGCTTTGCAGCCGTCGACGTCAAGACCGGCGCGGACGAGCGCACGCTCGTCTACGTCGCCGCCCGGCACGGAGATCGTGAAGCCCTTCCGCGGTGAGCGTCAATACGCGCGACTCTCGTCTGTGTCAGCGTCCTCTCGCTTAGAGCAATCAAGCTGTCTGCTGCAATATCAACTATTGACATAACCATCGCGCTTCAGGGGCGATCTCACAGATCTCGCCCCGTCCCCGATGGATACAGGGTCGAGATCCGCGGCGACGGTCGATGAGCGGCAACAGGCCGACAATGGTGTTCTTGCCGCGTTCACAGGGGACGCGCGGCCAGAGCTAGCGCCTCACTAGGATCCCCGGCATGGCCAACTTCCTCCACACAATGGTTCGAATCACGGACCCGGAGAAGAGCCGCGGCTTCTACGAGGCACTCGGCTTTCGCTTCTCTCGGGACATGGACATCGTCCGAAACGGCGAGCTCGAGGCGACCAACTACTTCTTCTCGCTCGGAGACGACGAAAACGTCCTCGAGCTGACCTACAACCACGATGGACGCACCTACGACCTCGGCACCGGCTACGGACACATCGCGATCGGCGTCGACGACCTCGACGGCACCCTCGCCGCGCTCAAAGACCAGCACGGCATCGAGCCCGAGCGCCCGCCCTACCAGGTCTCCGAGGGCGGTTCGAGGATTTGCTTCGTCAGAGATCCTGACGACTATCGCATCGAGCTCATCGAATAGCTCGACGTGGACGACGAGACCGTCACGCTCGCGCACACCGAGTGGACGCTCGTCGAGCTCGGCGGAGAGGCGCTCGAGATCGGGCCGGACGAGATGCGGCCTACGATCGTGCTCGACCTCGAGGAGCCGCGTGTCTCAGGGTCGGGCGGCGTGAACCGGCTCGCGGGGACGTTCGTACTGAGCGAGGCCGAGCTGCGCTTCGGATCGCTCGCAACGACGCGGATGGCCGGGCCCGAGAGGCGCGATGCAACGCGAGCAGCGGTTCCTCGCCGCGCTCGTGCGGGTCACGTCGTACGAGCTGGACGGCAGAGCGCTCACGCTGCTGGCCGGCGACGACGCCGTCGCGCGGTTCACTGCGGAACAGGCGCGCGGGGTCTAGAGGGTCCGGATCTCCACCACGTCGCCGCGAGCGACGACGACGTCCGAGACGAGCTCGGGCGGGAACAGGCCGTGCTCGACGACGCCCGGGTCGGCGGAGAGGAGATGCGCGAGCTCCAGCGCGTCGTCGAACACCCCCGTGAAGTCGCCGATCATGCCTCCGTCGGGGCTCCGCGCCGCGTCCCGGAGGCTGACCGTTCCGAGTCGCCGGAGCGTGGAGGCGAGCCCGAACGCAGACAGCTCCAGTGGGACGGGTGGAGCCACCCTCTCCACGAGCTTGCTCGAGTCGACGACGACGACGAAGCGGTCGGCGGCGGCAGCCACGACCTTCTCGCGCGTGTGCGCCGCTCCCCCGCCCTTGACCAGCCAGCCGTCTGCTGCGGCCTGGTCCGCGCCGTCGAGCGCGACGTCGAGACGAGCCGGGGCGTCGAGACCGGAGAACGACTCGACGGCGAGCCCGAGCTCACGCGCGGACGACTCCGTCTCCGGCGACGTCGCCACGCAGCGGACGCGGAGACCGCGGTACGCGAGCGCCGGCAGCAGGTACCCGACGGTCGAGCCGCTGCCGAGGCCGACGAGCATCCCGTCCTCGACGAGCTCCGCGGCAGCCTCGGCAGCGAGCCGCTTCTCCGCGTCGAGCGTCATCGGGCAGGACGCTACCCTGAGCCACGGTGGAGCACAGTCCCGAGCGCGAGCTGAAGTTGGCCGCCGACGCGCGGTTCCGCATGCCGAGCATCTACGGGCTCGGCGGAGCGGCGGTGCGGAGCGCACCACCGGAGCGGAACGAGACGACGTACTACGACACGCGCGACCTCCGCCTCGCCCGCTGGGGAGCGAGCCTACGGCATCGGCCGGGCGAGGGTTGGACGGTCAAGCTGCCGCCCGAGCGCGAAGCGCCGTTCCTCGTTCGCCCCGAGATCGTGTTCGAGGGGAACGGCGACGCGCCCCCTGCGGCTGCCGTGGAGCTGGTGCGTGGCTTCATCCGCGGCGAGGAGCCCAGCCCGCGCGTACACATGACGACGATCCGCCGGCGGACAGGCCTCCACGACTCGAGCGGACGTCTGATGGGTGGCGTCGTCGACGACGCCGTATCGGTGCTCGACGGCGGCACCTCCGGATCGAGCTTTCGCGAGCTCGAGGTCGAGATCGCCGACGAGACGACACCCGCGCTGCTCGACGCACTCGTCGAGCGGCTTCGTCAGGCGGGTGCCGGTGCGCCCGACCAAACGGCGAAATACGTCCGCGCACTCGCGCCCGCGTCGCCGCTCCTCCCCGAGGTGGAGGTGCCGGACCTCGGAGCGGATGCGGGCGCGGGCAACGTCGCGCGGCGAGCGATCGCGCTCTCGGTCATCAGACTCATCCGCCACGATCCCCTCGTGCGCCTCGACACCGAGCTCGAGGGGGTACACCAGGCCCGGGTCGCGACCCGCAGGCTCCGTTCCGATCTGCGTACTTTCCGGCCTCTCCTCGACCCGTCGTGGTCGTCGGCTCTGCGCGACCAGCTCGGCTGGCTCGCTGATCTCCTCGGCGACGTTCGTGACGACGACGTCCTCCTCGAGCGGTTACGGCACCGAGTCGCGGAGCTACCCGACTCCGACGAGAGGGATCCCGCTGCGGCCGTGCTCGCGACGCTCGAGCAGGAGCGCGACGCCGCCCACTCGACGTTGCTGGAAGCGCTGCGGAGCCGGCGTTATCTCAGCCTGCTGGACGACCTCGTCGCCGCGGCGAACGATCCCGTCCTGCGCGAGAGCGCGAGCGATCCGGCGAGCGACGTCGTCCCCGAACTCGTGCGCCGGCCCTGGCACAAACTGGAGAAGCGCGCCGGCAAGCTCGGAAACAGCCCGACGGACGAGGAGCTCCACGCGGTACGGATCAGGACGAAGCGCGTCCGGTATGCAGCCGAGGCGGCCGAGCCGATCGTGGGCAAGCCGGCGAGGGCGTTCGCAAAGGCGGCCGAGCGGCTACAGGACGTGCTCGGCGAGCTGAACGACGCCGTGGTCGCCGAGCACTGGCTCGCGAAGTGGGGACGACAAGGACGCTCCCTGGAGGAGCTGCGAGGAGCCGAGGCGCTGACCGCGTCCGAGCGCTCCGAGGCCGCGCGCTTGCGGGGGGAATGGCCGGCAGCCTGGGAGAGGCTCGCGGATCCAGAGCTCCGAGCCTGGATGTGAGCGAGACGGTTCGCGCCGCCGGCGGCCTCGTGGTACGCGAGGACGCGAACGGGAGCGAGATCCTGGTCGTGCACCGGCCCGCGTACGACGACTGGTCGTTTCCGAAGGGCAAGCTCGAACCCGGGGAGCGAGAGGAGGACGCAGCCATCAGGGAAGTCGAGGAGGAGACCGGGCTGCGCTGCAGGCTCGAGCGAGAGCTCGCCACCACGCGCTACCGCGACGGGCGGGGGCGCCCCAAGACCGTCCGCTACTGGATCATGGCGCCAGAGGGCGGGCGCCTGGCCCCCGCGAACGAGATCGACGTCGCGAGGTTCGTTCCGGTCGCCGAGGCCCACGACCTTCTCACCTACGACCGCGACCGCGATCTTCTCGACCGGCTGGATTTCGCGTGAGCACAATCCACCTCATCCGCCACGCGAAGGCCAAGAGCCGGCTTGCCTGGGAGGAGCCGGATGAGCTCCGCCCGCTCACGAAGCGAGGGCGTCGAGAGGCGGCCGTGCTCGCCGCACGGCTGGGTGAGCAACCTCTCGCGCGGCTCGTCTCGAGCCCGTTCGTCCGCTGCGTGCAGACGCTGGAGCCGCTCGCCGTCGCCCTCGACCTCCCGATCGAGACGACCGACCTGCTGGCGGAGGGCGCCGACGGCGCACGGGCCGCCGGGCTGATGCTCTCACTCAGCGCCGACGGCGCGATCGCCTGCTGTACGCACGGTGACGTGCTCTTCGACGTCGTCGACCTGGTCGCGGAGTCGGGAGTGGGGCTCGACGCGCCGCGCGCCGCACCGGTCGCCAGTACGTGGGTGCTCTCGGTCGAAGACGGGGGCTTCGTCGGCGCGCAGTTCGTCGACCAGCCGCCCCGCTAGAGCGCGCCGCCGACGAGCTCCGAGGCACGCTCGGCGATCATGACCGTCGGCCAGTTGGTGTGCCCGCGGGGCAGCGCTGGCATGACCGACGCGTCGGCAATCCGTAGGCAGTCGAGCCCCCGGACGCGGAGCGACGGGTCGACGACGGACGCGGCATCCGAACCCAGGCGGCACGTACCCGCGGGGTGGTAGAGCGTCTGCGAGAGGGCGCGCACGTGCGAGTGCAGCTGCTCGTCCGTCCCTGCGTCGGAGCCCGGAAGCATCTCCTCGTCGACGAACGACGCGAGCGGATCCTCGGCGACGAGCCTCCGCGCGAGGCGCAGGCCGCGCAGCAGCGTCGCGAGGTCCTCGCCGTCCGGATCGGTGAGGTAGCGGGGATCGATCTCGGGAGAGTCTCGTGGATCGTCCGAGACCAGCTGCACCGTCCCGGCGCTGCGTGGCGTGAGCAGGACGACGGCCAGCGTGAAGCCGTGCTCGGTCGGCTGCTTGAGGCCCTCCTCCTCGAACAGCACCGGCGCGAGGAGGAGCTCGATGTCGGGGGCGTTGAGATCGGGCCTCGAGCGGACGAACGCCACCGCCTCGCCGAGGTTCGATGTGAGCGGCCCGCGCCCGAGGACGAGCCAGCGCGCAAGGTTCGCGAGCGATTCGGCGGAAGCGAGCGTCTCCACGTTCCTCGTGCGGAGGAGCAGGCCACAGGCGAGGTGGTCGAGGAGATTCGCGCCAACAGCTGGATGGTTCACGACCGGCTCGATGCCGACGGCTTCGAGCACAGCTGTCGGGCCGATGCCGGAGAGCTGAAGAAGGTGCGGCGTACCGATCGCACCGGCGCAGACCACGACCTCGCGATCGGCGCGAGCCTCGTCGGGCGGGCCACCCTTGTTCGTGCGGTACTCGACGCCGACGGCTCGACCGGCCTCCACGACGACGCGAGTCACGAGCGCGCCGGTCACGACGGTGAGGTTCGGGCGGCGTCGCGCGGGCGCGTAGTAGCCGTCGAGCACCGAGAAGCGCCGGCCGCGCCTCTGCGAGACCGGCACGAAGCCGACTCCGTCGTTCGCCTCGCCGTTGAGATCCGGCGCGGGCGGGATACCGACCGCTCGAGCCGAGTGGACGAAGGCCTCGGCGAGCACGTGGCGGTCGGGGAGCTCCGCGAGCGGGAAGGCGCCGCATGCGCTGCGCGCAAAGACGGGCTCGACGTCGTCCCACGACCAGCCCGTGCATCCCGCTGCCGCCCAGCCGTCGTAGTCGGCCCGCGTTCCGCGAAGCACCATCATCGCGTTCATCGCCGAGCTCCCGCCCAGCATGCGGCCGCGCGGAAAGAGGACCTGGCGCCCGTCGAGGGTCGCCTGCGGCGTCGTCACGTCCCCCCAGTCGAGCCCCGAGCGGTAGAGCTTCGAGAAGGCGGCCGGGATCCGCAGCTCGAGCTTCCGCGATCGCGGGCCGGCCTCGAGGAGGAGCACGGAGACGTCGGCGTTCTCGGTGAGTCGCGAGGCGAGGACGCAGCCCGCCGTCCCGCCTCCGACGATCACGACGTCGTGCACCGGCCGAGAATAGGTCGTGACGCTTCTGGCCCGAACCCGTGTCCCACGCGTGACGAATTACCCCGTAGCCTCGCCTGCATGGCGACTGCCGCGAAGAGCATCCGGAAACCGTCGACGGCCGCGACGCCGTGGGGCGCCGCGACCCTGGTCGAGGAGGCGGCCGTTCCGCAACGGGTGGGCGACAAGCGCTTCTCCGTGGTGGTGCAGCTCCTCGATGCGCCGAGCGGGGAGCGTCTCATCCGGTTCGCATACACGACCGACGGGGCAGCCCGGCGTGGCCCCGTCACGATGCGGGCGCGCGACCTCGAGCGACTGCGGGCGGCGCTCGAGCGCGCGCCCGTTCTCAAGGAGGTGCTCGGTCTCTAGCGCGTTCCGCGGGTGCAGGGCGGTCTCGCGTTACGCGACCGCGAGCGTCGCTCGGAACGCGGCCGCGGTGTCGACGAGCGCCGCCAGCAGGAGCCCTCCGTCGCCCGAGCCGAGCAGTGGGTCGACCGCGTGCTCGGGATGGGGCATGAGCCCCATGACATTTCTCGCCTGGTTGACGACGCCGGCCACGTTGCCGAGAGCGCCGTTCACGTCGTCTGCGTAGCGGAGGACGATCTGCCCGCGTGCGGCGAGCTGGACGAACGTCCACTGGTCCGCGTACCAGGCTCCTTCGCCGTGCTTCACGGGGATCACGAGCTCCTGACCGGGCGAACACCGGCTCAGGAACGGTGCGTCCGCGTTCTCGACCCGCACCGTCACGTCCTCGCATACGAACTCGAGCTGACGGTTCGGCCGGAGCACACCCGGAAGCAGCCGCGCTTCGCAGAGGGTCTGGAACCCGTTGCAGATCCCGAGAACCGGTCCGCCCGCTGCGGCGAAGGCGCGGACTGCGTCCATCACCGGTGCAACGCTCGCGATCGCGCCCGTGCGCAGGTAGTCGCCGTACGAGAACCCTCCGGGCAGGACCACCCCGCCCGTTCCCGCGGGCAACTCGGCGTCCTGGTGCCACGCCGCGACCGGATCCGCTCCGACCGCACCAAGTGCCCACGCGGCGTCGTGATCGTCGTTCGATCCGGGAAAAGTGACGACAGCGACGCGAGGCTTGTCCGTCATGGGTCCTCCAGAAGGATCTCGTAGCTCTCGATCAGCGGGTTCGCGAGGAGCTCCGAGCACATGCGCTCGACCTGAGCCTCGGCATCCGCCGGATCGTCGGCCGTGAGCTCGAGGTCGATCAACCGACCGACGCGCGTTCCGGACACCTCGAAGCCGAGCTTGCGCAATGAGTGGCGGACGGCGTCGCCCTGCGGATCGAGGATGCCCTCCTTCGGACGAACCATGACTACCGCCTTCACAGAACCACCTTCGGGTTCGCGAGATACCCGTCGAACGAGATCTCGGTGAGCCGCTCGAACGCCTCGACGTAGCGCGCGCGCGTACCAGCGACGACGTCGTCCGGGAGCTCGGGGCCTGGCGGCTCCTTGTCCCATCCGGCGCGCTCGCACCAGTCGCGGACGAACTGCTTGTCGAACGAAGGCTGCGCGTGCCCGGGCTCGTACTCGGACGCTGGCCAGAAGCGCGAGGAGTCGGGGGTGAGCGCCTCGTCCCCCAGCACGACCGTGCCGTCCGGCGCGATCCCGAGTTCGAACTTCGTATCGGCCAAGATGATCCCCCGGGCCTCGGCATGGCCGGAGGCGAATCGATAGAGCGCGAGCGATGCCTCCCGCGCGATCCGGTACTGCTCGTCCCCGCACAGCGCCGCGGCTGCCTGCTCGTCGATGTTCGCGTCGTGGCCAGCCGCCGCCTTCGTCGCCGGGGTGAAGATCGGCGCGGGCAGCCGCGACGCCTCCTCGAGACCCGGCGGTAGCACATGTCCGCAGATCGCGCCCGTGTCGCGGTAGTCCTTCCAGCCGGACCCGGCGAGGTACCCGCGAACGACGCACTCGATCGGGAGCATCTCGAGGCGCCGGCAGACCATCGTGCGGCCGTCGTCGCCGAGACCGAGAAGATGGTTGGGGACGAGGTCGAGGGTGCGCGCGAACCAGAAGGCCGACAGCCCCGTCAGGACGCGGCCCTTGTCGGGAATCGGCGTCGGCAGTACGACGTCGAACGTCGAGATGCGGTCGCTCGCGACGAGCACGAGCCTGCCGTCGTCGAGCGCGTAGAGCTCCCGCACCTTTCCGCTCGCGACGTGCGTCGTCGCCTCGTCGATCACGCGCCGACCACTTCCGGAACGAGTCTGCCAGGCACGCGCGCGAACAGCGCGTCGACGTACTTGGTGTATGCATGCAGGTCGAAGACGGCGTCGAGTTCGACCCGCGACGCGATCTGCGGATCCGAGCGGACGAGGTCGCGGAAGTCGAGCCCTTCGTCCCATGCCCGCATCGCATGGCGCTGCACCAAGTGGTACGCCTCGTCGCGCTCGAGGCCCGACTCGACGAGCGCCAGCAGAAGCCGCTGGCTGAAGAAGAGCCCGCCCGTCGCCTCGAGGTTCGCGCGCATGCGCTCCGGCCGCACTACCAGCCCCGCGACGAGCCACGCGAACCGGTCGAGCATGTAGTCGGCGGCGAGAAAGGCGTCGGGAAGCACGACGCGCTCCGCCGACGAGTGCGAGATGTCGCGTTCGTGCCAGAGCGCCACGTTCTCGAGCCCGACTGATGCGTATCCGCGCACGAGGCGCGCGAGCCCGCAGATGCGCTCGGCAACGATGGGATTGCGCTTGTGCGGCATCGCCGAGGAGCCTTTCTGCCCGGTTGCGAACGGCTCCTCGACCTCCCGCACCTCCGTGCGCGCGAGGTGGCGGATCTCGAGCGCGAACCGGTCGAGAGACGACGCGAGGATCGCGAGCGCGGAGAGAAGCTCGGCGTGCCGGTCCCGCTGGAGGATCTGCGTGGAGCTCGGTGCCGGCGCGAGCCCGAGCCGCTCGCACGCGATCCGCTCCACCTCGGGGGTCGTCGAAGCGTACGTGCCGACCGCGCCCGACAGCTTCCCGACGCACATACCCGCGAGGGCGCGTCCGAGCCGCTCTCGATCGCGCTCGAGCTGAAAGACCCAGCCAAGCAGCTTCAGCCCGAACGTCGTCGGCTCGGCATGCACGCCGTGCGTTCGACCGATGGTGATCGTCTCGCGATGCTCTTCGGCACGCGCGAGGGCGGCTTTCGTCGCTCGGTCGATGCCATCGAGGATCAGTTCGCCGGCGCGCTGGACGGTCAGCGAAAGCGCCGTGTCGAGCACGTCCGACGACGTGAGCCCGTAATGGAACCAGCGGCCGTCCGCGCCGAGATCCGCCGAAACGGCATCGACGAATGCAGCGACGTCGTGGTTGGTCACGCGCTCGCGCTCGGCGACCCGCGCCGGGCTCGGGGCGCGCGCGCGTTCCCGAACGGCAAGGGCGCTCGCTGACGGAACGGTGCCGACCTCGGCCCAGGCGTCGAGAGCTGCGAGCTCCACGGCGAGCCACTGCTCGAGCTTCGCCTCCTCGGACCAGACCCTGGACATGGCAGGCCTGGCGTAGCGGGCGATCACGCCGACAATTCTAGTCGGCGCCCCACCCGGCGCCTTTGCACACACTCGGCACGATCGTGAACCTTTGGTACGAGATCGGCGACTAGACTCGAAAGTGGGTGGAGGCGAGGGGTGGCCCCGTTCGGACCCGCCTCAGCGGTCGACCCCGATCCCCACGGCCGCCGCGGCGATGTCCCGGCGAAACCGCGCCCCCGGGAACGAGATCAGCTCGGCGCCGTCGTACGCAATCGTGCGCGCCTCCGCGAGCGACCGCCCCCGCCCCGTCACCGCCAAAATCCGCCCGCCGTTCGTCACCAGGCGCTCGCCCTGAAGGGCCGTTCCGGCATGGAACACGAGCGCACCGGCCGACTCGGCGTCCGCGACGCCGTGAATCGCGCCGCCGCGGTGGCCGTCCTCCGGGTACCGCTCGGCTGCCAGGACCACGGTGACTGCTGCGCTTCCCGACGACTCGACCGAGACGCCCGAGACGTCGCCGCTCGCCGCCGCCGCGAGCGCTTCCAGGAGATCGCCGTCGACCAGCGGAACGACGGCCTGGGTCTCCGGGTCGCCGAACCGGCAGTTGAACTCGAGGACACGGGCGCCGTCCGGGGTCATCATCAGCCCCGCGTAGAGCAAGCCCACGAACGGGCTCCCTCGCCTGGAGAGCTCGGCCAGCACCGGCCGATGCACCTCCTCGACGAGCGCCTCGGCGGCCGACGGGTCGATCCCGACCGCGGGCGCGTACGCGCCCATCCCGCCCGTGTTCGGACCTTCGTCACCGTCGTAGGCGCGCTTGAAGTCCTGCGCCGAGACGAGCGCCCGCACCTCGCGACCGTCGCAGATCCCGAAGAGCGACACCTCAGGCCCTGAGAGGAGCTCTTCGACGACGATGTCGCCCCCCGACCCGGAGAGTGCACGCATCGCAACGTCGACCTCCGCCCGAGTGCGACAGACGAAGACGCCCTTCCCCGCCGCCAGCCCGTCCGCCTTCACGACACACGGAGGCCGGGCGAGTGCGAGCCGCTTCGCGCTCGGCACGCCGGCCGCCGCCATGACCTCCTTCGCGAACGACTTCGACCCCTCGATCCGAGCCGCCGCGGCGCTCGGTCCGAAGACGAGGAATCCGAAGCGACGGAGCGCATCCGCGAGACCGAGAACGAGCGGCAACTCGGGGCCAACGACAACGAGGTCGACCTCGAGCGAACGCGCCAGGCCGAGCAAGCTCTCGGGATCGTCCGCGCGAATCGGGTGACACTCGGCGAGGGCGGCGATACCCGGGTTGCCGGGCGCGGCGTGGAGCTCGGTCAGCGTCGGCGACTGCGCGAGCTTCCACGCGAGCGCGTGCTCACGACCGCCGGAACCGACGACGAGGACTCTCATCGCGCGAGTCTAGTGAGCAAGCAACACGCCTCAGGGCCGTAGTCTGTAAGCGTGGACAAGGCCGCGGTCGCCCGGTGGCTCGATCAATACGTCGCCGCTTGGCGGACGTACGACGGGCCCGGGATCGGCACGCTCTTCAGCGAGAACGCCGTCTATCGCTTCCACCCGTGGGACGACGGTGACGACTCGGTCCGCGGGCGCGAGGCGATCGTCTCGAACTGGCTCGAGGAACCCGACGCGCCCGGCACGTGGAGCGCCGAGTACGAGCCGTGGCTGGTCGGCGGAGATCGTGCCGTCGCGACCGGAGTGACGCGCTACCTCGCCGAGGACGGGGCTGACGGCGAGAAGGTCGCGCGGGAGTACCACAACGTCTTCCTCCTGCGCTTCGACGCCGACGGGCGCTGCGCCGAGTTCACGGAGCTGTACATGTCCCGCCCGGGCTGAAGGTCAGAGCGTGAGCACGTGCTCGCGGGCGGCGCCGGTCCCCACGAGCGTCACCGGCACGCCAAGCGCGTCCTCGACGAACGACACATAGGATCGGGCTGCTTCCGGTAGCTCGTCGTCGATGTGCTCGCCCCAGCCGCGCAGCGCCTCGAACACGGGCCGGCAGTGGTGGAAGTCGCTCTGGTGGGCCGGGAAGTCCTCGGTCTCCGAGCCGTCGGGCAGGCGGTAGCGAACACAGACGGGAAGCTCCGAGAACTCGGAGAGGACGTCGATCTTCGTCAGCGCCAGCGACGTGATGCCGTTCACGCGCACTGCGAAGCGAAGCGCGACGAGATCGAGCCAGCCGCAGCGCCGCTCGCGCCCCGTCACCGTGCCGAACTCGTGTCCGAGGGTCTGGACACGCTCGTGATCGGGACCGACGATCTCGCTCGGGAACGGGCCCTCGCCGACACGCGTGACGTACGCCTTGGCGACGCCGAGCACCTCGTCGATCCGCTTGGGCCCGATCCCGAAGCTCACCGCGGCGCCCGCGGCGATCGGGCTCGACGACGTGACGAACGGGTACGTCCCGTGGTCGAGATCGAGGAGCGTGCCCTGGGCGCCTTCGAAGAGGACGCGCTCGCCCTCGCGCAGCGCGCGATCGACGAGGAGCGACGTATCCGCGACGTACGGCCCGAGCCGTTCGGCGAACCCGAGCTGCGTCGAGACGACGTCCTCGACCTCGAACGGCTCGAGGTCGTACACGCGCTGCAGCCAGACGTTCTTCTCCTCGACCGCGAGCTCGAGCTTCTGCCGCAGGATCTTCGGGTCGAGTAGGTCCTGCACGCGGATCCCGATGCGCGTCGCCTTGTCCGCGTACGCCGGCCCGATCCCGCGCCGCGTCGTGCCGATCTGGAGGCGTCCGAGCCGTCGCTCTCGCGCCCCGTCGAGCGCGATGTGCCACGGCATGACGAGATGGGCGTTGCCGGAGACGAACACGAGATCCGTCGTCTCGTGCCCGCGTGACTCGAGCTCGTCGAGCTCGGAGATCAGGACGGCCGGGTCGACGACGCAGCCGGCGCCAATCGCGCAGCGCTTCCCCGCGATGACGCCGGTCGGGATCTGCCGGATCTTGTACGTCTCGTCGCCGACCACGACCGTATGGCCGGCGTTCGGGCCACCTTGGTAGCGGCAGACGAGCTCGGACTCCTGCGCGAGCAGGTCGACGATCTTTCCCTTCCCCTCGTCACCCCACTGCGCGCCGACGATGACGGTCGCGGGCACGCAGGCCAGTCTCGCAGGTCAAGACGCCGAGCTGACGCTCGGAGCTACGCCGCAGCCAAGTCAGCGAACTTCGCGTAGCGCCGCAGCCAGGACAGCTTCACCATGCCCGTCGGCCCGTTGCGGTGCTTCGCGAGAATGACCTCGGCGATGCCCTGCTGGTCGGACTCCTCGCCGAGGTAGTACTCGTCGCGGTAGATGAACATGACGAGGTCGGCGTCCTGCTCGATCGAGCCCGAATCGCGGAGATCGGAGAGGATCGGGCGCTTGTCGTGGCGCTGCTCGACCGCGCGCGAGAGCTGTGACATGGCGAGGATCGGGACCTCGAGCTCGCGGGCGAGCACCTTGAGCGCACGTGAGATCTGGGAGACCTCCTGGACGCGGCTCTCGACGTTGCGGTCCGAGGCCATGAGCTGCAGGTAGTCGACGATGATGAGCCCGAGCCCAGGCTCGCGCGACTTCAGGCGGCGCGCCTTCGAGCGGAGCTCCATGATCGTCGTCGCGCCCGCGTCGTCGACGTAGATGGGCGCCTTCATCAGGCGGTCGCACGCAGCGGTCAGCCGCGGCCAGTCGTCGGGTGCGAGGCGGCCCGTCCGCAGCCGCTGGGACTCGACCTTCGCCTCGCTGCACATCATCCGCTGCGTCACCTCGGCCTTCGACATCTCGAGCGTGAACAGGGCGACGGGCGTCTGGTGGCGCACCCCGAGGTTCGCCGCCATGCACAGGCCGAGGCCCGACTTCCCCATCGACGGGCGCGCGGCGAGGTGCGTGATGCGCTCGAAGCTCTCCTTGAGGAGCACCTGGATGTGACTGAAGTCGCTCGTCACCTTCTGCTGGCCGAGCTCGAAGACGATCTGCTCGGCGCGGTCGACGAGGTCGGTGACCTCGCCTTCGCGCTCCTGCCCGAGCCGCACGATCTCCTGACCCGCGCGGATGAGCCCGCGGAGCGTGGCCATCTCCTTGACGATGCGCGCGTAGTGCTCGACGTTCGACGCGGCGGGAACGAGCGCCGCGAGCTCGGCCACGCGCGCCTGGCCACCCACTTCCTCGAGCTCGGTGCGCCCATCGAGCTCGTCCGCGAGTGTGATCGCGTCGACCGGCTCGCCCTTCCCCCACAGCGCGAGCGCCGCGCGGTAGATCTTCGCGTGGCTCTCGCGGTAGAAGGCGGACGCGTCGAGGATCTCGCTCACGGTGCCGACGGCGACCGGCGAGATCAGCATCGCGCCGAGCACCGACTCCTCGGCCTCGAGATTCTGCGGCGGGACGACGGCGCTCAGCCGCTCCGAGGCGCGCTCCAGCTCGGCGTGGCTCACCGGCCGTCCACTGCCCGCGCGGGAAGGCGATTCGCATGCCGACAGCAAGCGTTTCTCATGCGCGGAGCAGTCAAGCCGTCCCGAGCGGCCGCGTCCACCCGGAACCGGCAGGTCGGCAAGACGCCCCCGGTGCAGGGGGAACGGAACATATGTTCCGATGTTATCCCCGCCGACGGACGCCCTGTCGACAGCTCGCGACGAGTTGTCCAGCCGGAAACACGCGCAGCGTGCGTGAACTTCGTCTCGGTCTCCACATCGCTGTGGAGAACCGTGGGGACGGCGCTACTGCGAGGTGCCGGTGACGACGAGCGGCCGCAGGAGCCGGGCGAGACCGATCGCGCCGGCGCTCGTCAGGTGGAGTCCGTCCTCGCGGAACCACGGCTTCCCGCGGCTGTGCGCGTTCCAGTCGGCGACGACGAGGCTTCTCCTCCAGCGGCGCGCCGCAACCCGTATCCGGGCGTTGCTTCGCGCGTAGTTCGTCGTCGTCTCGCGCAGTGTCACCCAGATCGCAGTCGTGACCCCGGCCTCCGCGAGTGCGCGCATGACGCGGTCGACGTCGTACACGGCCGCCCAGTCGTTGTACCCGACGTTGACCACGACGACCGAGCCGAGCGAGCCTTCGTGCGCTGCGATCACCTGGAGCGCGGTCGCGGGCGTGGTTCCCTTGAAGAGACAGCTCGCCGCAACGAGTCGCCTGCAGACGACGGCGTCCGAGCGCAGATCCAATCCCTTCCCCAGATA